>NZ_JBHWBZ010000004.1:126884-224612 GCF_042735475.1 Kitasatospora sp. NPDC059577 | reverse complement strand
GGGGGGCCCCCCGCGCGCGCGCGGGCGGGGGCGGGGGGGGGGGCGCGGGGCGGGGGGGGGGCGCGCCGGGGGGGGGGGCGCCGGGCCCCCCCCCCCCCCCGCGCCCCGCGGTCCGTGGCGCGTCAGGGGGTCAGATGGTCACCGTGGCGCGGAAGAGGGTGCCGGTGCCGGACAGGCGGGTCGGTTCGCCGGTCGCGGGCAGGAAGGCGGACTCCCCGCGGGCGAGGTCCAGGACGGTGCCGTCGGCGGCGGTCAGCCGCACGCCGCCCTCGGTGCAGAGCAGGATCTGCGGGGTGCGGCCGTCGATCGCGCGCTCGACGCCGTCCAGCGCGAAGCGGGAGAGCCGGAACTCGTCGATCGGTACGGGGTAGAGCTCCTCGCCCGGGGTCGCCCCGACCGGGACGGGGGTCAGCACCGCGGGGGCGCCGGCCTCGAAGACCACGACCTTCAGCAGTTCGGGCACGTCGATGTGCTTCGGGGTGAGGCCGGCCCGCAGCACGTTGTCGGAGTTGGCCTGCAGCTCGACGCAGACGCCGGACAGGTAGGCGTGCGGCACCCCGGCGCCCAGGTAGAGCGCCTCGCCGGCCCGCAGCCGGACGTGGTTGAGCAGCATGCCGGCGATCACGCCGCGGTCGTCCGGGAAGTCCCTGGCGATCCGGGCGTACGGGGCGTAGTACCAGTCCGGGTCGCCGCTGTCCTGCTCCGCCAGCACCTCGGCGGTCTCCCGGACGGTCTTGGTGGCGGTGTCCTCGTCCATCGTGAGGATGGCGGCCAGCGTGCCGCGCAGCGCCTCGGACTCGTCCTCGACGCACAGCAGGTCGATCAGCGGGTCCAGTCCGGGCACCCCGAGCCGGGCCATCAGCTCGACGGTCTCGATCGGCGGGCGGAAGCCGCACAGGCCCTCGAACCCGCCCAGCGCGCAGACCATCTCGGGCTTGTGGTTGGCGTCGCGGTAGCTGCGTCGGGGGGCGTCCAGCGGGATGCCGAGGGCGTTCTCGGCGGCGAAGCCGGCGCGGGCCTGGTCGAGCGTGGGGTGGGCCTGGATCGACAGCGGGGTGCCCGCGGCGAGGACCTTGAAGAGGAACGGCAGGGTCGGACCGAACCTGGCCACGCTCGCGGCGCCCAGTTCGGCCCCGGGGTCGGCCGCGATCAGCTCGTCCAGCCGGCGCGGGCCGTCCCCGCGGTCGGCGCGGGACGGGTCGCCGGGGTGGGCGCCCATCCACAGCTCGGCCTGCGGCTCACCGCTCGGCTGCTGCCCGAGCAGCTCGGGCAGGGCCGTGAGCGACCCCCAGGCGTACGGGCGGATGGTGTTGACGAGCCTGTCCATGCGCGCGGTCCTACTCCTTCGCTGTCTGGGCGGGTGTGCCGGATCGCCGGGGGCGGGCCCGGCGGTGCGGGCGGTCCGGGCACGGGCAAGGGCATCGACCCTAGCCGACCGGTGTCACCCACGGGGAAACGGCGGGGGTCCGGTGGGAGTGCCATGGACGGACCGGTGGGTCCCGGGCGCGGTAGTAGGATGCCAGGACGCAGTAGTCTCCGCCCTGCGCGCAGTTCTCCACCGTGGTCATCCCGTCGGAGGGGCTGCCGGTGCAGCCGCGTTCCAGAGTGCGGGCGACGGTGTTCCGAGATTCCCCGCCATCGGCCGAGAGGTTTGTACGTGACCGTGAACCAGCAGAGTTTTGCTGATCTCGGCAGGGTCCTGGTGATCATCCCGACCTACAACGAGGCGGAGAACGTCGAGCGGATCGTCGGCCGGGTCCGTGCCGCGGTGCCCGAGGCGCACGTGCTGGTCGCCGACGACAACAGCCCCGACGGCACCGGCGAGCTGGCCGACAAGCTGGCCGTCGAGGACCCGAACGTGCACGTCATGCACCGCAAGGGCAAGGAGGGCCTGGGCGCCGCCTACCTCGCGGGCTTCCGCTGGGGCATCGACAACGGCTACGACGTCCTGGTCGAGATGGACGCGGACGGCTCGCACCAGCCCGAGGAGCTGGACCGGCTGCTGGGCGCGCTGCGCGGCGCCGACCTGGTGCTGGGCTCCCGCTGGGTGCCGGGCGGCCGGGTCGTGAACTGGCCGAAGTCGCGGCTGCTGCTCTCGCGCGGCGGCTCGACCTACTCCCGGCTGATGCTGGGCGTGCCGATCAAGGACGTCACCGGCGGCTACCGGGCGTTCCGCAAGGAGACCCTGCTGGGCCTGGGCATGGACGAGGTCGCCTCGGCCGGGTACTGCTTCCAGGTCGACCTGGCCTGGCGCACGGTGAAGGCCGGGTTCAAGGTCGCCGAGGTGCCGATCACCTTCATCGAGCGCGAGCTGGGTGCGTCCAAGATGAGCCGCACCATCGTGGTCGAGGCGCTGTGGCGGGTGACCTCCTGGGGTCTGTCCGACCGGCTGGCCCGGCTGCGCGGCGCGAAGAAGCGCTGACGACGGAGGACACGCGTGGGTGAAGGGCCCGTCCGCTGGTGACAGCGGGCGGGCCCTTCCGTGTGTCCGGGTGGGGAGCGGGCGCCCCGGCGGGGTCAGCAGCCGCCGCCCCTGAGGGCGCTCTCCGGCAGGTAGCGGTCGGCCCAGACGGCCAGTTCGTGGAGCGCGGGCTTGAGCGCGACGCCGCCCTCGGTGAGGCGGTAGCTGACCCGCAGCGGGGGGCCGGCGTCGACCTCGCGGACCACCAGTCCGGCCTCGGCCAGCTCGGTCAGCCGGTCGGAGAGCATCCGCTCGCTGATGCCCGGGACGGCGCGGCGCAGCTCGGAGAAGTAGGCCTGGCCGCCGTTGTTGAGCACGCCCAGCAGCATGCCCGTCCAGCGCTTGCCGAGCAGGGTGAAGACCCGGCCGAGGGCCAGGTCGACGTTCTGGCAGGACGCGCCGCGGGCGCCGTTGCCGCCCGGGTCGAGGGCGCTCGGGACTCCGTCGGTCACTACCTCGTGCTGGGCCATGGATCCAGCGTACTCGACAGGTCACTAGTGACTGCAGAAAAGTAAGCTGCTACCGTACTTTCAGTTGCAGCGAAATCGGCAGCTACTTATTCTCTGGAGGTCCCGCCATGCCCACGCTCCTGCACATCGACTCCTCCGCGGTCACCGACGGCTCCGTCTCCCGCGAGGTCACGGCCGCCTTCCGGGCCGCCTGGCAGGCGGAGCACCCCGGGGGCACGGTGATCCACCGGGACCTCGCCGCCGAGCCGCTCCCGCACCTGGACGTGCACGGCATCACCGCCGGATTCGCGCCCGCCGCGGTCCACAGCACCGAGCAGGCCGCCGCCTTCGCGCTGCGCGACGAACTGATGGCCGAGCTGGAGCGGGCCGACGCCGTGCTGATCGGCAGCCCGATGTACAACTTCACGATCCCGTCGACCCTCAAGGCCTGGCTGGACCAGGTGATCCTGATGGGCCGCACCGCCGGTGAGACGCCCTCCGCCAAGGGCACCCCGGTCACCGTCGTCGCCACCCGCGGCGGCTCCTACGCGCCCGGCGCCCCGCGCGAGCCCTTCGAGTTCGTCACCACCTACCTGGAGAAGGTGCTGACCGGGATGCTCGGCCTGGAGGTCGACTTCATCGTCCCGGAGTTCACCCTGGCCCCGGCCGTCCCGGCGATGGCCGACTTCATCCCGAACGCCGCCGAGTCCAAGGCCCGGGCCCTGGAGCAGGCCGCCCGCCGGGGCAAGGAGCTCGCCGCCCGCGTCGCGGCGTGACGTGAGGCGGAAGGCGGGCCCGCCGGGCGCGCCTTCCGCGCAATCGGGCGGCGGTGCTCCCATGCTGTAGGGCGCAGCACATCCGACCGCCCACCCGAGGGAGCAGCCCGTGACGTCGTCCCCGCCCGACGAGAGCGCCGGCGCGGAGCGTGCGGACGCCCCACCCGCGGCGCCGCTGGAGGCCGCCGTCTTCACCGGCCCCGAGTCGGCCTTCTTCGCCACCTCCACGCTGATCCTCGGCGAGCGGACCGCGATCCTGGTGGACGCCCAGCTCACCCGCAGCGCCGGGCGCGAACTGGCCGAGTGGGTCGCGGGCAAGGGCCGCCGGCTGCTCGCCATCGTGGTCACCCACCAGCACCCGGACCACTACTTCGGCGCCGAGGAGGTGCTCAAGCTCTTCCCCGAGGCGCAGCTGCTGGCCGCACCGGCGGTGGTCGAGGGCATCCGGCGCACCGCCGCCGCCAAGGTCGCCCAGTGGAAGCCGGTGTACGGCGACGACATCCCGGACCACCCGCTGGTCCCCGCCCCGCTGCTGCCGCAGCCGCTCATGCTGGACCGCCAGGTCATCCCCGTCCTGCTGCTCGGCCAGGGCGACTGCGGGGACTCCACGGTCGTCCACGTGCCGAGCATCCGGACCGTGATCGCCGGGGACTTCGTCTACAACGGCACCCACGTCTGGACCGCCGACACCACCCCGGCCCAGCGCACCACCTGGGGACACAACCTGCGCAGGATCGCCGACCTCGGCGCGGACCGGGTGATCGCCGGGCACCGGGCCCCCGACCAGGGCGACGACGCGGCCCGGGTGCTCGCCTTCACCGGCGGGTACCTGCAGGACTTCGACCGGCTGCTGGCCCGGCACCCGCACGACCCCGAAGCCCTGGTCACCGCGGTGAACCAGCGGTACGGGGAGCTGACCCTGCCGGTCATCCTGGACCTCGGCGCCGCGGCCAACACCGCCCGGTCGGCCGCGGAGGACGGGATCATCGACGCGGAGATCGTCGAGGACGACCCGGACGAGTAGGGTCCGCCGCGACCGGGCGGATACTGGCCGCATGACGCCGTACGACGTGATCGTTCCGGCCGGCGGGGCCGCGCGGCGCCTCGGCGGGGCCGACAAGCCCGGGCTGACGGTGGGGGAGACCACCCTGCTCGACCGGGTGCTCGCCGCCTGCACGGAGGCCCGCACCACCATCGTGGTCGGCCCGGCCCGGCCGACCGCGCGCACCGGCGTCCGCTGGACCAGGGAACAGCCGCCCGGCGGCGGTCCGGTCGCCGCCGTCGCGGCCGGACTCGACCTGGTCACCGCGGACACCGTGCTGCTGCTCGCCGCCGACCTGCCCTTCCTGGACCGGCGGACCGTGCACCGGCTCGTCGCCGCCCTGGACGGCGCCGGGCCCGCGGTGGCCGCCGCCGTGCTGGTCGACGCGGGCGGCCGGGACCAGCCGCTCGCCGCCGCGTACCGCACCGCCCCGCTGCGCGCCGCGCTGGCCGCCCTCGGCGACCCGGAGGGTCAGCCGCTGCGCCGCCTGGTCGGCGAACTGGCGCAGCTGCGGGTCGCCGACACCGACGGCGTCGCCTACGACTGCGACACCTGGGAGGACCTGGAGCAGGCCAGGGAACGCGACCGGAACTGAACCTCACGGCACCGGACACCGCGCCGTGAGGGAAACGACGCGCCCCGCACACGGGGCGAACACCTCGGGGAAACCGCCGATCAGGCAGCATGGGCGCATGGAGCGCACGCTGGATGACTGGATCGCCGAGGTCAAGGCCGACCTGGGCATCGACCTGGACGTGGACGTCCGAGGTCTGCTCGACACGGCCCGGGTGGTCGCGCACGGAGTGGCCCGGCCCGCCGCGCCGCTGACCGCCTTCCTGATCGGCTACGCGGCCGCCCGGCAGGGCGGCGGGCCGGAGGCCGTCGCCGAGGCCGCCCGGCGGACCGAGGTGCTCGCCGAGGGGTGGATCGCCGCCGACCGCCCGGGCGAGCAGTGAGCACGGTCGGGCAGAACACCGTGACCGCGCCGTCCACCGGCCCCGCGCCGGCCACCGCCCCCGCCGGGTCGAGCTGGTCCCGGGCCCGGGAGACCGCGCGCCGGGCCGGGCTGCGCCCGCTGCCCGGGGTCGCGCTGCCGCTGGCCGAGGGGCTCGGCCGCACCCTCGCCGAGCCGCTCGGCGCGCTGACCGACCTGCCCGCCTTCGACACCTCCGCGATGGACGGCTGGGCGGTCGCCGGGCCCGGCCCGTGGCGGGTCGCCGGCCGGGTGCTGGCCGGGGCGGCCGACCCGGCGCCGCTGGCCGACGGCTCCGCCGTGGAGATCGCCACCGGCGCCCGGCTGCCGGTCGGCGCCACCGCCGTGCTGCGCCGGGAGCACGGACGGACGGACGGCGCGCTGCTGCGCGACTGCGGCCCCGGGCAGCTGACCACCGGCCAGGACGTCCGTCCGCGCGGCCAGGAGTGCCGCCGGGGCGAGGAGTTGCTGCCGGAGGGCACCGAGATCGGGCCCGCCGTGCTCGGGCTGGCCGCCGCCTGCGGCCACGACCGGCTGCTGGTCCGCCGCCGTCCGGTCGTCCAACTGCTCGTCCTCGGTGACGAGTTGCTGGACTCCGGGATCCCCGGTCCGGGCCTGGTCCGGGACGCGCTCGGGCCGCTGCTGCCGCCCTGGCTGCGGGCCGCCGGTGCCGAGGTCGCCGAAGTGCGGTACGTGCGCGACGACTTCCTACTGCTGCGGGACGCGCTGCGGCACTCCACCGCCGACATCGTGGTCACCACCGGCGGGACGGCCGCCGGGCCCGTCGACTTCCTGCACCGGGCGCTCGCCGAGTCCGGCGCCCGGCTGCTCGTGGACGGCGTCGCCGTCCGGCCCGGACACCCCATGCTGCTGGCCGAACTCCCCGGCGGGCGCCACCTGGTCGGCCTGCCGGGCAACCCGCTGGCCGCCGTCGCCGGGATGGTCACGCTCGCCCTGCCGCTGCTGCACGCCCGCGGGGGACGGACCGTCGGTGCCCCCGCGCTCGCACCCGTCGCGGCCGCGCTGCCCGGGCACCCGGCGGACACCCGGCTGCAGCCCGTCCGGCGCACGGCCGAGGGCGTCGTCCCGCTCGCCTTCGACGGGCCCGCGATGCTGCGCGGACTCGCCCGGGCCGAGGCGCTGGCCGTGGTCCCGCCCGGCGGGGCGGCGGCGGGGGAGACGGTCGAGCTGCTGGAGGTGCCGTGAACGGGCGGAGCGGGGCGGCCGCATGAGCCGCTTCCGACGCGTCCGGGCGCCGGGGACGGAACCGTGGGCGGACGCCGGGATCGTGCTGCCCGCCCGCCGGGCCGCACCCGCCGGGCGGCAGGTCGGCTCGCGGCTGCTGCTGGCGCTCGCCGTGCTGATCGCCACCACGCTGATCGTCTACGTCGACCGGGCGGGCTACAACGACAACGCCGGGGGCGGGGTCAGCTTCCTCGACGCGGCGTACTACGCCACCGTGACGCTCTCCACCACCGGGTACGGCGACATCACCCCGTACAGCGACAGTGCCCGGCTCACCAACATCTTCGTGGTCACCCCGCTGCGCGTGCTGTTCCTGATCATCCTGGTCGGCACCACGCTGGAGGTGCTCACCGAACGCACCCGCCTGCAATGGCGGTTGAACCGCTGGAGGTCCACGGTGCACGAGCACACCGTCGTCATCGGGTACGGGACGAAGGGCCGCAGCGCGGTGGACACCCTGCTCGGGCAAGGGGTGAAGAAGGAGGAGATCGTCGTCGTCGACCCGCAGCGCAAGGTGATCGACCAGGCCGCGCAGCACGGCCTGGTCGGGGTGGTCGGCGACGCCACCCGCACCGACACGCTGGTGCGGGCCGGCCTGGCCTCGGCGGCCCGGGTGGTGATCGCCCCGGAGCGGGACGACACCGCGGTCCTGATCACGCTGACGGCACGGCAGTTGAACAAGGGCGCCACCGTGGTCGCCGCCGTGCGGGAGGACGAGAACGCCCCGCTGCTGCGGCAGAGCGGCGCCGACGTCGTGGTCACCAGCTCCAGTTCGGCCGGGCGGCTGCTCGGGCTGTCGATGCTCAGCCCGCACGCCGGGGCGGTGATGGAGGACCTGCTGACGTACGGCAACGGGCTGGACGTGATGGAACGCCCGGTCACCCGGGCCGAGGCCGGGCACGGCCCGCGCGAGTGCGAGGACCTCGTGGTCGCGGTGGTCCGCGGCCGGCGGGTGCTCAACTACAACGCGCCGGAGGCGGCCGTGCTGCAGCTCACCGACCGGGTGATCGTCATCAGGTCGTCCGGCTGACACGACGTCGGCCGCACGGTGCGGTCCCTGCCCCGCCGACCGGCCTGACGCGCAGTAGGTTCGGGACATGCATGCGATGACGATTCCCGTACCCGGCGGCCCCGAGGCACTGGTCTGGGCCGAGGTGCCCGATCCGGTGCCCGTCGAGGGCGAGGTCCTGGTGGAGGTGACGGCCACCGCCGTCAACCGTGCCGACCTGCTCCAGCGGCAGGGCTTCTACAACCCGCCGCCCGGCGCCTCGCCCTACCCGGGGCTGGAGTGCGCCGGGCGGATCGTCGCGCTCGGGCCCGGGGTGGCCGGCTGGGCGGTCGGCGACGAGGTGTGCGCGCTGCTGTCCGGCGGCGGCTACGCGCAGCGGGTCGCGGTGCCGAGCGGGCAGCTGCTGCCGATGCCCGCGGGGCTCACCCCCGAGCAGGCCGCGGCGCTGCCCGAGGTCGCCTGCACGGTGTGGTCCAACGTCTTCCTCACCGCGCACCTGCGGCCCGGCGAGACGGTGCTGCTGCACGGCGGCGCGAGCGGCATCGGGACCATGGCGATCCAGCTGGCCAAGGCGGTCGGCGCGCGGGTCGCGGTCACTGCGGGCAGCGCCGGGAAGCTGGCCCGGTGCACCGAGCTGGGCGCGGACATCGTGATCGACTACCGGCAGCAGGACTTCGTCGAGGTGCTCCGGGAGGCCACCGGCGGGGCCGGGGCGGACGTCATCCTGGACATCATGGGCGCCAAGTACCTGCAGCGGAACGTGGAGGCGCTGGCGGTCAACGGGCGGCTGGTGATCATCGGGCTGCAGGGCGGGGTGAAGGGCGAACTCGACCTCAACGCGCTGCTGCGCAAGCGGGCGGCGGTGATCGCCACCAACCTGCGCGGGCGGCCGCTGGGGGAGAAGGCGGCGATCGTGGCGGCGGTGCGGGAGCACGTGTGGCCGCTGGTCGAGTCCGGGGTGGTGAAGCCGGTGGTGGACCGGGTGCTGCCGCTGACCGACGCGGGCGAGGGGCACCGGGTGCTGGAGGCCGGGGAGCAGGTCGGGAAGGTCGTGCTGCGGGCCTGAGGGCGTGAGGGCGTGAGGGCCATGGGGCTGCGGGCCTGCGGGCGGGACCCGTGAGCCGTGTCTGAAATGCCCGGACTGTCGGGCCGTGCGACGCTGGTCCGGAGCTGTCCCGCCGCCGACCCCGCCCCCGGGCGGGGCCGGCCGTCGGAAGGACTCCGACCGTGGCCGCATCCCCGCACGCCCGCCTCGGGCCGCTGCCCGTAGCGCCGCACCACCGTCGCACCCGTCGCCGCCCGGGCTCGGGCCGCGCCCAGCGACTGCTGGCGGCGGCCGTCCTGGGGCTCACGCTCCCGCTGGCCGCCGCGTCGGCGGCGGTGGCCATGCCGTCGCCCTCGGCGGGGATGTCCCCGTCCCCTTTCCCGTCCCCTTCTTCCGTTCCCTCTCCTTCGTCTTCCGCTTCTTCCTCCTCCGCTTCGACGCCGGGTGCCGGGTCGACCACGGCGAGTGAGGACCCGGACGACGAGGCGACGCCGGACGGCGAGGCGACGGCGGGCGACGCGGCCGCACCGGGCGGCGATGCGTCGGCGACGGCGTCCGTGCCCAGGCCGGCGGCAGCGCCGCCGCAGCACCCGGCGCCCCGTCCGCACCAGGTCGACGACTTCCCGCGGTCGTTCCGGCACCGCCCGGCGTCGCTGCCGGAACGCTCCGGCGCCACCGTGGAACAGGCGCCGGACCAGACGGCCGACCAGGCCCCCGGTCGAGCTCCCGACCAGGCCCCGGACCAGGCCCCGGACCAGGCCCCGGACCAGGCCCCGGACCGGGCTCCCGAGCAGGCCCCGGACCAGGGCGCCGAGGCCGACCGGTCGGACGCCGACCCGGGCACCCCGGACCCGGCGGCCCCCGGCGACGCCGCGGCGCCGGACGCCGTCACGGCCGCCTCCGGGCAGGCCGTCGCGGCCGTCGGCATCCCCCTCGTCCTGCCCGCGCGCTGGCAGGACGCCTCCACCACCCAGCTCCCGCTGGGCGTCGGCCTGGGCCTGATCGGCTGCGGCCTGGGGCTGATCGGCCTGAGGCTGCGGAAGGACTGACCCGCGGAAGGACTGACCTGCGGGAGGACCGACCCGCGGGATGGCCGGCCCGCGGACGGGGAGCCGCCGCGGGCCGCGGCGCGCCGGAGGGGGTGGAGGTTCGGTGCGGGTTCCGTGGGCGTGGGCGGGGACGGGCGGTCGGTGCGCGGGCCGCGTGATCTGAGTACCCGTACGGATTCCCGCGCGGCGCGCGGAGGCGTACCTTCGTCACGGGTGGCGCAGGACGGCGGGACGAACGGGGGCTTCCGCCCGACCAACCCCAGTGAGAGAGAATGTTGTTCATGACGAATCCGATGAACGAGCGCTCGTCGCAGGAGCCCTACCAGGCGGCCGGCGGGCAGCCGCAGGACGGCCAGAAGGTGCTGATCGTCGGACCGGACGGGATGCCGGTGGGCCCGGGGTTCACCGCCCCGGTGGGGGACGACGACGGCGACGTGCCGCGTGAGCTCCCGGTGACCGAGATGGTCGAGCAGCCCGCCAAGGTCATGCGCATCGGCAGCATGATCAAGCAGCTGCTGGAGGAGGTCCGGGCGGCTCCCCTCGACGAGGCGAGCCGGGCCCGGCTGAAGGACATCCACGCGAGCTCGATCAAGGAACTCGAACTCGGTCTGGCCCCGGAGCTGGTCGCCGAGCTGGAACGGCTGTCGCTGCCGTTCACCGAGGACAGCATCCCGACCGAGGCCGAGCTGCGGATCGCCCAGGCCCAGCTGGTCGGCTGGCTGGAGGGCCTGTTCCACGGCATCCAGACCGCGCTGTTCGCCCAGCAGATGGCGGCGCGGGCCCAGCTGGAGCAGATGCGCCGGGCGCTGCCGCCGGGCCTGCACGGAGGGGACCAGGACGAGGACGAGCCGGGCCACGGCCGCGGCATCCGCTCCGGTCCGTACCTGTAGCGGTACCCGCCGGTGCGGCCGGGCGGTCCGCCGGACCGGACGTACCACGACGATCCGTCCCGGGCCGTGCCGCCGGGATCCGGAGCCGCCCGCCCGGGCCCCGGAACGGCCCTGGGCCGATCACCGTCGGCGCGAGCCGATACCCTGACCCCTGTCGCAGGCCGGTCGAGCCGCCGCGACAGGGGTCCGCCGGGCCAGCGGGCCGGGCCCACCACGCACGGCCGAGACCGAACGTCACGGATGCGGCAGCATGCCCGCGCCGAGGGGGAGCAGAGGACCATGAGCGAGCACGGCAACGCGGCGGTCGAGGGCTTCTCCCTGGGCAACGGCCGCTATGTGCTGCAGCGGCTGCTGGGCGAGGGCGGCATGGCTTCCGTGCACCTCGCCTACGACAGCGTGCTGGACCGGCAGGTCGCGCTGAAGAGCATGCACAGCGAGCTGGGCCGGGACGACTCGTTCAAGGAGCGGTTCCGCCGCGAGGCCCAGGCGGTGGCCCGGCTGGAACACCCGAACATCGTCACGGTGTACGACAGCGGCGAGGACGTCGCCCCGGACGGCTCCAGCACGCCGTACATCGTCATGCAGCTGATCGACGGCCAGGGCCTGCGCGAGGCGATCAACGAGGCGATCGGCCAGTACGGCGCGATGCCGACCGAGGCGGCCCTGCGGGTCACCGTCGGCGTGCTGAACGCGCTGGAGGCCTCGCACGACATGGGCCTGGTGCACCGCGACATCAAGCCCGGCAACGTCATGTTCGACCGCAAGGGCAACGTCAAGGTCATGGACTTCGGCATCGCCCGGGCGCTGGAGTCCGGCGTGACGTCGATGACCCAGACCGGCATGGTGGTCGGCACCCCGCAGTACCTCTCGCCCGAGCAGGCGCTCGGCAAGCCGGTGGACGCCCGCTCCGACCTGTACTCGGTCGGCGTGATGCTCTTCGAGATGATCACCGGCCAGCTGGTCTTCGACGGCGACTCGGCGTTCTCGATCGCCTACAAGCACGTCCAGGAGGAGCCGCCGGCGCCCTCCACGCTCAACCACTCGCTGCCCCCCGAGGTGGACGCCTTCGTCGCCCAGGCGCTGCGCAAGGACCCGGCGCACCGGTTCCAGAGCGCGGCGGCGATGCGGGACGAGGCGGAGCGGCTGATCGAGGCCGCCAAGGGCGGCGGCAGCGGGCACAAGCTGCAGGCCAGCACCCCGCTGGTGATCAACGAGGGCCCGCGCTCGGTGCACGCGGCCCCGCAGGCCCCGCAGGCCCCGCACACGCCGCAGCCGCAGTACCTCCAGCAGGGGCAGCCGCAGCAGTACCAGACCCCGCCGCCGGCCTACCAGACCCCGCGTCCGCAGGCCCCGCACACGCCGCACCCGCAGTACCTCCAGCAGGGGCAGCAGCAGTACCAGACCCCGCCGCCCGCCTTCCAGGCGCCGCGTGCGCAGGCCCCGCACACGCCGCACCCGCAGTACCTCCAGCAAGGGGGGCCGCAGCAGGCGCACACCCCGCCGCCGCAGCAGATGCCGCCGTACCAGCAGCCGAAGGCGCCCGGCGGCGGAGGCTGTTCGACGGTCGTGGTCGTGGTCGGGATCATCATCGGCGTGCTGGTGCTCGCGGGCATCATCATCGCGATCGTGGTCGACAACGCCGACAAGAAGACCGGCGGCAAGTTCAGCCACGCCGACCGCCCGGCGAACGTGCTGGTGGTCGACCTCCCGGCCGACCGGAATGGCCTGCTCTGACGGTTTCCAGCCGGTTCGGGCATGCCACGTGCGCTTCCCGGAGGCGGTAGCGTTCGGGGAATACGTAAGCGACAGGGCACCGCGATCCGAGCGAACGCCCGGGGCGAGGAGCGATGGCACAGACGCAGCAGCCGGACGACGACGCGGGTGCCCGAGCGGCCGGCCGGACCGGCGGGACGCCGAGGATCCCGGAGCCCGGCAGCGAGGCCGCGACCTCGGCGCTGCCGCCCGCCTTCGGCGCCGGAGGCCCGCACACCCCCGGTCGCGGCAGTGCCGCACCGCTGGGCACCGTCGGCGACGGCCGCTACCGGATGACCCACCGGCTGGGCCGCGGCGGCATGGCCGAGGTCTTCGCCGCCGAGGACGTGCGGCTGGGCCGCACCGTCGCCGTCAAGCTGCTGCGCGGCGAACTGGCCCAGGACGAGGTCGCCCGGCTGCGCTTCACCCGCGAGGCACACGCCGTCGCGGCGCTCAACCACCACTCCATCGTCTCGGTCTACGACACCGGCGAGGAGTACGTCGGGGACGAGTCCACGCCGTACATCGTGATGGAGCTGGTCGAGGGCCGGACCGTCCGCGAGCTGCTGGCGGACGAGGACGCGCCGCCGGTCGACCAGGCGCTGATCATCATCGCCGGGGTGCTGGAGGCGCTCGCCTACAGCCACCGGCACGGCATCGTCCACCGCGACATCAAGCCCGCCAACGTGATCATCACGACCACCGGCGCGGTCAAGGTGATGGACTTCGGCATCGCCCGGGCGCTGACCGGGGGCGCCACCACGATGACCCAGACCGGCATGGTCATGGGAACCCCGCAGTACCTCTCGCCCGAGCAGGCGCTCGGCAAGCCGGTCGACCACCGCTCCGACCTGTACGCGGCCGGCTGCATGCTGTTCGAACTGCTCACGCTGCGCCCGCCGTTCACCGGCGACACCCCGCTCTCGGTGGTCTACCAGCACGTCCAGGACCCGCCGGTGCCGCCCTCGCAGGCCAACGGCCGGGTGCCGGTCGGCCTCGACGCGTTGGTGCTGCGCTCGCTCGCCAAGAACCCGGACGACCGCTTCCAGGACGCCGACGAGTTCCGCGCCCACCTGCAGCACGCGCTGCGCGAGATGCACGGCGCCGCCGGGGCCGGCTGGGTCGGCGCGGCCGGCGACACCGGTGCGACCCAGGTGCTCCGGCCGGACCAGGCGGCGGCCACCGCGGCCTTCGGTGTGGTCCACCCGGGCGACCAGACCTCCGCGCTGCCCTACCCGGGCGGGAACGGCCCGCACACCCCCGCCTCGTCCTACTCGGCGGCCGGCGGCGGGTACGGCGGTGGCGACGACGACGGCCACGACGACGGGTACCGCCGGCGGCGCGGGCCGTGGGCCTGGGTGGCCGGCGGTATCGCCGTGCTGGTCGCGGCCGGTGCCGGCATCGCGTTCGCGCTCACCGGCGGTGACGTCGGCGGCACCAACGACCATGTCGTGCCCCCGACCCCCGCGCCGGTGGTCAGCACGCCCGAGCCCACCACGCCGGCCCAGAGCGGGCTGCCGAGCCCGCAGCCCTCGCTCTCCAACAGCAAGAAGCCGCAGCAGCCGACCGAGCCCGGCAACAACAACAGCGGCAACAACACCGGGAACAACGGCACCAACATGTCGCCGTCGCCGGGTTCGGGCAAGCACACCATGACGCCGTCGCCGACGACGACGCCCAGTCACACGTCGTCGATGTCGGCGTCGGCGAGCTCGACCGGCGGGCCGACCGGAGGGACGACGCCGACCTCGGGCGGCGGTGGCGGCACGCCCAGCAACCCGCCGCCGAAGCCGGACCCGAAGCCGACGGGGACGCAGACCCCCTGACCCGGTCAGTTGGCGAAGGCGTCCAGGACCTGCTCGTACTCCTGGCACCACCACGCCAGCTGCCCGGCCGAGCCGGGGTAGAGCGGGTCGGCCCGGTGGTCGGCCCGCTGGTAGCGCCACTGCAGCATCCAGAAGTCGTTCAGCCGCTCCCACCACACCCGGTGGGCGGCTGCGGCCAGGTGCTCGGCGGTGGCGGCGCCGGAGGCCCGGTAGGCCTGTGAGTAGCGCCGGACCCGGACCAGGTCCAGGACGCCGGACGCCCGGTCGTTGAAGAGCAGGGTGGCGGCTCGGACGGCCTCCTCGGCGCGCGGCTGCGGCCCGAGCTTGTCCCAGTCCAGGACGGCGCTCACCCGCCCGCCCGCCGGGCCGTCGTCGTACAGCAGGTTGAGGCCGTGGAAGTCGCCGTGGGTCCAGCCGGTGGGCGGGGCGGCCAGCGGGACCGGGCGGCGGTGGGCGTGCTCGGCGAGCAGTTCCAGCCGTTCCGTGAGCCGTTGCTCGACCAGCGCGTCCAGTTCCCCGTGCGGGCGGTGCGCACGGGCGCGGCCGCGCAGGTCGCGGGCGAGGTCGGCGCTGTCCGCGGGGTCGGCGCTGCGGTAGCCGGCGGGCGGATCCAGGGGGGCGCAGATGTCGTCGAGCGCGCCGTGCAGCCGGCCGAGCAGCGCACCGAGCGCCTCGCACTGCGGGAGGTCGAGCTCGCTGCCGTGCCGGTGCCGGCCGTCCGTCCACGGGAACAGCGCGAACAGCCGCCCTCCCCAGCCGGCCACCGTGCCGGACCGTTCGGCGCAGGCCAGCGGGGGTGCGACGGGCAGTCCGAGGGTGTTCAGCGCGGCCATCGCGCGGTGGTGGGCGAGGATCTTCGGACGGCTGGCGGTGGCGGTGTCGACGTAGCACTTCAGGAAGTACGAACCGGCCTCGGTGGTGACCCGGTACCCCCGGTTCAGCAGGCCTTCGGCGACCGGTTCGGCGGTCGACAGGCGCCCCACCCGGTAACGGGCCAGGACCTCGGCGAGCGCGGTGTGCGGGACGGGCGGACTGAGGGTCCCCATCGGCGGTGCGGAGAGGTCGGGACGGGCCGGGGCGCAGGCGAGGGTCTGGCTGAAAGTCACAGCCAGAGGGTATGGCCCCTCAGCGGGGGTCCTTGACAAACCGTCAGGACTGTGTAGCCCTGGGTCAGTACTGGTGGTCGGCCTGGTGCCGCGCCACGAAGGCGGCCGCTTGGGTGCGTCGCTCCATGCCCATCTTGGCGAGCAGACTGGAGACGTAGTTCTTCACCGTTTTCTCGGCCAGGTGCAACTCGTTGCCGATCTGACGATTCGTCATCCCCTCGCCGATCAGGTCGAGGATCCGCCGCTCCTGCTTGGTGAGTTGGGACAGTCGCTCGTCCTCCTTCTCGCCGCCGTCGCGCAGTCGGGCGAGCACCCGGCTGGTGGCGACCGGGTCGAGCAGCGAGCGGCCGGCCGCGACGTCCCGGACCGCGGTGATCAGGTCGGTGCCGCGGATCGCCTTCAGGACGTAGCCGGAGGCGCCGGCCATGATCGAGTCGAACAGCGCCTCGTCGTCCGAGAACGAGGTCAGCATCAGGCACTTGATCTCCGGCAGCCTGGAGCGGACCTCGCGGCAGACCTCGACCCCGTTGCCGTCCGGCAGCCGGACGTCGAGCACCGCGACGTCGGGGTGCACCGCGGTGATCCGGGTGATCGCCTCGGCGGCCGTCCCGGCCTCGCCGACCACCTCGATGTCGTCCTCGACCGAGAGCAGGTCGTGCACGCCCCGCCGGACGACCTCGTGATCATCGAGCAGGAATACCCTGATTCGTCCGTTATCAGCCACGTCCAAAGCCTCCCATATCACCGTAGGAAAGACCTATCGTTCGCACCGGCGTAAAGACGTGATCCGGCCAGACCCATCCGAAACCGATACCGAGAACCCCCTTACGTACGGGCGTCCGCCCGGATAACGTGCGCTGGTGTCCTGAAGGCGCTCGGATTGAGAGCTGCGTCACGTCGCCCGTCACCCCCACCCTTCCGACGGCGGTCCGAGCGCGGCACCCTCGGGGTTGTAGGCCCTGAACAAGTAGGACGTCCTAGCGCAAGCGCGCCAGGGGCGGACGCTGGGTAACGTTCTCGTGAGGGACGCCGTCGGAACAGGATCACCACCTGCCCCGCAGTAGGTGCGCACACCCACGCGCGCCCCGCGAGGCGGTGACCGGACCGGTCACCGGCGACCCCGGGCGGCCGGACAGACCGAGGAGTGAACGTGACCGTCAAAAGCACGGCGAGGGCTCGCAAGAAGGCGGCCCCCGCTGTTCCTGACACCCTCCGCGCCACGGGTAAGGACGCCCAGCCGGAACTCGTCCAGCTGCTCACGCCGGAAGGCGAGCGTGTCGAGCACCCGGACTACCCCCTCACCACCACTCCCGAGGAGCTGCGCGCCCTCTACCGCGACCTGGTGCTGGTGCGCCGGTTCGACGGCGAGGCCACCGCACTGCAGCGCCAGGGCGAGCTGGGCCTGTGGGCCTCGCTGCTCGGCCAGGAGGCCGCCCAGGTCGGCTCCGGCCGTGCCATGCGCACCGGCGACTACGCCTTCCCCACCTACCGCGAGCACGGCGTGGCCTGGTGCCGCGACGTCGACCCGCTGAACCTGCTCGGCATGTTCCGCGGCGTGAACCACGGCGGCTGGGACCCGAACGAGAAGAACTTCCACCTGTACACCATCGTGATCGGCTCGCAGACGCTGCACGCCACCGGTTACGCGATGGGCATCACCAAGGACGGCGCCGACGACGCGGTCATCGCGTACTTCGGCGACGGCGCCTCCAGTCAGGGCGACGTCAACGAGGCCTTCACCTTCGCCTCGGTCTACAACGCGCCGGTCGTGTTCTTCTGCCAGAACAACCAGTGGGCGATCTCCGAGCCCACCACCACCCAGACCAAGATCCCGCTGTACCGCCGCGCCTCCGGCTTCGGCTTCCCCGGCGTCCGGGTCGACGGCAACGACGTGCTGGCCTGCCTCGCGGTCACCCGCTGGGCGCTCGACCACGCCCGCAACGGCAACGGCCCGGTGCTGATCGAGGCCTTCACCTACCGGATGGGTGCCCACACCACCTCCGACGACCCCACGCGCTACCGGCACGCCGAGGAGACCGAGGCCTGGAAGGCCAAGGACCCGATCACCCGGCTCCGCGCCCACCTGGAGAAGGAGGGCCTGGCCGACGAGGAGTTCTTCGCCGCCGTCGACGCCGAGAGCGAGAAGCTGGGGCTGCGGGTGCGCGAGGGCGTGCGCGGCATGCCGGACCCGGACCCGACCCTGATCTTCGACCACGTGTACAGCGAGCCGCACGCACTGGTCGATGAGGAACGGGCCGAGTACGTCGAGTACGCGGCGTCCTTCGAGGCGGGGGAGAACCTCTGATGGCCGGTCAGCTGAGCATCGCGAAGGCGCTGAACGGGGCGCTGCGCAAGTCGCTGGAGAACGACCCGAAGACCCTCCTCATGGGCGAGGACATCGGCAAGCTCGGTGGCGTCTTCCGGATCACCGACGGCCTGCAGAAGGACTTCGGCGAGGACCGGGTGATCGACTCCCCGCTCGCCGAGTCCGGCATCGTCGGCACCGCGATCGGCCTGGCACTGCGCGGCTACCGCCCGGTGGTGGAGATCCAGTTCGACGGCTTCGTCTACCCGGCCTTCGACCAGATCGTCTCCCAGCTGGCGAAGATGCACGCCCGCGCGCTCGGTCACGTCAAGATGCCGGTCACCATCCGCATCCCCTATGCGGGTGGCATCGGCGCGGTCGAGCACCACAGCGAGTCGCACGAGGCGTACTTCGCGCACACCGCCGGTCTGCGCGTGGTCACCCCCTCCAACGCGCACGACGCGCACTGGATGCTGCGGCAGGCCATCGAGTCCGACGACCCGGTCATCTTCCTGGAGCCCAAGCGCCGCTACTGGGACAAGGGCGAGGTCGGTGACGCCGCCGACCTGGGCATGCACGACGCCCGGATCGTCCGGCCCGGCACCGACGCGACGCTGATCGCGTACGGCCCGATGGTCAAGGTCTGCCTGGAGGCCGCCGCGGCCGCCGAGGAGGACGGCCGCCGGCTGGAGGTCGTCGACCTGCGCTCGCTCTCCCCGGTGGACTTCACCACCCTGGAGGAGTCGGTCAAGCGCACCGGTCGGGCCGTCGTGGTGCACGAGGCACCGGTCTTCCTGGGCATGGGCGCCGAACTGGCCGCCCGGCTCACGGAGAAGTGCTTCTACCACCTGGAGGCACCGGTTCTGCGGGTCGGCGGCTACTACGCGCCGTACCCGCCGTCCCGCGTCGAGGAGGCCTTCCTCCCCGACCTGGACCGCGTGCTCGACGCCGTCGACCGCGCGCTCGCGTACTGATACCGGGGAGCGAAGATGACCACCGAAGTTCGCTCGCTCCGCGAGTTCAAGATGCCCGACGTGGGCGAGGGCCTCACCGAGGCCGAGATCCTCAGCTGGTACGTCAAGCCCGGTGACACCGTCACCGACGGGCAGGTCGTCTGCGAGGTGGAGACCGCCAAGGCCGCGGTGGAGCTGCCCATCCCGTTCAACGGGGTGGTCGAGGCGCTGCACTTCCCCGAGGGCGCGACCGTCGACGTGGGTACCGTGATCATCTCGATCGCGGTCGCCGGGGAGGCGGGCGCCGCGGCTCCGGCCGCCCCCGCAGCGGTCGCTCCGGCCGCCCCGGTCCCCGCCGAGGAGGCCGAGCCCGAGCGCCGCGAGGTGCTGGTCGGGTACGGCCCGCGCACCGGCGGCAGCCAGCGCCGGGCCCGGCGGACGACCACCACCAAGGTCACCGCGGCCACGCCGGCCCCGGCCGTGCCCGCTCCGGCGGCTCCGGTCGCTCCGGCGGCCCCGGCTGCTCCGGCGCTGCCGGTCGACCTGCCCGCCGGGGAGCGGCCGTTGGCGAAGCCTCCGGTCCGCAAGCTGGCCAAGGACCTGGGTGTCGACCTGCGCGCGGTGACCCCCACCGGCCGGGACGGCGTGATCACTCGCGAGGACGTGCACGCGCACGCCGCGGCCCAGGCCGCTCCGGCGGCGCCGGCCGCCCCCGTGGCCGAGACCGCCGCGGCCGTCGTGGCCGAGCCGGTCGTGGCGCCGCTGCCGGTGTCCGGCACGGGCGATGTCCGGGTGCCCATCAAGGGCGTCCGCAAGGCGACCGCGCAGGCGATGGTGGCCTCGGCCTTCACCGCCCCGCACGTCACCGAGTTCGTCCAGGTCGACGTGACCCGCACGATGAAGTTCGTCCGCCGGCTCAAGGAGAGCGGCGAGCTGGGCCGCGACGTCCGGGTCAGCCCGCTGCTGCTGGTCGCCAAGGCGCTGCTCACCGCGGTGAAGCGGCACCCCGAGGTCAACGCCCAGTGGGACGAGGCGGCCCAGGAGATCGTCATCAGGGGCCAGGTGAACCTCGGCATCGCCGCGGCCACCCCGCGCGGCCTGATCGTCCCCAACATCAAGGACGCCGGCGCCAAGACCCTCTCGGGGCTGGCCGTGTCGCTCGGCGAGCTGGTCGAGACCGCCCGCCAGGGCAAGACCTCGCCGGCCGACATGCAGGGCGGGACGATCACCATCACCAACGTCGGCGTCTTCGGCGTCGACACCGGTACCCCGATCCTCAACCCCGGTGAGGCCGCCATCCTCGCCTTCGGTGCGGTCCGGGAACTGCCGTGGGTGCACAAGGGCAAGGTCGTCCCGCGTCAGGTGACGACGCTGGCGCTCTCCTTCGACCACCGCCTGGTGGACGGGGAGCTGGGCTCCAAGGTGCTGGCCGACGTGGCCGCCCTGCTGGAGTACCCGAAGCGCCTGATCACCTGGGGCTGACGGCCCGCAGGTCCTGAGTGACGACGAAGGGGCCCCTCTTCCGCACCGCCGTGCGGAGGAGGGGCCCCTTCGTCCTTCCCGTTCGTCGACTAGCGCTGGGGACGGAGTCGGCGGACGGCGATCAGGGCGCCGGCTCCGAGGGCGAGGAGCACGGCGGAGGAGAGGGCGAGGAAGGTGTTGGTGGAGGAGGCGCCGGTGTGCGCCAGCTCGGGGGTGCCGGCCGGCGCGGTGGTGGCCGGGGTGGTGGTGGCCGGGATCTCGGCCGGGGTGGCGGGAGCGGCGGCGGGGGCCTTGGCGGGCTCGGCGGCCTTGGCGGGGGCCTTGGCGGGGGTCTTGTCGGCGGCGGGCTCGGCCTTCTTGGTCTCCTTGGCCGGGGTGGTCGGTGCGGGCTTGGCGGGCTTGGCGGGCTTGGCCGGGGTGGTCGGCGCGGGCTTGGCGGGCTCGGCGGTCCGGGCGACGTGGAAGGTGTGGCTCTCGCCGATCTCGTCCGGGAAGCCGGGGGCCGCGGCGACCAGGCCGACCTGGAGGTCGGCCAGGTCCTTCGGCGCCTTCGCGGAGATACCCACCCGGAACATGAAATTGGCGGCCCGGCCGTTCTCCAGGCGCGCGGTGGTGGTGGCGGGGGAGTTGACGGTGAAGAGCGTCGGGTCGCAGCCGTGGCGGAGGCCGACCGGCTTCCAGCCGCCGGCGGTGGCGACCTCGACCGTGAGGTCCTCGCTGCGGAGGCCGCCCTTCGGGTTGAACAGCGCGAGCGCCGCGGAGACGTTCTGGTACGGGGCACCGGTGAAGTTGGTGACGCCGACGCCGATCTCGACCTTGGCGCCGCCCGCGGTGATGGTCTGGCCGTCCGGGGTCATGTGGAAGTCGATGCTGTAGTTGCCGTCGTGCTTGGCGGTCGGGGCGGCAGGGGCGGTGACGGCGGTGGTGTCGCCGACCTTCTCGCCGCAGGCCCAGGCGCTGTCGGTGGCGAGGAACTGGATGCCGCCGGCGAGGACGGTGGTGGCGGCGAGGACGGCGATGCGGCGGCGGCCGGAGAGCGCGCGGTCGTTCTTCGCAAAACAGGTGATAACGGGCGTGCGCATGACGTGACTCCCCAGGGTCATGTGACTGACGGTGTGTGGTGTGAAGGTGACCGGCCCCGCTCCCATCGAGCGGAAGCGCCCCCCGGCTCTGCCGGTCTCGCTCTCCGTGCCTTCATCTGTATGGACGCGCATCCCCGGCGGGGGTTGCAGGTGGTTCGAGATTTTTTTTCGCCCGAGGGGGCCGAGGTCCGTTCGGCCCCCTCGGATGGCGGTCGGCGCCGGTCAGCGCTGGTGGCGGAGCCGGCGGACGGCGAGCAGGACGCCGGCCCCGAGGGCGAGCAGAGCGGCGGAGCTGACGGCGAGGAAGGTGTCGGTGCCGGACGCGCCGGTCTGGGCCAGCTCGGGGGTGCCGGCGGGCGCGGTGGTGGCCGGTGCGGCGGTGGGGGTCGCGGCGGGCGCCTTGGCCGGGGTGTGGTCGGCGGCCGGCTCGGCGGCCTTGGTGGGCGCGGGCTTGGCGGGCTTCGCGGGCTCGGCGGGCTTCGCGGTCCTGGCCGGGGTGGTCGGCTTCGCGGTGGCGGTGGGCTGCTGGGGCTTCGACGCGGGGAACGACACGGACATGGTCTTGAAGACCCACGGTGCGTGCTCGCCGTCCTCGGTGTTCGCCGCGAGGCCGACCCGGATCTCGTGGAGGTCGGCGGGGGCCTTGGCGGAGAGGCCGACCCGGAAGGTGAAGTGGGCGGCCCGGCCGTCGGCCAGGGGCTCGCTGTGCTTGCCGACCGCGTAGAGGTTGGGGTCGCAGCCGCGTACGAGGGAGACCTTCTCCCAGCCCTTGGGGCCGCCCACCTCGACGGTCAGGTCCTGCGTGCGCAGCGGCGCGCCCTTCTCGTTGTAGAGCGCGAGCGCCGGGGTGACCGCGCGGTACGGGGCGCCGGTGAAGTTGACGACCTCGACCGGGATCTCGACCTTCGAGCCGCCGGCCGTGATGGCCAGGGACGGCGTCATGAAGAACCCGTTCTCGACCGTGCCCTTGTGCTGGACGGCCGGGGCGGTCTGGGCGGTGCGGGTCGACGTGGCCGCCACGTCCGGTGCGCCGCAGGCCCAGGCGCTGTCGGTGGCGAGGAACTGGATGCCGCCGGCGAGGACGGTGGTGGCGGCGAGGACGGCGATGCGGCGGCGGCCGGAGAGCGCGCGGTCGTTCTTCGCAAAACGGGTGATAACGGGCGTGCGCATGACGTGACTCCCCAGGGTCATGTGACTGACGGTGTGTGGTGTGAAGGTGACCGGCCCCGCTCCCATCGAGCGGAAGCGCCCCCCGGCTCTGCCGGTCTCGCTCTCCGTGCCTTCACTTGTATGGACGCGCATCCCCGGCGGGGGTTGCAGGTGGGTTCAAAAACTTTTTCGGGAGCCTTCGCAGGGGTGCTTCGGGATACTGCCGGGATGACGGATGAGCTGACGATCCGACCGGAGACGACGCCGGTCGAGAGCGGGGAACGTCGGTCGCTGCGGCGGGACGTGTCGGGGCCGGCGCTGCTGGCCGGACTGGTGTGCGTCGCGGTGTCCTTCTCGGGACCGCTGGTGGTGGTGCTCGCGGCGGCGTCCGCCGGCCGGTTGGACACGGCGCACACCGCGTCCTGGATCTGGGCGGTGGCGATCGGCAGCGGGGTGAGCGGCTTCGCGCTGAGCTGGTGGACCAGGACACCGGTGATCACCGCCTGGTCCACCCCCGGGGCCGCGCTCCTGGTGACCAGCCTGGGCGACTACCCGTACCGGGAGGCCGTCGGGGCGTTCCTGGTGAGCGCGGTGGTGGTGGCGCTGTTCGGGGTGACCGGCTGGTTCGGCCGGCTGATCGCGGCGGTGCCGGTGGGGATCGTGAACGCGATGCTCGCCGGCATCCTGTTCTCCTTCGGCGCCGGGATCTTCGGCGCCGTGCACAGTGCTCCGGCCCTGGTGCTGGGCAGCTTCGCGGCCTTCCTGCTGGCCAGGCGGTTCGCGCCGCGGTACGCCGTGCCGGTCGCGCTGCTGGTCGGCGGCGTGCTGGCGGCGCTCACCGTCGGGCTGTCACCGCACCTGGGGCAGGGCGGGCCGACCGTGCCGGTGCTGACCGTGCCGGCGTTCTCCTGGTCGGCGCTGGTGGGGCTGGCGCTGCCGCTCACGATCGTCGCGCTGGCCTCGCAGAACGCGCCGGGCCTCGGGGTGATGCGCGCGTTCGGCTACCGGGCGGACGACCGGCTGCTGATCGGTTCGACCGGTGCGGTGTCGGTGCTGATGGCGCCGTTCGGCTCGCCGGGGGTGAACCTGGCGGCGATCACGGCGGCGATCTGCTCGGGCCCGGAGGCCCACCCGGACCCGCGCCGCCGGTACGTCGCGGGGATGTCCTCGGGCGTGCTGTACGTGCTGGTGGGCAGCTTCGGAGGGGTGCTGGTGAGCCTGTTCACCGGGCTGCCGAAGGAGCTGATCGCGGTGATCGCCGGGGTCGCGCTGCTGGCCTCGCTGCAGGGGAGCCTGGCCGCGGCGGTCGCGGAGGAGCGCGGACGGGACGCGGCGGTGGTGACCTTCCTGGCGAGTGCCTCGGGGATGAGCCTGTTCGGGATCGGCTCGGCCTTCTGGGGACTGCTCTTCGGGCTGGGCACCCATCTGGTGCTCGGCTTCCGGAAGCGCTGAGGCGGCGGCGGGGGATCGCTGAGGGCGCGGCGGCGGATCGCTGAGGGCGGGGTACCGGGAGCGCGGCGGGATCCGTACGGGGGAACGGTGCCGGGGTCGCGGGCGGAACCGGTGCCGGGGTCGCCGGGCGGAACCGGTGCCGGAGCCGTGAGGGTTGATGATTGGTATGACCCGCACGGCTGGGAGGATGCGGATCGTTCGGCCAGGTCGGTGACATTTGCGTCCGCCGGTGGGGGCGACACGCCGGTCCGGGTACGTCTCCGCTCCACCACCCGGGCGACGCCGGGTGACCGGAACCCCGAGGACGCACCCGTATGCCGTCTGGCAACCCTGGCCGTCTCGTTCGGAGTCTGGCCGCGCTCGTGCTGGTGTCCACCGCCCTGCTCCCCGCCGCCCTGGAACTGGCCGGCCCCTCGCCGTTCGGCGTGATCGGGCCGGGGGCCCCCGCCGACCGGGCGGTGCCGCCGCACACCGCGCTCCGCGCCGACCAGCGGATACCCGCGGCCGCCCCGACCGTCGACATACGCCGCACCGGGGACCCGGCCAACCGGATCACCCTGGTCCTGCTCGGCGACGGCTACACGACCGGCGAGCAGGACCTGTTCCACCAGCAGGCCGACAGGGCCTGGCACGCGCTGATGGACATCGAGCCCTTCCGCACCTACCAGGGCTTCTTCAACATAAGGCGGGTCGAGGTGGTCTCCCCGTCCTCCGGGATAGCCGAGAGCGAGAGCCGCGGCCGCAACCCGGCCACCCCGCTCGGCATGCACTTCTGGTGCGAGGGCACCGCCCGGCTGCTCTGCGCCGACGAGGCCGCCACCGCCCGGTACGCGGGGGACGGCGCCGGGCCGCAGTACCTCATAGCGCTGGCCAACTCCACCGAGTACGGCGGCGCCGGCGGCACCGGGGTGACCACCCTGGCGGGCGGCAGCCAGGACGCCGGGCGGATCATCCAGCACGAGATCGGGCACACCGTGGGGGACCTCGGCGACGAGTACGACAGCGCCCCCGACGACGCCGACTACCCGAACCTCTCCGCCCTCAACGCCGACGACATGCGCAGGAAGCAGACCAAGTGGTGGCGCTGGCTGGGTGCGGTGTCCCCGGACGGCGCCGGCGTCGTCGGGGCGTACCGCAGCGCCAACGGCCTCTACCGGCCGACCCAGGACTCGGTCATGCGGACCCTGGGCAGTGCCTACAACCTGCCCTCGCGCGAGGCGATCATCGAGGAGCTGTACCGCAAGATCCGCCCGACCGACGCCCCGCACCCGGCGCCCGGCGAGGTGACGGGGCGGCCCCGGCTCGACGTCCGGCCGCTGCCGCTGACCGGGCCGCGGCAGCTGAAGGTGGAGTGGAAGGTGGACGGCGTCCCGGTGACGCCGCAGTCCGCCGACGGCTCCTGGCTGGACACCGCGCAGCTGGACGTGGCTCCGGGCCGGACGGCCACCGTGACGGCGACCGTCCGGGACACCACCGACTGGGTGCGGGACGAGGCTTTCCGGGACCGCTTCATGACCCGCTCGGTGTCCTGGACCCTGACGGGCTGAAGCGGGCCGCGACCGGGCCGGGGCGTTCGCGTTCCGCAACCGGGCCGGGCCGGGCCGGGTCGGGGCGTCCGCGTTCCGGGGCCGGGCCGGGGTCGGGGAGCCGGGGAGCGCACCGGCGGATCCGCGGGCCCGGGGGGTCGCGGGTGCGCCCCGGGGCGACCGAACCCCGCCCTGGGCCTCCCATCATGGGATGACTAACCTGGTCGCACTATGACCGTGGAGCCCGCCAGTCCAGCAGCACCCCTGTCCGCCTCCGCTCCCCGGCCCGGCGCCGAGCCCCCGGCCGTCCACGAACCCGCCCCCGCACCGCCCGGCGGTCGCGCGGCCTGGCTGGCCTGGTCCGTCGGCGTCAGCGTCTACGTCCTGGCCGTCATCCACCGCACCAGCCTCGGCGTGGCCGGCCTGGACGCCGCCGACCGCTTCGGCATCGGCGCCTCGGCGCTCTCCACCTTCTCGATCCTCCAGGTGCTGGTCTACGCGGCCATGCAGATCCCGGTCGGTCTGCTGGTGGACCGCTTCGGCCCGCGCCGGGTGCTGCTGCTCGGGGTCGTACTGCTGAGCGCCGGACAGCTGGCCTTCGCGTTCAGCTCCTCCTTCGCCCCCGCGCTGGCCTCCCGGGCGGTGCTCGGCTGCGGCGATGCGATGACCTTCATCAGCGTGCTGCGGATCGCCGCCCGCTGGTTCCCGGCGGCCCGGAACCCGTTCGTGGCCCAGCTGACCGGTCTGGCCGGGATGGGTGGCAACCTGGTCACCACCGTGGTGCTGGCGCAGGCGCTGCACAGCGAGGGCTGGACCCCCACCTTCGCCGCGATCGCGCTGCTCGGCGTCGCCGTGTTCGCACTGGTCGCGTTGTTCCTCCGGGAGTCACCGGACCACGGAGCCCCGGAAGCGCCGCAGGCGTCGGCCGCGCCGGCAGCCCCGGTGCGGCCGGTGGAGCGGCGCGACCGGCCGGGCCTCCGCCGACAGGTCGCGGCCTGCTGGCGGGAGCCGGGCACCCGGCTGGGCCTGTGGGTGCACTTCACCACCCAGTTCCCCGGCAACGCCTTCGGCCTGCTCTGGGGCCTGCCCTACCTGGTCGAGGCGCAGGGGATGTCCCGGGCCGGCGCCGGCGGGCTGCTGACCCTGCTGGT
Organism: Kitasatospora sp. NPDC059577; assembly: GCF_042735475.1. Taxonomy (NCBI): domain Bacteria; kingdom Bacillati; phylum Actinomycetota; class Actinomycetes; order Kitasatosporales; family Streptomycetaceae; genus Kitasatospora; species Kitasatospora sp. NPDC059577. The sequence continues at coordinate 197,889 of NZ_JBHWBZ010000004.1, read as the reverse complement.
GCTCAGCAACATGACCTTCGGCTTCGTCTTCGGGCGGCTGCTCTCCGCCACGGCGCGTGCCCGGATGCCGATCGTGCTGACCGTCATCGTGACCACCGCGCTCGGCTGGGCGCTGGTGCTGTCCTGGCCCGGTGGGCACCCGCCGACCTGGCTGCTGGTCGGGATCATCCTGGTGATGGGCAGCAACGGCCCGGCCTCGCTGGTCGGCCTGGACTACGCGCGCTCGGGGAACCCCCCGGAGCGGCTCGGCACCGCCTCCGGCATCGTCAACATGGGCGGCTTCATCGGCACGATGATCACGCTGTTCGGCATCGGCGTGCTGCTGGACGCGCTCTCCCCGGACGGCGCCGGGTCGTACTCGGCGACCGCCTTCCGCTGGGCGTTCTGCTGGCAGTACGTCCCGCTGGCGGTGGGCGCGGCGATGATCCTGCGGCTGCGCCGGAAGGTCGCGGCGGCCGGGGCGTAGGGTTTCCGACCTGCGGACATGCGCAGGCCCTCGGAATTTCCGAGAGCATGCGCACGCGGCTCAGCGGCCGTACTCGCGCATCAGGTCCGAAATCTGCCGGGCCGTTCCGAGGATCCGCGCGCCGTGCAGCTCCACGGTCAGCGGTCCGTCACCGACAGGGAGCGGTGCAGGTGCCAGGACGAGCATGCGGACCAGATCCACGATCTTGACCTTCGAGCACCGCGGGACGGCCGTGCCACCCCTGATGCCGACCCGCTCGACACTCGGACAGGAGAAGTAGCCGCCGAAGGGCGGGCCGCTGTCGTCCTCGCGTGTCGGTACGTCGAAGCGCATCTCCCCGTGCTTGCAGTGCACGGTCCCGTCGGACCGCAGGTAGACCCGGGGCCAACCCTCGCGATCGAGTTCGGCGATGACCTCCACCTGCTGTCCGATCGCCTCGGCCAGGGTCTCCGCCATCCTCCGCTGCTGGGTCGGGACGTCGGTGTCCCCGCGGCGGACGGAGGGCAGGAGGTCGTCGGTGACCCACTCCCGGAACGGCCTGGAAGCGGCTTTGTCCGACCTCATCAGGAGGCCGTACAGACCGGCTTCACTGACGACGCCGAGTAGTGGATTCCCCCGCCGGTAGGCTTTCTGACCTGCGGAAACGTTGTAACCCTTGTTCCGAACAAGGGTTACCGATCGAAGGTCGACGACGAGGTGCTGGTGGGGTTCCAGCACCTTGACGGCGTCCGTCGGGTTGCCGCGGCCCAGGATCCGGCACACGTCCGTCGTGACGAACCACGGCTCCCCGTCGATCATCACGACTCTGATCGGCTGCCCGGTGACCGGGAAGCTCGACCGCACCAGCACCATCGCCCTCTGTTCGTCGTCCACGGGACTGCTCCTCGTTCTTCCGGGTGATGGCAGGACCGCCGGGAACAACGAGGCCGAACAGGTGAGGTGGCTGGTGCCGGGTTGACGCATGGACGCACGAGTGGTGCCGACCCGGCGTGCGGTGGTGCGTGCACGCCGGGTGGTGGGGGCCGGAGCTCAGATGGTGACCGAGAAGTTCGCCAGCACCCGCTCGGCCAGCTCCTTGTCCCCCTCGACGGAGACCGGTCCCGGCCGGCCGCGGCCGCAGGCGAGCCGGACGTACGTCTCCCAGCCCATGGTGAGCTGGACGTCGGGGGCCAGGCTGATCGACTCGTCCACGGTGCAGTGGCCGGTGGCGTCGACCCGGACGGTGCGCAGGAACTCCACCGGGCCGGTGACGTCCAGCACCAGGGCCGTCCCGGCCGGGGCGCCGGCCTTGTTGGCGACGGCCTTGGGCAGCAGTTCCAGCAGGAGGTCCCGGGCGATCAGCGCGGCCGGGGCGTCCAGGTTGCCGGGGGCGTCCAGGGCCCGGCGCAGGTCCTGCTCGTGCGCCCAGACGTCGAAGGCCCGCATCCGCAGCAGCTCGTGGTACGGGACGTCCCGGGCGAGCGGCCCGGCCGGCCAGCGCACCGGCTCGGAGGGCGTCTGCTTGGCGTTCCGCAGCGCCCGGGAGCGGCGGATGATCGTGTACTCCAGCTCGCCGGTCATCTCCAGCGCGGTGTGGCAGCGGCGCTTGTCGACCGGCAGCTCGACGTAGCGGGCGAACTCCGTGGTCACGTGACGGAGGTCACGCGGCAGCGAGTGGATCGGGCGCGGGTCGCCGAGCAGCTCGGACTCGACCGCGATGACGTGTGAGACGACGTCCCGGACGGACCAGCCGGGGCACTCGGTGGCCCGGTTCCAGGAGCCCTCGGGGAGGGGGGCGACCAGCTCCGATATGGACTCGATGCTCTGGGCCCACGCCTCCGTGTAAGCCTGCACGGTCTGGTTGTCCGTCACGGGAATCTCCGGCCCTCCGTCAGCTTCCTTGCCGTCCGCGCCCCGCCGTCACCGCCGACCGGGATGGTCCGGCTTCCGGGCGCGCACGCTAACCGCACGTTACGCTGCCGGGGGACAGCTGGGCAGCGCTTTCGGGTGACGATCGTAGGTCTATTGCCGTGGACGGTGGTACTGTGCGCGCTTCATTGATCCAACTCGCGGTCTCCGACGCCGAGCCGCCCGCCGAGCGGCGGGCCAGGGCGGCGGCGCTGGTCCGGGCGCAGCAGGGCGCCGACCTGGTGGTGCTGCCGGAGCTGTGGCCGCTCGGCGGCTTCGCGTACGACCTCTGGTCGGACGGCGCGGAGGGCCTGGACGGGCCCACCTCGGACGCGATGGCGGCCGCCGCCCGGGCTGCCGGGGTCTGGCTGCACGCCGGTTCGATCGTCGAGCGCGACCCGGACGGGCCGATCTACAACACCTCGATGCTGTTCGCCCCGGACGGCGAGCTGGTGCACACCTACCGCAAGATCCACCGCTTCGGCTTCGACAGTGGCGAGGCGGTGGTGATGGGCGCCGGTCAGGAGATCGTCACCGCGCCCACCGACTTCGCCACGCTGGGCCTGGCCACCTGCTACGACCTGCGCTTCCCGGAGCTGTTCCGGGCGTTGCTGGACGCCGGTGCGCAGCTGCTGGTGGTCCCGGCGGCCTGGCCGGCCCGGCGGCGCGAGCACTGGACGCTGCTGGCCCGGGCCCGGGCGGTGGAGGAGCAGGCCTTCGTGCTGGCGTGCAACACCGCCGGGACGCACGCGGGGGTGGAGCAGGCCGGGCACAGCATCGTGGTGGACCCGTGGGGCCGGGTGCTGGCCGAGGCGGGGACGGAGGAGGAGGTGCTGACGGTCGAGTTCGACCCGGCCGAGGTGGCCGCGGCGCGTGCGGACTTCCCGGTGCTGCGGGACCGCCTGCTGGGGATCCCGGCGCCGGTCCAGCGCTGATCCGGGCCGGGCGGGCGGCGTTCGGGAGGGTTGGTTCGGACCCGGCCCGGGCGGGTTTGAGAAGATGAGCACTCGTCGTGTTCCCGTCGGCCCAAGAGGGCCGGCACGGTAGGACCGCCCGAGGAGGTCGCGCCCATGCCCGTCAACGGCGCAGGCGACGCCCCCCGCCCCGTCATCCAGCGCAACAGCCTGCGCGAGCAGATCGCGGGTGCGCTGCGGGAGGAGATGATGGCCGGCCGCCTGGCGGCCGGCCGCAACTTCACCGTCAAGGAGATCGCCGAGCTGTACGGCGTCTCCGCGACCCCGGCCCGGGAGGCGCTGGTCGACCTCGGCGCGCAGGGGCTGCTGCGGGCCGAGCACCACCGCGGCTTCACGGTGCCCGAGCTGTGCTGGGACGACTTCCTGGAGATCTTCGAGTCCCGGGTGCTGCTCACCGACAGCTTCCACCGCCAGTTCGTCACCCGCCGGGCCCTGCCCGACCTCAGCCGGCTGCCCTCGCTGCACCGCCGGGCCGACGCGGCCGTCCGGGCCGCCCGGGCCGGGAACCTGGACGTGATGGTGGGCTGCGACCGCAGGTTCTGGCAGGAGGTCGCCGGACTGCTCGGCAACCGCCGGATCGCCGAGTACCTGGACTGGCTGCGGGTGCAGTCCTGGATGTTCGCCGCCCCCTACCTGCGGGAGATGCCCAGCCTGGCCGGGGTCTGCTGGGACCGCCACCCGGAGCTGGTCGGGGCGATCGAGGCGCACGACCTGGCCGGCGCGCACCGGATCATCTGCGAGTACAACCTGTACACCGCCCGGCTGCTGGCCGAGCTGGCCGGGCAGCCGCTGGAGTCCGTGACGGTGCTCGGGCTGCTCGCCGAGACCACCGGACCGCAGACGCCGCCGGAGCCGCCGGGCCCCGGCGGGCCGTCGGCCCCGGAGCCCCTGCCCGGGCCCCCGCCGGGACCGGCCGCCGAGCCCGGTGCGGCCCGCGCCGAGCGGCCCCCGCGCGGCGACGAGGTCGGCCGCGAACTGGGCCGTGAGCTGGGACTGGGCCTCGGCCTGGTGCCGCAGCCGCGCTCGGTGCCGTACGGCCGGTTCGGCCGTCGGCTGTCCGCGCCGCCCCCCGAGGCCCCGCAGGGACGGCCCGGCCCGCACGCCGCCCCGGGCCGGTAGGGTGGTCGGGCATCGGACCGGGGGCCCCGCGAAAGGGCCGTCCGGGTACCGACCCCCCCGTCGTCGCCCCGCCCCGAGGGCGATCCCCCGCCGCCCGGAGAGGAACTGCCGGCCATGGCCTGCGACCTCTGGCTCGTCCCGTTGGTGGACGTGCTGAGCCACAGCCCCGACAACCCCTTCCGGGACGATCTAGCCCTCTACAACACGGTGTTGGCCTCGCGCGGGCTGCCCGAGGTGCCGGTCTACGAGTACGTCCCGGGCATCAGCGGCGCGGTCGAGCCGATAGCAGCCTTCGACTACGACTCGCTGCACTTCCTGCGCCGCGCCTTCCTGCTGGGCCTCACCGGTCTGGACATCACCCCGGTCGACGCGCTCGGCGGCGACTACGAGCAGCTGCTGGAGATGTTCGAGAGCAGCGCCGAACAGTCGCACCTGGTCTGGCACTTCGACCACGCGGGCGCGTACGTGCCGGTCGAGTTCGCGGTGCCGCTGGTGGACGACGCGCTGCTGGCCTCCGGCGGCCCGCTCGGCTCCAGCCACGGACTGCTGCGCGAACTGCAGGCCGTGGCACCGGCGCTGGGCATCGACCCGCTCAACCCGCCGGACCCGACCCGGCCGCTCGGCCCGACCGGTCTGGAACAGCCCTTCGGGCCGCCGATCGACGACGTGCACCCCTTCGCCCGGGAGCGGCACGCCTGGTCGGGCCTGTACGCGGCGGCGACCAGGAGCGTCACCCAGGGCTCGATGATCGTCTTCGCGTAGCGCCCGGCCGGCCCGCCCGCCCGCCCGCCCGTCGGAGCCGCCCGCAGTGGCTGCCCGCCCGCGGCGCCCTACCGCAGCGGCCCCTCCGGCGGCCGCTGGCGCGGCATGGTGGGCCGGGTGCCCGGCGGCGGCAGCACCCGCACCTGGGCGCCCACCCCCGGCTCGGAGCGTCCGCCCCAGCTCCCCGGGGTCTGGGTGGGCAGCTGGGTCATCGACGCGCGGAACTCCAGCATCCACTCCGAGGTCTCGGTGCGGACCATGTCGGAGATGTCCTCGCAGAACCGGCGCAGCACGCCCAGGCAGCGCTCGGCGGCCTCGCCCGCGGTGCCCTCGGTGGGGCCGAGCACCTCGCGCACGCACTCCGACGCCCAGTCGAACTGGAAGGCCTCCAGGCGGCGTTGCAGGGCCTGTCCGGTGGAGACGTCCCGCATCCAGCCGGAGGTGAGGCCGAAGGCCCGGTCGGCGCCGTAGCAGGCGGCGGAGAGCGCCAGGCCGACGTAGCCCCAGCCGGTGCCGTGCGCGAAGCCGCCGGCCAGGTCGACCAGCGGGGCGGTCACCCCGCCCACCGCGAAGCCGGCCGTGCCGAACCGCAGCAGGCGCGCCCACCGGCGCTTCCAGACCCGGTCCCGGCGGTACCACTCGATGGCCTCCACCGCCCGCTCCTCGGACCACCGGTAGAGCTCCTCCAGCCGCTCGGCCGGCTCACCCCAGTCCCCGAGCGGGAACTGGCGGGTGCTCAGGTCGGTGTGGTGGCGGGTCGGGGCCCGGCGGACCACGGCGGCGGCGGGCGGGTCCTCCTCGCCGATCTCCTTGCCCCAGGCACTCTCCTCGGGCTGCATTTCCGGCTGGCTCACCTGTGGGGCTCCCTGTGGCGGGCGGGCGGCTGGGTCTGTCGGCGCATCGGCTGACGTGGTGTCTGCCGGTGGTTGTCCAACAGCACTTCTTACCGCCAAATGGCTGACCGTGGGGAAGCTTCCCGGTTGATCGTTACCGGTTTCGGCCATCGGAACCCGAGGTGAGCGGGTTGCGGGGGTCGGCGGGATTTCACCCGTCCGAGCGAGGGGCCGGTGACCCGTGGTCGTGACCCGGACACCCAGCGCGCTCCGGACCCCTCCGGGCTTGGAGGATCCTCCTGGATCGTCGGCGTACGGAGCTCTTCTCCTGGACGATCCGACGGGACCGGAGAGCGGCCTGAACAGGCCACCGACTAGGCTTCCGAGGCGTGAAGGTCCTCGTCATCGGCGGCGGCGCCCGCGAACACGCCCTGTGCCGCTCTCTGTCCCAAGATCCCGCCGTGACCGAGCTGCACTGTGCCCCGGGCAACGCCGGGATCGCACAGGTGGCGACGGTCCACCCGGTCGACCAGCTCGACGGTGCCCAGGTCACCGGGCTGGCCGAGCGGCTCGGCGCCACCCTGGTCGTGGTCGGCCCGGAGGCCCCGCTGGTCGCCGGCGTCGCCGACGCCGTGCGCGCGGCCGGCATCCCGGTGTTCGGCCCGTCCGGCGCGGCCGCCCAGCTCGAAGGCTCCAAGGCCTTCGCCAAGGACGTGATGGCCGGCGCCGGCGTCCCCACCGCCCGCTCCTACGTCTGCACGACCGCCGCGGAGGCCGCCGAGGCGCTGGACGCCTTCGGCGCCCCGTACGTGGTCAAGGACGACGGCCTCGCCGCTGGCAAGGGCGTCGTGGTCACCTCCGACCGCGAGGCCGCGCTGGCGCACGCCGCGTCCTGCGAGCGCGTGGTCATCGAGGAGTACCTCGACGGCCCCGAGGTCTCGCTGTTCGCGATCACCGACGGCACCACCGTGGTCCCGCTGCAGCCCGCGCAGGACTTCAAGCGCGCGCTGGACGGCGACGAGGGCCCCAACACCGGCGGCATGGGCGCCTACTCGCCGCTGCCGTGGGCGCCCGACGGGCTGGTCGAGGAGGTCCTGGAGACCGTCCTGCAGCCGACCGTGGACGAGCTGCGCCGCCGCGGCACCGAGTTCTCCGGCCTGCTGTACGCGGGCCTGGCGCTCACCTCGCGCGGCACCCGGGTGATCGAGTTCAACGCCCGCTTCGGCGACCCGGAGACCCAGGTCGTGCTGGCCCGGCTCCGCACCCCGCTGGCCGCGGTGCTGCTGGCCTCCGCCACCGGCACCCTGGACCAGCTGGAGCCGCTGCGCTGGGACGAGGGCGCGGCCGTCACCGTGGTCGTCGCCTCCGAGGGCTACCCGGCCGCGCCGCGCACCGGCGACCCGATCGAGGGCCTGACCGAGGCCGAGGCGGACGGCACCGCGTTCGTGCTGCACGCCGGCACGAGGGCGGGCGAGGACGGGCAGGTGCTGAGCGCCGGCGGCCGCGTGCTGTCGGTCACCGCGACCGGCGCGGACCTGGCCGAGGCGCGCGGGCACGCGTACGCGGCGGTGGACCGGATCTCCCTCAAGGGCGGCCAGCACCGCACCGACATCGCGCTGAAGGCGGCCACCGCGTAGGGGAGTCAGACCGAGCCGAGGCGGATCCGGGATCGCTCCGGGACCGCGTCGGGACCGCTCCGAGGGCGCTGCGGACCGTGGGAACCAACTCCCATGGACGCAGCGCCCCCGGCGTTTCGGGGCCGGAGCGGCTCCGGGGGCGGCCGTACCGTTCGGCGGACGGATTCCAGCCCATCGAGTGACAGCACCCGCATCCGGCTGACGTAACCACGCGCACGGCCTTATGGTGCGCTGGATCGCAGCGTGCGGGGCTCGCGCGCGGGGGGCGCCGCCGGGTAGCGACGCTGCCGCGGGGGGATGCTGGACGGCGTCCGGCCGGGCGGTCGCCGGGTGCTTCGCACCGGACCGGTCGTCGGCGTCCGGAATCCGGGCGATGTCACCGGGACGAGTGGAAACCGGGGCGATCCGGAACGACCACCCGCACCGGGGCGTCGAAAATGTCAGTAGCGCCACGCAGCATGCACTACCGGGATCGGACGCCTCCGCTTCCCGGTCGGAACCGATCGTTTCGAGTCGGCTCAGGGCCCCTAGCCGGGCACCCGAGGACTCCGAAGGGGGTGCCGCACCGTATGGCCGCTGTCGACACCGCGCGCGCTCACGCCCAGGCGGTCCTGCGGGTCCGAGGCCTCGCCCGGGCCGCCGCCGTCCTGCCCGCCGCCGTGGCGGTGGTCCTGCTCGCGGGCCGGTTCACCGGCCGGATCGGCGCGCCCGGCGCGGCCGACGCCGCCGGCTGGGACGCCGCCCGCTGGGCGGTGGGCGCCGTCGCCGCGCTGACCCTGCTGGTCGCCGGGCTGACCGCCCGCGCCCTGCGCCGGGCCGAGCCGCCCCGGACCCCCGCCGTCCCGCTGGACCGCGCCGAGGCCCCCGAGCTGTACCGGCTGATCGACGAACTCGCCGGCCGGCTGGACGTCCCCGCGCCCTCCGCCGTCGCCCTCACCCCGGACTGCGACAGCTGGCTGGAGGACGTCCCGCCGCCGCGGCGCCCCGGCCCGCTGCGGCCGCACCCCGGTGCGCCCGCGCCGGTGCTGGTGATCGGCTCGCCCTTCCTCTGGTGGATGCGGGCCGGCGAGCTGCGCGCCCTGCTCGCCCCCGTGGTGGCCGGCAGCGCCGCCTCCGCCGACCCGGAGATCGCCGCCGCCCGCCGCTTCCTGCGCAGCCTGGACGCCTGCCTGGACTCCGGCCGGGGTGCCGCCCCCGGTCTCGGCGGCGGCACCCTGGCGGCCCCGCCCCGGCCGCCGCGGCGCGGCCCGGCCGCCCTCGCCGACCGGATCACCCGCCGGATCACCCGCCGACTGCTCGGCGCCTGCCGCGGCCACTCCGCCGAGCTGGAGCGCTCCGTCGCGGCCTGGGCCTCCGAGCAGGCCAGGACGGTCGACTACGGGCTGCGGATCGCCGCCCAGGAACAGGTCGGCCTCGCCTACGCCGGCTGGGACCGGCTGCTCACCCGGGTCGCGCTGCCCGCCTGGCGGCTCGGCCGCCACCCGGCCCACCTCAACGCCGGCGTGGTCTCCGCGCTGACCGAGCTCTCCCGTCGGGACCGGCTGGCCGACGGCTACGGCAGCCGGCTCGGCGACCGCCCCGCCTGCGACCTGCTGGAGCAGCCCGGCAGCGTCGACCGGGCGGTGTCCCGGCTCGCCGCCGAGCTGTTCTTCGGCCGCCCGGCGGCCGGCGCCTGGCACGAGCTGGAGTGGACCGACTACCCGGCCGAGGCGGTGGACGCCGGCTGGCGGGCGGGCGCCGCCGCCCTGCAGGCGGCCCTGGACCGCCTCGCCCCGCAGTCCCGCCCCGGCGCCCCGACCCTCACCCGGCTGCTGGTCCGGCTCGCCGAGGGCGACGGCGAGCGGCTGGCCGCCGCCCTCGCCGCCCAGCTGGCCCGGACCACGGCCCCGGCGCCGCTGCTCGAACCCGACCGCTCCGGCCGCGACCTGCTGGTCGACCACGTCACCGCGATGGTCTGCTGCGCGGCCGTGGACACCGCCGGCGGCGCCCCCGGCCTGGACTGGCTGGACGGCCCGGTGCTGCTGCTCGGCGGGGTCCGCCGCACCGACCTGGCCGGCCCGGTCGCCCAGGCCGTCGAGCAGGGCCAGGACGGCCCGCTGCGCGCCTGGCTGGACGCGGCCGACGTCCGCCTGGAGAAGCCGGTCCGGCTGTGACGGGTGGGACGGCGCTCGACGCTCCCGCACGCGCCCCCGGACGGCCCGGCCGCCGGTCGTCCTCGCAGGCCGGGGGCCCCCTCCGGGCGGCCCGCGAGATTCCCGGCACCAATTGGCGCCGGAGGGTGACGGAGCACCAGCACTCTGTGGTGTATTGGACCGCACGCACACCCGGGGGGCACGTGCCAACCGGGCCTCGGGAGCCGAAGGGCGCGCCGGTGCCGAAAGCGACGAGCAACACGTGAGCGATGGGGGTACCCCGGCCGGAAGGCCGGGGGAGAGCGCCGGAGCGAGGAGCGTCGACACCGGATCGGGAGCGCCCGGAGGCGGGCGAGGAGTCACGGAAGTGCACCTGGGAGGGGCGCGTGGGCACCGAACTCAACCCCCGCTGGGAGTCCGGAACGCACGCCTACAGCGTCTCCGACCCCTTCGGTCAGGGACCGCTGCCCTGGCTGCGCAGTCCGGACCAGTACCTGGCCGGGGCGGAGGGCGCCGTCCCCTGGTACGTCTCGGTGGACGCGCCCGGCCAGCAGCCGCTGACCGCCGGTGTGCGCCCCAAGCCGCCGGTCGGCACCCCGCAGGGCGCCAACGACGTGGACCAGCAGATCAAGGGCTTCGCCTCGGCCGGGGTGATCCGGCCCGGCGGGTCGGTCGACTTCCGGGTCACCGTCAACCCGCCCCGCGAGTTCACCGTGGACGTCTACCGGATCGGCCACTACGGCGGCGACGGCGCCCGCCACGTCACCTCCAGCCCGCTGATCGCCGGCCTCGCCCAGCCCGCGCCGCTGGTGGTCGACCGGACGGTCTCCTGCCACCACTGGTGGCACTCCTGGCGGCTGCAGGTCCCGGTGCACTGGAAGCCCGGCTCGTACGTCGCCGTGCTGACCACCGCGGACATGCTGCACCGCAGCCACATCCCTTTCACCGTGCGGGACTTCGACGACCAGGGGCACGCCGCCGAGCTGCTGCTGGTGCTCCCCGACGTGACCTGGCAGGCCTACAACCTCTTCCCCGAGGACGGTCGCACCGGGGCCAGCCTCTACCACGCCTGGGACGGCCTGGGCGGCCTGGTCGGCGAGCCGGAGGCGGCCGTCACCGTCTCCTTCGACCGCCCGCACGCGACCGCCGGACTGCCGCTGCACGTCGGCCACGCGTACGACTTCATCCGCTGGGCCGAGCGCTACGGCTACGACCTCTCCTACGCCACCGCCACCGACCTGCACGCCGGCCTGGTCGACCCGTCCCGGCACCGGGCGCTGGTCTTCCCCGGCCACGACGAGTACTGGTCCGCGCCGATGCGCCGGGCCGCCGAGCGGGCCAGGGACGGCGGCACCTCGCTGGTGTTCCTCTCCGCCAACACCATGTACTGGCGGGTCGAGCTGACCGCCGCCGCCTCCGGCGAGCCCAATCGGCTGCTCAACTGCCGCAAGCGCCAGAAGGTCGGGCCCGGCAGTCCGGCGGCGGGCGCGACCGGCGCCTCCAGCGCGCTGTGGCGGGACGCGGGGGAGCCCGAGCAGCACCTGCTCGGCGTGCAGTACTCGGGCCGGGTCGCCGCGCCCGTCCCGCTGGTCGCCCGGCACACCGCGCACTGGCTCTGGGACGGCACCGGCCTGCAGGAGGGCGACGAGCTGCCCGGCCTGGTCGCCGGCGAGGCCGACCGCTACTACCCCAAGGTGGCGCTGCCCGAGCACACCGAGCGGGTCCTGCTGGCGCACTCGCCCTACCAGGACCCGGCCGGCCGCACCCGCTACCAGGAGACCTCGCTGTACCGGGCGCCCAGCGGCGCGTACGTCTTCGCGGCCGGCACCTTCGCCTGGTCGCCCGCGCTCGGCCGCCCCGGACTGACCGACGAGCGGATCCAGCGGGCCACCGCCAACCTGCTGGACCGGCTCTGCAAGAACTGAGGTCCGCCGGGCGTGAAAGACTGCGGGGGCAGTGACCTCCCCTTTCGCAGTGCCCCACGCCCGCGAACGACCCCTGAGGACTGAGACACCTTGAGCGGATTTGTCACCAAGCCCGAGCCGGTCCAGGTGCCCGGCCTGGTCCACCTGCACACCGGCAAGGTGCGCGACCTCTACCGCACCGAGTCGGGTGAGCTCGTCATGGTCGCCAGCGACCGGACGTCCGCCCACGACTGGGTGCTGCCGAACGAGATCCCCGACAAGGGCCGCATCCTCACCCAGCTCTCGCTGTGGTGGTTCGAGCGGATCGAGGACATCGTCCCCAACCACGTGATCTCCACCGAGGTCCCGGCCGGCGCCCCCGCCGACTGGAAGGGCCGCACGCTGGTCTGCCGGAGCCTGGAGATGATCCCGGTCGAGGCGGTCGCCCGCGGCTACCTGGCCGGCTCCGGCCTGACCGAGTACGAGGAGAGCCGCACGGTCTGCGGCATCGCGCTCCCCGAGGGCCTGGAGAACAGCTCCGAGCTGCCCGCCCCGATCTACACCCCGGCGCTCAAGGCCGAGGTCGGCGAGCACGACGAGAACGTCCCCTACGAGGAGACCGCCCGCCGGATCGGCGCCGAGCTGGCCAACCAGCTGCGCCGCACCACCCTGGACGTCTACGCCCGCGCCCGCGACATCGCCCGCGACCGCGGCATCATCCTGGCCGACACCAAGTTCGAGTTCGGCCTGTCGGACGGCGAGCTGGTGATCGGCGACGAGGTGCTCACCCCGGACTCCTCGCGCTACTGGCCGGCCGACGAGTACCGGCCGGGCCGCTCGCAGTCGTCCTTCGACAAGCAGCTGATCCGCGACTGGCTGGTCTCCCCGGCCTCCGGCTGGGACCGCTACAGCGAGCAGCCGCCGCCGGCGCTGCCCGCCGAGGTCGTGGAGAAGACCCGGTCCAAGTACATCGAGGTGTACGAGCGGCTGACCGGCACCACCTGGCAGTGACCCCATGACGCCTGCGGGCGCGGCTGCTCAGCGCCCGCGGGCGCGGCTGCTCAGATCCAGCCGTGCTCGCGGGCGATCCGCACCGCCGCGTGCCGGTTCTCCGCGCCCAGCTTGGTGGCCGCCGAGGACAGGTAGTTGCGGACGGTGCCCTGGGAGAGCGCGGCCCGGGCGGCGATCTCGGCGATCGGGGTGCCGTCGGCGGCCAGTTCCAGGACGTCCGTCTCGCGGGGCGTCAGCGGGGTCTCGCCCGCGCTGATCGCGTCCGCCGCCAGCTCCGGGTCGACGTACCGGCCGCCGGAGCGCACGGTGCGGATGATGCCGGCCAGGTCCGCGGCCGAGACGGTCTTGGGCAGGAAGCCGCGCACCCCGACCTCCAGCGCCCGCTTCAGGTAGCCGGGACGGCCGTGGCCGGTGACGATCATGCAGCGGCAGTCCGGCAGCAGCCGGCGCAGTTCGGCAGCCACCTCGATGCCGTCCCTGCCGGGCATCTGCAGGTCCAGCACCGCGACGTCGGGCCGGTGCGACTGCGCCATCGCCAGCGCCTCCGGGCCGGAGCCGGCCTGCGCGATCACCTCGATGTCGTCCTCCAGCGAGAGCAGCGCGGCCAGCGCGCCGCGGATCAGGTGCTCGTCGTCGGCGAGCAGGACGCGGACGGGCGCGGTGTCGGTCATCGGTCGGCACTTCCTCGGTTCGCTCGGTTCGCTCGGGTCGGTCGGTTCGCTCGGGTCGGCCGGGGCGTTCGGCCCGCTCAGTCCGGCAGCGGAACGGTGGCGAGCATCCGGAAGACGCCCGTCCCGGCCGTCGGCACGGTCAGCTCGCCGTCGTGGGCGGCGAGCCGCTCGCGCAGGCCGCGCAGCCCGGTGCCACCGCCCTGGGAGGGGAGCGGGACGGCGGGCACCCCGTCGTTCTCCAGCTCCAGCACCGCCCGTCCGTCCTCCCGGCGCAGCCGGATCAGGCAGCGCTCGGCCTCGCTGTGCCGCAGCACGTTGGTGGTGGCCTCGCGGATCACCCAGCCGAACACCGACTGGACGTGCGGCGGCAGTCCGTCGGCGTCCTCGCCGAGGTCGATCTCGCAGGTGACGTCGGCGGAGCGGAGCACCGCGCGGGCGCCGATCGCCTCGGCGTGCAGGTCGGCGGTGCGGTAGCCGCGGATGACGTCGCGGACCTCGCGCTGCGACTCCTGGGCGATCCGCTGCACCTCGACCATCTGGTCGGCGGCCTCCGGGCGCCCGCGCTTGGCGAGCTGGACGGCGAGCTCGCTCTTCAGCGCGATGGTGGTGAGGTTGCGGCCCATCACGTCGTGCAGGTCGCGGGAGAAGCGCAGCCGCTCCTCGGCGACGGCGAGCCGGGACTGGGTCTCGCGGGCGCCGTCCAGTTCCCAGACCACGGCCGTCAGCCAGGCGAAGCTGCGGCAGCTCGCCGCGATGAAGGGCATCCCGAGCAGGGTGCCGATCAGCTGTCCGGCGGTGGTGGCGGCGCTCAGCCCGGCCAGGACCATCGCCGGGGCGATCAGCAGGGCGAGGAGGACGGCGGCCGGGGCGGACCACCACAGCCGCAGGCCGATGGAGATCGGGCCGTAGGCGACGATCAGCAGGACGGTGGTGACCAGGACGGTGGACGGCGGAGCGCCGGTCCCGTCCGCCGTCGGGCCGGTCAGCAGCAGGGCCCAGGTGCCGGCGACGGTGACCGCGCCGTTGATCACGAGCCAGCGGCGGTGGTCGGCGGGCCGTCCGAGGTAGTGGTCGAGCGAGGTCCGGCAGGCCCGGAGGCCGACCAGCGTGGTGGCCAGCGAGACGGCCAGGGAGACCCGGGCGGAGCCGGCCGAGTACTGGTCGAGGTGGGCGCCGAGGCTGAGCAGCGCCGTCGGCACCGCGGCCAGCGGCATCAGGTAGATCGACCAGCGGAAGTAGATCTCGGCGCGCTGGGGTTTGCCGAAGCCGCGCCACCTGCGCAGCGGTGAGCGCATGTCCACGTGCTGTCCCCCCGGTCCGACCATGATCCTGCTGCTGCCTTCATATCAGAGGTCGAACGGGGGGCGGTCCTTCGGATTGCCGACGATCGCTCAGCGGCGGGGCTCCCAGCGGAAGTAGCGCACCGCGCCCCAGACCGCGAGGCCCAGCCAGACCGTGCCGGTGACGAGGTGCGGGGCGGCGGTGCCCCAGCTGCCCACGAAGTCCGTCGGCGCGGCCGAGCCGTCGGTGCCGAACCAGCCGACCCGGATCAGCTGGAAGGCCGGGGTGGTCGGCAGCAGCCGGCAGGCGTCGGCCAGCTGCGAGGGCATGACCTCCAGCGGGACGAACAGACCGGAACCGAACTGCATGACCAGCATGACCGGCAGGGTGGTGATGCCCGCGCTCTCCACGGTCTTGGTGAACGCGCTGGACAGCGCGGCCAGGGCGATCATGGTGCCCAGGATCAGCACCAGGCCGACCAGCATCAGCAGCGGGTTGACCGGCATGGTCAGGTGCAGGCCGAGGCCGCCGCCGACCCCGATCAGGGCGGCCATCAGCAGGCCGAGGGCGAGCGAGGGGACGGCCGTGCCGAGCATGATCTCGATGTCCCGGGCCTCGCCGGTGCGCAGCCGCTTGAGTACCAGTTCGCCGCGCCGCCCGACGTACGCGGCGGTCAGGTTGTAGTACACGACGAAGGCCAGGACCATCCCGACCGAGCCGTAGACCAGCATCGAGTCGACGTCCAGACCGGGGTTGTTCTCGGCCTGCTTCTCGAGGATCCCGCGCAGCGAGCTGATCAGCACCACCGGCAGCACCACGGCGGTGAACAGGGCGGTGCGGTTGCGCAGCAGCAGGGTGGCCTCGGCGCGGCCGAGGGAGAGCAGGCGGCCGGCGGTGGTGCTCGGGGCACCGGTGGCGGCGTTGGCGGCGGTGGTCATCGGGCGGATCCGATCAGGCGGCGGCGGGCGGGACGGGCGGGGGCGGCGGGTGCCTGCGGCGGGGCCTGGTGGGCGGCCTCGGACGCGATGGCGAGGAAGGCCTCCTCCAGCGAGGCGCTGCGGGCGTCCAGGGCGCCGAGCACGACGCCGTGGTGGTGGGCCCAGCCGAGCAGGTCGTGGAGGGTCTGCTGGAGGGCGGTGGTCTGCACGGTGACCTTGCGGCCGTCGACGGTGACCTCGGCCGGGGCCAGCAGGGGGAGCGCGGCGCCGGCGAACTCGGGCAGCTCGAAGGAGATCCGGGACGGCCGCCCGGCGATCACCTCGGCGACGGTGCCCGCGGTGACGACCCGGCCGCCGTGCATGACGGCCAGCCGGTCGGCCAGTTCCTCGGCCTCCTCCAGGTAGTGCGTGGTGAGCAGCACGGTGGTGCCCTGGGCGCGCAGGTCGCGGACCAGTCGCCAGACGGAGGCGCGCGCCTCGGGGTCGAGGCCGGTGCTGGGCTCGTCCAGGAACAGCACTTCCGGGCGGCCGAGCAGGGCCATCGCGAGGTCGAGCCGACGTCGTTCGCCGCCGGACAGCTGCTTGACCCGGACGTCGCGGCGGTGGCCTAGGCCGACCAGCTCCAGCGCCTCCTCGACCGGGCGGGCGCCGCTGGTCATCCCGGCCCAGGCGCGGCCGGTCTCGGCGGCGGTGAGGTCGCCGGGGAAGCCGCCCTCCTGGAGCATGATGCCGATCCGCGGGCGGACGGCGGCGCGCTCCTGGTGGGGGTCGTGGCCGAGCACCCGGACGGTGCCGTCGCTGGGGGCGGCCAGGCCCTCGATGAGCTCCATGGTGGAGGTCTTGCCCGCACCGTTGGTGCCGAGCAGGGCGAACAGTTCGCCGCGGCCGACGGTCAGGTCGACGCCCCGGACGGCGTGGTAGCCGGTGGCGCCGCTGCCGTAGTGGCGGTGCAGGCCGGTGACCTCGATCACGCTGTCGGTGGGGCGGGAGGGGCTGCTCGTTTCCATGCCCCAAGCCTTCCGCCGCCCCGGCCGCGCGGGCAGTGCGCGCCGTCATGACATCGCGGTGGGGATCCACGGGTCGGCGATGACAAATGTCATGGGGGATTTCGGGGCGGGAATGCCGAAGGGCCCCCTCGATCGAGGGGGCCCTTCGTTTTGGAGCGGACGACGAGATTCGAACTCGCGACCCTCACCTTGGCAAGGTGATGCTCTACCAACTGAGCCACGTCCGCAGGTCAAACTATTGAGTTGTGCTGTGCTCGCGCACTGCGAGCGGACGACGAGATTCGAACTCGCGACCCTCACCTTGGCAAGGTGATGCTCTACCAACTGAGCCACGTCCGCACGGTGCCTGGTGGGGCACCCGCCGCCTCTTCGGATCTCTCCGTTGCGGCGACGAGGAATACTCTACAGCATCGTTCGGGGTGGTCGCCCCACCCTTTCGGTCCGGGCGGGCGGGGCGACCGGAGGGGGCGGGTGCCCCCCGAGCCGCGAGGGTCAGTTCGCCTCGGCGAACGCCTCGTACACGTGCTTGGGGATGCGGCCGCGGGCCGGCAGTTCCATGCCGCGGGACAGGGCCCAGGCGCGGACGGCGGCCGGGTCCGGGGTGAGGGCGGTGCGGCGGAACGACTTTCCGGTGCGGCTCTGGCGGCGGCCGGCGGCGACGAACGGAGCGAGGGCCTCCCGCAGCTTTTCCGCGTTGTCCACGGACAGGTCGATCTCGTACGACTTCCCGTCGACGCCGAAGTGGACGGTTTCCGCGGCGGCGCCGCCGTCCAGGTCGTCGGAGAGCGTGACAACTACACGCTGAGCCATGGGTGTCAATCCTCTCGGGCAATTCGGCCACCGGTCCGCGGGGGTACGCCCGGGGCCTGATGTGCACCAACTCGCGCAAGCGCATACGGGCAGGCCGGACGGCCCGCCTGATACGCAGCACTTGCCGCGACAGGTGGCCCTATTCTGCACCCGAAGGGGGTCGAAATCGAAGAGTCCGGCATTCTTTTCCGGATATTCACGTGTCTTCGCGGGACTGCCGGATACGGTGTGCAGGACGGGCGGATCTGTCCCCAAGTGCCGTTTTCGGGTGTTCTTCGGAGGCGCTCGTTCCGGGTGCCGAATCCGCGGAAACCGGCAGCCCCGGACGGGGGGTCGGGGGCCCGGATCCCTTGTGGCGTAAGGGGCCCGGGTCTACGCGCGTCGCTATCCCCGGCCAGCAATCCTGCCCGAAACCACCGGTAGTCTGGAGTTCCCCCGCCTCACCGAAGACACCACCGGGAGTGCCAGTGGCACGCGTCGTAGTCGACGTCATGCTCAAGCCGGAGATCCTCGACCCCCAGGGACAGGCGGTGCAGCGTGCACTGCCCCGTCTCGGATTCACCGGGATCGCCGACGTCCGCCAGGGCAAGCGTTTCGAGCTGGATGTGGAGGGCCCGGTCGACGACGCGGCGCTCGCCCGTATCCGCGAAGCCGCCGAGACCTTTCTCGCCAACACCGTGATCGAGGACTTCACCGTCCGGGTCGAGGAGGAGGGCAAGTGACCACCCGCGTAGGCGTCGTCACTTTCCCCGGCTCCCTCGACGACCGCGACGCCCAGCGGGCGGTCCGCCTCGCCGGCGCGGAGCCGGTCGCCCTCTGGCACCGTGACAAGGATCTCCACCAGGTCGACGCCGTCGTCCTGCCCGGCGGATTCAGTTACGGCGACTATCTGCGCTGCGGCGCGATCTCGCGGTTCTCCCCGGTGATGGAGACCGTCATCGAGCAGGCGAAGCTCGGAATGCCGGTGCTCGGTATCTGCAACGGCTTCCAGGTGCTCTGCGAATCCCACCTGCTGCCCGGCGCGCTCACCCGCAACGACTCGCTGCACTTCATCTGCCGCGACCAGAAGCTGCGCATCGAGAACGCCGGCACCGCCTGGACCCGGGATTACTCGGCGGGCCAGGAAATCGTCGTCCCGCTGAAGAACGGCGAGGGCCGCTTCGTCGCGGACACGCACGTCCTGGACGAACTGGAGGCGGAGGGCCGGGTGGTGGCCCGTTACCTGGACGTCAACCCGAACGGTTCGTACCGCGACATCGCCGGCATCACCAACGCCGCCGGCAATGTCGTCGGCCTGATGCCGCACCCGGAGCACGCCGTGGAGCCGCTCACCGGTCCGACCACCGAGGGCCTGGGCTTCTTCACTTCCGTCCTGAAGCAGCTGGTGAACGCCTGATGAGCCTCGACACCGTCAAGAACGCCGAGCAGACCCCGGACGCCGCCCAGCCCTGGGCCGAGCTCGGCCTCAAGGAGGACGAGTACGCGCGCATCCGGGAGATCCTCGGCCGCCGCCCGACCGGCGCCGAACTCGCGATGTACTCGGTCATGTGGTCGGAGCACTGTTCGTACAAGAGCAGCAAGGTCCACCTGAAGCAGTTCGGCCAGAAGAAGCCTGCCGCCGGGACTCCTGGGGCTGACGCGATGCTCGTCGGCATCGGCGAGAACGCCGGTGTGGTCGACGTCGGTCAGGGCTACGCGGTCACCTTCAAGGTCGAGTCGCACAACCACCCGTCGTACATCGAGCCCTACCAGGGCGCGGCCACCGGCATCGGCGGCATCGTGCGCGACATCCTGGCGATGGGCGCCCGCCCGGTCGCCGTGATGGACCCGCTGCGCTTCGGTGCGGCCGACCACCCGGACACCCGGCGCGTGCTGCCCGGGATCGTCGCGGGCATCGGCGGCTACGGCAACTGCCTGGGCCTGCCGAACATCGGTGGCGAGGTCGTCTTCGACTCCTGCTACCAGGGCAACCCGCTGGTCAACGCGCTGTGCGTGGGCGTCATGAAGCACGAGGACATCCACCTCGCGCAGGCCTCCGGCGCCGGCAACAAGGTCATCCTGTACGGGGCCCGCACCGGTGGCGACGGCATCGGCGGCGTCTCGGTGCTGGCCTCCGAGACCTTCGACGACACCAAGCCGGCCAAGCGCCCGGCGGTCCAGGTCGGCGACCCGTTCCAGGAGAAGCTCCTCATCGAGTGCACCCTGGAGATCTTCCGGGAGAAGCTCGTCAAGGGCATCCAGGACCTCGGCGGCGCCGGTCTGTCCTGCGCCACCAGCGAGCTGGCCTCGGCCGGTTCCGGCGGCATGCGGATCGAGCTCGACACCGTGCACCTGCGCGACCACACGCTCTCGCCGGAGGAGATCCTCATGAGCGAGTCGCAGGAGCGCATGTGCGCGATCGTGGAGCCGGACAAGGTCGACCGCTTCCTGGAGATCTGCGAGAAGTGGGACGTCATCGCCAACGTCATCGGTGAGGTGACCGACGGCGAGCGCCTGGAGATCTTCTGGCACGGCGAGCTCGTGGTGGACGTCCCGCCGCGCACCGTCGCCCACGAGGGCCCGACCTACGAGCGCCCCTACGCCCGTCCGAGCTGGCAGGACGCGCTGCAGGCGGACGCCCCGACGGCCGAGCGGCTGGCCCGCCCGACCACCGGCGAGGGCCTCAAGGCCGACCTGCTGAAGGTCGCGAGCCACCCGAACCAGGCCTCCAAGTCCTGGATCACCGACCAGTACGACCGCTACGTGCTCGGCAACACCGTGCTCTCGGTCGGCGAGGACTCGGGCATGATCCGGATCGACGAGGAGACCAACCTCGGCGTCTCGGTCGCCACCGACGGCAACGGCCGCTTCGCCAAGCTGGACCCGTACACCGGCGCCCAGCTGGCCCTGGCCGAGGCGTACCGCAACGTCGCGGCCGGCGGTGCCAAGCCGCTCGCCGTCTCCGACTGCCTCAACTTCGGCTCCCCCGAGGACCCGGACGTGATGTGGCAGTTCGCCGAGGCCACCCGCGGCCTGGCCGACGCCTGCCTGGTGCTCGGCACCCCCGTCACCGGCGGCAACGTCTCGCTGTACAACCAGACCGGCGAGGTCGCCATCCACCCGACCCCCGTGGTCGCGGTGCTCGGCGTCATCGACGACGTCACCCGGCGCACCCCGACCGCCTTCGCCGAGGAGGGGCAGCTGCTCTAC
Source organism: Kitasatospora sp. NPDC059577 (assembly GCF_042735475.1). Taxonomy (NCBI): domain Bacteria; kingdom Bacillati; phylum Actinomycetota; class Actinomycetes; order Kitasatosporales; family Streptomycetaceae; genus Kitasatospora; species Kitasatospora sp. NPDC059577. The sequence continues at coordinate 177,268 of NZ_JBHWBZ010000004.1, read as the reverse complement.
CTGCTCGGCGACACGGCGGACGAGCTCGGCGGCTCGGCCTGGTCCCAGGCGGTCCACGAGCACCTCGGCGGCCTGCCGCCCGCGGTGGACCTGGAGCGCGAGCGGCTGCTCGGCGACATCCTGATCGCCGCCTCGCGCGACGGCATGATCGACGCCGCGCACGACCTCTCCGACGGCGGTCTCGGCCAGGCGCTCGTGGAGAGCTGCCTCAAGGGCGGCCACGGCGCGCGGATCGTCGTGCCCGAGGGCACCGACCCGTTCGTCCTCCTGTTCTCGGAGTCGGCCGGCCGCGCCGTCGTGGCGGTGCCGCGCAGCGAGGAGCTCCGGTTCAACGACATGTGCACCGCGCGTGGCCTGCCGGCCACCCGGATCGGTGTCGTGGACGGCCAGGACCTGGACGTCCAGGGCCAGTTCAGCGTCTCGCTGGCCGAGCTGAAGGACGCCCACACCGGCGTCATCGAGGCCCTGCTGGGCTGATGCACGGCTCCCGAGGGGCGGGTGGTTCCTGGTGAACCGCCCGCCCCTCGGCGTATCTTGAGGCCCGTGCCAGCCAAGCCCAGGACGTACCAGCCGCAGAAGGTGAGCGCCGCGCTGGCGGCGCAGAACGAGGAGCTGCGTGCCGTCGTGCACGGGCTGACGGAGGAGGACCTGGACCGGCCGACCAGGCTCGGCTCCTGGCGGGTCCGGGAGTTGCTGGCCCACCTGGGCCTGGCGCTGGGCCGGCTGCCCGCCGCGGTGGACGGTCCGGTGCCGGACGGTCCGGTGCTCTCACTGGCCGGCTACGCGGCGCTGAGCCGGACCATGGCCGAGGCGGTCGACACCGCGGTGACCGAGCACGCGGCGACCGGCTTCGCGGGCCCGCCGGAGGAGGTGGCCGCCGCGTTCGACCGGGCGCTCGACGCCGTCCGGGCCGTGCTCGACCGGCCCGCGACGGCGGCACCCGGGCAGCGGACCGCCCAGGTCGTCGGTCGGCCGATGCTGCTGACCGACTACCTGGTGACCCGGCTGGTCGAGGCCGTGGTGCACGCCGACGACCTGGCCGAGGCGCTCGGCCGGGACACCTTCCCGCACGACCGCCAGGCCGTCGCCGCCGTCACCCGGATGCTGGCCGACGCCTTCGCGGACCGCGCCCCCGGTGGCGCGGTCGAGCTGCGGATCCCGCCGTACGCGGTGGTGCAGGCCGTCGAGGGCCCCCGGCACACCCGGGGCACCCCGCCCAACGTGGTCGAGACCGACCCGCTGACCTGGATCCGGCTGGCCACCGGGCGGACCGGCTGGGCGGCGGCGGTGGACGCGGCCGCGGTGTCCGCCTCCGGGGAGCGCAGCGACCTGCGGGCCCACCTGCCGGTGCTCGGCTGACCGGGGCGCCGGACCGCTGCCACGGGCTTCGGCGCAGCTGACCCGTCGGCGCCTCGGCGGTCCTGCGCAGCGGTTCACCGGTGGGCAGCGGTTCGTCGGTGAAGGCGGGGGCCGGCCCGGCCCGGTCTTCTGCGACCGCAGCAGCACGATGTCCCCCTCGCCCCTGGGCGTGGTCCGGGCGAGCGCCGCCGCGCCCTTGCCGGGGAGGAGCTCGGTCCGCCCGGGGCCGGGCGGACCGGTGGAGGCGCTGCGGAACGGGGCCGGGCGGACCGGTGGAGGCGTTACGGAACGGCGGGCCCGCTCAGGTAGGTGCCGTCCGCCGAGTACGGCCAGGCGTTGGGCGTGCAGCCCTTGAGGCCGTAGATCTGCTGCATCATCGCGGGCGCGGGCTTGCCGGGGGCGGGGCAGCCCTCGTGTCCGTGGCCGATCCGGTGGCCCACCTCGTGGTTGACGATCAGCGCCCGGTACTCGTCGATCGGTCCGGTGAACTGCGGTGAACCGGTGTTCCAGCGCTTGGAGTTGACGAGCACCTGGTTGCCGACGTTGCAGTTGACCTCGCCGTGGGTGTCCAGGCCGGAGGCGCCGCAGATCCGGTCCACGGTGCCGGGCGAGGCGATCTTCACAGTGAAGTCGTACGAGCCGCCGGCGACCAGCTGGAAGCCGTTCTTGCGGTCGTTGGTCCAGCCGCGGGGGTCGCCGAGGATGCCGTGGATCTGGGCGGCGGCGGCCGCGGCCTCGATCCCGATGCCGTCCTCGACCTCGACCCGGTAGCGGCGCACGTTGCCGCGGCCGACCGCCTTGGCGGTGGCGGGGGCGACGGTGAAGGTGCCCGCGCCCTTGGTGGGGCCGGGGTCCGGCCCGGTGGGCGTGGGCGTGGGCTCCGGGGCCGGTGGCGGCGTGGGCGTCGGGGCGGTGACCGGGGCCGGCGGGGGCGTTTCCACCGAGGCGGTCTCCTCGCCCGGTGGGACGGCCCGCGCCTGGGTGGTGGGCGTGGCGGCCGGCGTGCCGGAGGACCGGTTCAGCACCAGCGCGGTGGCACCCAGGAGCAGTGCGGTCACCACCAATGCCGTGAGCATGCCAGGGCCCACTCTTCGGCGCGGCCGGCGACGTCTGCGGCCGCCGTTTCGGTTCGGGGCTGCTCGCCTACCGGCGGGTCGGACTGCGGACACGATCGTCACCTTGGCATGGCGAACGGGTGAATGTCCATGTACCCGGTATGCAGATCACGGAGCGGGACCACCGGCCGGGCCGCGGCGGGACCGCAGGACGGAATCACGGGCCGCGGCCGGCGGACCGGTGGGCCCGCCGAGCACGGTGCGGCGGTTGACCCCTGCGCCTCGGGTGGCAGACTTCAGGGCATGGCGATCCACAGGAATCTTCTCGACGGTCCCGAACCGACCCTCCTGCCCGAGGAGGAGCGTCCCTACAAGATGCTGGCGGAGGAGTCGGCCTCACCGACCCAGGTGGCGGCCGAGTTCCCGACCTTCTGCCTGGCCTGGGCGATGCTCGCCGACGACGCCAACGCGGCCGGCCGGTACGTCGAGTCGTACGCCTACGCCCGCACCGGCTACCACCGCGGTCTGGACGCGCTGCGGCGCAACGGCTGGAAGGGCCACGGCCCGGTGCCGTGGGAGCACCGCGGCAACCGCGGCTTCCTGCGCTGCCTGGCGGCGCTCGCGCGCGCGGCCGGCGCGATCAAGGAGACCGAGGAGGAGGCTCGCTGCTGGCAGTTCCTGAAGGACAGCAGCGCGGAGGCGTACGCGGAGCTCAAGCAGTAGGACACCCGGACCCCGATGCACGGGTGCCCCCGGCGGAGGACCGCCGGGGGCACCCGTGTGCGTGCCGCGTCCGTTCACGCGGCCGCGGGGCTCACTTCAGGCGCTTGCCGGCCGAACGCAGCTGCTCGGCGGCCTCGACCACGCGGGCGGCCATGCCGGCCTCGGCGAGCTTGCCCCAGGTGCGCGGGTCGTAGGTGTTCTTCTTGCCGACCTCGCCGTCGACCTTCAGCACGCCGTCGTAGTTGGCGAACATGTGGCCGGCCACCGGGCGGGTGAAGGCGTACTGGGTGTCGGTGTCCAGGTTCATCTTCACGACGCCGTTCTCCAGCGCGGTGGCGATCTCCTCGGCGGAGGAGCCCGAGCCGCCGTGGAAGACGAAGTCGAACGGGTCGGTCTTGCCGTACTGCTTGCCGATCGCGTCCTGCAGCTCGCGCAGCAGCTCCGGCTTCAGCACGACGTTGCCCGGCTTGTACACGCCGTGCACGTTGCCGAACGAGGCGGCCAGCAGGTAGCGGCCCTGCTCGCCCAGGCCCAGGGCCTCGGCGGTGCGCACGGCGTCGTTGACGGTGGTGTACAGCTCGTCGTTGATCTCGTGGGTGACGCCGTCCTCCTCGCCACCGGTCGGGGTGATCTCGACCTCAAGGATGATCTTGGCGGCGGCGGCCTGGGCCAGCAGCTCCTGGGCGATGGCCAGGTTGTCGGCGAGGGTCTCGGCGGAGCCGTCCCACATGTGCGACTGGAACAGCGGGTTCTCGCCCTTGGCGACGCGCTCGGCGGAGACCGCCAGCAGCGGGCGGACGTAGCCGTCCAGCTTGTCCTTCGGGCAGTGGTCGGTGTGCAGCGCGACGGTGACGTCGTACTTGGCGGCGACGATGTGGGCGAACTCGGCGAGCGCGACCGCGCCGGTCACCATGTCCTTGTTGTGCTGGCCGCCCAGGAACTCCGCGCCACCGGTCGAGATCTGGATGATGCCGTCGCTCTCGGCCTCGGCGAAGCCACGCAGCGCGGCGTGCAGGGTCTGCGACGACGTGACGTTGATGGCCGGGTAGGCGAACTTGCCCGCCTTGGCCCGGTCCAGCATCTCGTTGTAGACCTCGGGAGTTGCGATGGGCATGCGATCCGCTCCTGTCGGGTTGCGGCGTACGGACGGTGCTGTCCGACGCTGTGTACGCCTTCGTGACGACTCGTGCCGGCCCGCCGACGCGCGGCGTTGCGGTGTGGCTCTCCGGCACCAGGCTTCGAGACGACCTCCGCGGTACGGCCATGAGGGTGGTGGGCCGCCGCGGACCGGACGCCTCGGCCATCTTCCCAGACTCGTGCCCGCAGGTCAGCAGTAGCCCGCCTGTCGGAATCCGGGCCGGCGCGGCGGGTGCGGTCGGTGGGGCGGGTGGGGCCGAACCCCGCGGCTGGCCCGGCCGTGAGCCCCCCGGTCCGGTACGCCCGCTCGCCCGCAAGGTACGCCCGCTATCCTGCGCCCGTGGACTACAACCAGCTGGCCGTCAACCTGCTCGACGCCAAATCCCTGATCTCGTCCCTCGGCGCCATCGGGCTGATAGCGATCATCTTCGCGGAGACCGGCCTGCTGGTCGGCTTCTTCTTCCCGGGTGACTCGCTGCTGATCCTCGCGGGCGTCGCCGCCTCGAACGCCGCCTCGTCGGTGCTCGGCGACGGTGCCAAGCTGCCGATCGCGGTGCTGCTCGTCGGCTGCCCGATCGCGGCGATCGCCGGCGCCCAGCTGGGGCACCTGATCGGTGCCAAGATCGGGCCGAAGATGTTCGACAAGCCCGACTCCAAGATCTTCCGCCGCGAGTACGTGGTGAAGGCGGAGGAGTACTTCAACAAGTTCGGCTCCGGCAAGGCCGTGGTGCTGGCGCGCTTCATGCCGATCATCCGCACCTTCCTGAACCCGGTCGCCGGCACCCTGGAGATGCCCGCCCGGACGTTCTTCCTGTGGAACGTCATCGGCGGTGTGCTCTGGACCGAGTCCATGCTGCTGATCGGCTACTTCTTCGGCGACGCGCTCGCCCCGGTGATCGACAAGTACCTGATCCCGGCGGTGCTGCTGATCGTGCTGCTGTCGATCTCGCCGATCCTGTTCGAGGTCATGCGCGAGCGCAAGAAGAAGAAGAAGAAGGCGGGCGGCGCCGACGACTCCGACGACACCGCGGCGCAGGCCGGCGGCGGTCGGCACCGGCGGGGCTGAGCGCCCGCCTCCCGCGCACGGCGAAGGGCCGGGTCCGTTCCACGTGTTTCACGTGAAACGGACCCGGCCCTCTGTCGTCCGCCGCCGGGCGCGGGCCGGGCCGGCCGGTTCGCTGCGGGGTGTGTTCGTGCGGCTTCCGTCGCGGGGATCGTCCCCGTGCGGGCCCCGCGGGTCAGAGACCCAGGTCGTCCAGGTCGTACGCGGTCACGTAGGCCAGACCCTGCTCCTCGACGGCACCCGCGCCGCCGCGCTCCACGATCACCGCGACGCCGACCACCTCGGCGCCCGCCTCGCGCAGCGCCTCGACGGCGGTCAGCACCGAGCCGCCGGTGGTGGAGGTGTCCTCGACCGCCAGCACCCGGCGGCCCTTCACCTCGGGGCCCTCGATCCGGCGCTGCAGACCGTGCGCCTTGCCGGCCTTGCGGACCACGAAGGCGTCCAGCTTCTGCCCGCGCGCGGCGGCGGCGTGCAGCATCGCGGTGGCCACCGGGTCGGCGCCCAGGGTCAGACCGCCGACGGCGTCGTACTCCAGGTGCGAGGTCGCGTCCAGCATCACCCGGCCGACCAGCGGGGCGGCCTCGCCGTCCAGCGTGATCCGGCGCAGGTCGACGTAGTAGTCGGCCTCCTTGCCGGAGGAGAGGGTGACCTTGCCGTGCACGACGGCCTTGTCCTTGATCTGTGCCAGCAGGGCGTCGCGGTCGTTGCTCATGAGCGTTCAGTCTAGGGCCTGACGACGCCCCCGGCGCTCCCGGCTAGCGGCGGCGCAGGGCCCTCACCAGCACCACGGCACCGCCCAGCAGCGCCACCGAGCCACCGATCACCCACGGCACCGCGCTGCGGCCGCCGGCGCCCGGCACCACGATCCCGCCCGCCTCGCCGCCCCAGCGGGACGCCGCCCGGGCCCGCGCGCTGCGGGCCGGCAGCGCCGGGGCGTACGGGCCGCGCGGCGGGGCGTGGTCCACCTCCTCGGCGGACCGGCCGACGATGCTGCGGCGCACCGGACCGGAGAGCACCGGCTCCTCCTCGTACGCGAAGAGCGGCTCGACCGGGATCTCCTCGGCGACGGCGTCCTGCTCCCCGGAGCCGTCCTCGACGTCGTCCACCGCCTCGGCGGCGTCGCCGTCGTCGTCCCGGTGGCCGGCGTCCTCGTCCTCGGCGTCCTCGACGTCGTCCTCGTCGTCCTCGTCGTCGGCGGAGCCGGTGGGGAGGCCGAAGCGCTCGGCGTCGGCGTCGGAGAAGGCGATCAGATCGGAGAGGTCGTCGTCGAGGTCGTCGCCGGGCTGGTCCTGGCGGTCCTCGATGAAGACCACCCCGGCGGTGCCGGCCGCGGAGTCCTCGTCCCGGTCCTGCTCCCGGTCGTCGTCCTGCTCGGCGTCCCGGTCCCGTACGTCCTCCGGGGCGACCAGGGCGGCCGCGAAGCGGTCCAGCAGCCGGCGGCCGGTGGCGTCGAGGGTCTCCTCGTCGAACTCGGTCAGCCGGCCGGTGGCGCTCAGGTCGCCGGTGAAGCGGATCACCGCGGTGCCGTCCTCGGCGCCGTCCGCGACACTGACCCGGACGGTGGCGGTCGCCTCGCCGCTGCCCCGGGCCTCCTCGCCCTCGGCGAGCACGGTCAGCACGCCCTCGCGGCCCTCGATCAGCGACAGCACGCCCTTGTACGTGATCGTGGAGCCGCCGATCCGCAGCTTCAGCCGCCCGCCGATCTCCGCGGCCGGCCCGCCCCCGACCGCCGCCGGTTCGGTGCTCAGCCCCGGCACACTCCGCGCCAGCAGCGCCGGATCCTGCAGGGCCTGCCTCACCGGCTCGGCGGGCATCGGGACGACAACCTCATGCTCCATGCCACGGAGCCTACCGACCCGAGCCCGCCCGGTCCCTACCCACCACCACCGGACTTTCCCCGCCCCACCCGCCCCGCCCCGCGGCCGGACGGTCCCGGGTCAGCGGGGGCTGAGGAGGGTGAGGGGGGCCGGGGGACGGCTCGGGCGGTGGGAGTCGAGGCGGTCGGCGGAGCCGCGGAGGGTGTCGGGGGTGAGCGCGCGGGGCGGCGGGGTGTCGGGCGCGAGGGTGAGCGGGGGGCGGGTGGCGGCGGCCAGGAGGTAGTTCTGCGCGGTGTCCGGCGGGCCGGGGCGGCAGGTGGCGTCGGGGCTGCCGGGGACGGCGTACGGCGCGGTCTGCAGTCCGACCGCCCGCAGGCCGGAGTCGATCCGCCAGAGGCCGTCCGGGTCGCTCCCGGCCCGGACGGCGATCCGGCCGCCGGGGGAGAGCAGCCGGGCGGCGAGGCCGTAGAACTCCTGGGAGTGGAACTTGACCGGGCCGCCGTCGGCCGGTGCGGGCAGGTCGGCGAGCACGACGTCGTACGGTCCGTCGCCGCCGGGGGCACCGGCGCTCGCGTCCGCGGCCGTACTGGTGCGCCCGTCCGGGTCGGCGCCGCGCAGCCAGGCCATCGGGTCGGCGGCGGTGGTGCGGACCCGGGGGTCGTCCAGGGAGTGGCCGCCGAGGGCGGCGAGCCCGGGGTCGCTGCGGGCGAGCCGGGGGAGCGCGGGGTCGGTGTCGACCAGCCGGACGGAGCGGACACCGGGGTGCCGCAGCACCTCCCGCAGGGCCAGCCCGTCGCCGCCGCCGAGCAGCAGGACGCGGGTGTCCGGGCCGGCGCCCATGGCCGGGTGGACCAGGCCCTCGCCGGCCCGGTACTCGTCGGGACCGCAGACCGCGAGCCGTCCGTCGAGGTAGAGCCGGACCGGGCCGCCGGTGGGGCCGGTGAGCACGATCTCCTGGTACCGGCTGCGGGTGGCGTAGCGGACCTGGTCGCCGTAGAGGGCGTGCCGGGCGGCGCGTTCGACCGCGTCGGAGCCGGCCGCGGCGGCGGCGAGCAGGGCGAGGACGAGCAGGCAGCCGGCCCAGAGCAGCCGTCGTACCCGCGGTGCGGGCTCCTCCCGGAACAGCCAGAGGACGACGGCGGAGCCGGCCACGGCGTTCACGGCGCCGGTGAGCAGCGCGCCGTCGCCGGGGCCGAGCGCGGGCAGGATCAGGAAGGGGAAGGCGAGGCCGCCGATCAGCGCGCCCACGTAGTCGGCGGCGAACAGGTCGGCCGCGGCGCGGCCGGCGTCCTCGCGGCGGATCCGCTGGACGAGGGTCATCAGCAGGGGGATCTCGGCGCCGATCAGGATGCCGATCACACAGGTGAGGCCGACCATGGCGGCCTGGTAGCGGCCGAGCCAGGCCCAGCTGGAGTAGAGCGCGAGGACGGAGAGCCCGCCGGTGAGGGCGAGTGCGCACTCGACGAGGGCGAAGGCGGTGGCGGGCCGGCCGGTGAGCCGTTTGGCGAGCAGCGAGCCGAGGCCCATCGCGAACACCATGACGGAGAGCACGACGGAGGTCTGGGTGACGGTGTCCCCGAGCAGGTAGTCGCCGAGCGCGACCAGTTCGAGCTCGTAGACCAGTCCGCAGGCCGCGCAGACGAACGCGGCCATCAGGACGGTCAGCCGGGCGAGCCGGGGGCAGGAGCGCAGCCGGGATCGACGGCGGGCGGGCAGTGGGGCGAGGCGGTGCCCGGGCCGGGGTGGGGTGCCGTCGTCGAGGTCCACTCGCGGGCGTGCGGGCGGACTGGCCGGATGGTTGATCACGAACAAACGCTAGGGGACGTACGGGACGGATAGCTGCGCCCATCCGACGGACAGTGGACGACGTCGGATTGACGAACCGTTCCTGCGTACGATTCGCAGGCCTGCGCTTGGCAGCGTATGTCCGGATCGGTGCTTCCGCCCGGGCTCGCGGCGGTCACGGACCCGACACCACGAGCGAGGAGCGGGTGCACACCAGCTGCCCCTCCTGCGGGTAGGCGTGCCAGGTCCGCCAGAGCAGGCGGTCGGTGCCGCCCTGGGTGACGAGTGCGGTGAAGGCGCTCGGGTCGCCGGGGAAGACCCCGGCGAGGCCGCGCGGGTGGCCCTCGACCAGGGCCAGCAGTTCCTGGGCGCGGGCCGCGAAGTCGTGCGGCGGCAGCGCCTCGATCCGGGCGGCGAACTCGTACTCCCAGCCGCCGACCTGCTTGGCCACCCGGGCCGGCAGGGGGGTGCGGCGACCGGGCAGGCAGGCGACGGTCTCCAGGCACCGGCCGGGGCCGGCGTCGATCACCACCTGGTGCGAGGCGCCCAGCAGCCGCAGCTGGAGGGTGCCGGTCGGGCCCGGGCCGCCGCCCCCGTCGAGTCTCAGGTCGCGGACCGCGAGAGCGGGCAGCGGGTCGCCGCCGAGGCACCAGGCCAGGTCACCGGCGCGGGTGTCCGTGTAGGAGGTCTGCAGTGTGGTGAGCATGCTCGGCTCCGCGTTTCAGCTCCGTGCGCGCCCGCCGAGCAGCACCGAGTAGGCCTAGGCGATGGCGAGGCTGTTCGTGGCTGTGCGGCCCTGGGCGCGGCCGACCGTGGAAGGAAGGATTCCGGCTGGAGATTCAGCAGCAGAGAAGCATGAATACGCCGAGCCCGCCGGTGATTTACCCAACTTTGTCAAGCATTCACCGTTTCGAGCACACCTGCTCCCCGACTCTGATCGACCCGGTGTGCGACTCTGCACAGCGCGCGCCCCTGTCACCGGGTCACGCGCCGTGCGCGCCGGTTGTGCGCCCTCCGCGCGCATCACACTCCGCTGCCCTCCGCGCACGGGGCGGAGAGAGCGGCGGAGAAGTGTCGGACGGGCTGCCGGGTGTCCGGCCGTGGCGGCAAACGATCAGGCCGGCCAGGTCAGTTGATGATGCCTCAGAATCGCCTTCGAGGTGGGGTCGCTGCCGGATGAAGGGCGTGAAAGGGGGCGCGCGAGCCCTCAGGGGCGCTGCAGACGGGACGCGGCCTCCTGGAGGACGTCATCCCTTTTGCAGAAAGTGAAGCGGATCAGGCTACGGCCGGCGTCGGGTTCTCGGCCATGGCGTGCCGGCCCTGCCGCACCGGCTCCTCGGGGGCCTGCTCACCGGAGCGTTGTGGGCGGACTTCCTGATGAAGTCCGTGCCCTCGGGGTTGAAGACCTCGAAGCCGTCGGCGAGCAGGTCGCGCTTGCGGAGCAGGTCGGCGCGGAACGCGTCGAGGTAGTCGTCGGGCAGCCGCAGCGCCTCGGCGACGGCGTACCGGAACGGGCCGGCTCTGACGTACGTGAGGTACTGCTCGGCCGTGCGCACGGCCGAGCAGTAGCGTGCGCACGGCCGCGACCGGCTCGGGGCTCGCCGTCACCCGGCCGACTCCGCGTTCGTACACCCGTGCGCGCGCGAGGAGAACCCTGGCCCGCGGACCCGGGTGCTCCTCAGACCGTGAGTCGTTCCCCCGGCTCGGGCACGCGCAGCGCCTCTCGTACACCAGCCTGCGTGAAGGCCTCCAGCAGCGTCTCCGGGCCCTGGGTGAAGTGTCCCCAGTGCTCGAAGTGGAGGGGTACCACGTGTCGGGCCCCGAGGATGCGAGCGGCCTCGGCGGCCAGGGCGCTGGTCAGCGTGAGGTACGCGCCGGGTATCAGCGGCGTGCTGGCGCCTCCGGCGAACAGCACCGCGACGTCGACCGGGCCGACCCGGTCGGCGATCGTCCGCACCACGTCCAGCGAGGCGTTGTCCCCGCTGACGTAGACCGTGGGCAGACCCTCGCCGGTGAGGACGAATCCGGTGACCTCCCCGACGAGGTGCTCGCTGCCGTCCGGGCCGTGCTGGGCGGGCACCCCGGTCACCCGCAGCGTGCCACCGCCCGGCCGCGGCAGGTCGACGTGCTCGCCGTCGGCCAGCGCCCGGACGGACCCGCCGAGCCGGCCCTCGGCGGCAGAGGTGGAGAGCACCAGCGAAGCGGCGGCGAGGTATTCGCGGCCGGCCCGGTCCAGGTTGTCGGGGTGCTGGTCGTGCGAGAGCAGGACGGCGTCCACCGGGCCGAGGTCCTCGGCGGCCATCGCCGGGCCGGCGGTCTTGGCGAGGACGCGGGCGCCGATCGGATACTCCCCGGGGCCGTCGAACGTCGGATCGGTCAGCAGGCGCAGCCCGCCGATCTCGATCAGCGCGGTGGGCCCGCCCACGTACTGGATGGTCGTCTGAGTCACTGTGCCGCCCCCTTGAGCATGTGAAGATCACTGCGTCGATGGACAAGGCCACGCCGACTCCTGCTATTCCCCCAACTGGCCGGAGCGGCACGGGACTCCGGGCGGGGCGCAGCCCGCTGGTGTGCGGGCCTCGTGTGTCAGAGTCGCTGGAGGCGGGTGACGGCGTCCTCCAAGACGGCGTCCTGCTTGCAGAAGGTGAACCGGACGTGGCTACGACCGGCCTCGGTGTTGTCGTAGAAGACGACGTTGGGGATGGCGACGACCCCGCAGCGCTCGGGCAGGGCGCGGCAGAACTCGATGCCGTCCTTCTCGCCGAGCGGGGTGATGTCGGTGGTGACGAAGTACGTGCCCTGGGGCTCGAAGACGCGGAAGCCTGCGGCCGTGAGGCCGGCCGAGAGCAGGTCGCGCTTGCGCGAGAGGTCGGCGCGCAGGGTGTCGAAGTACGCGTCGGGCAGCCGCAGCGCCTCCGCCACGGCGTACTGGAAGGGGCCGGCGCTCACGTAGGTGAGGTACTGCTTCGCCGTGCGCACGGCCGCGACCAGGGCCGGGGTCGCGGTGACCCAGCCGACCTTCCAGCCGGTGAAGGAGAAGGTCTTGCCGGCCGAGGAGATGGTGACGGTGCGCTCGCGCATGCCGGGCAGGGCCGCGATGGGGTGGTGGGTGGCGCCGAAGACCAGGTGCTCGTAGACCTCGTCGGTGATCACCAGCAGGTCGTGCTCGACGGCGAGGGCGGCGATGCCGGCGAGCTCGTCGGCGGTGAGGACGGTGCCGGTGGGGTTGTGCGGGGTGTTGATCAGCAGCAGCCGGGTGCGCGGGGTGATCAGCGCGCGCAGTTCGTCGAGATCGGGCCGGAAGTCCGGGGCCCGCAGGGTGAGCGGGCGGCGGGTGGCGCCGGCCATCGCGATGCAGGCGGCGTAGGAGTCGTAGAACGGCTCCAGGGCGATCACCTCGTCGCTGGGCTCCAGCAGGGCCAGCAGCGCGGCGGCGATGGCCTCGGTGGCACCGGCGGTGACCAGGACCTCGGTGTCCGGGTCGTAGGTGAGGCCGTGGAAGCGCTGCTGGTGCTCGGCGACGGCGGTGCGCAGCTCGGGGATGCCGGGGCCGGGCGGGTACTGGTTGCCGCGGCCCTCGCGCAGGGCCCGGACGGCGGCCTCGCGGATCTCCTCGGGCCCGTCGGTGTCGGGGAATCCCTGGCCGAGGTTGATCGATCCGGTGGCGGTGGCCAGGGCGGACATCTCGGCGAAGATCGTCGTGCCCATCCCGGTCAGTCGGCGGTTCAGCAGCGGCCTGGTTCCCATGCGAAAGGCTCCTCACGCGTCGTCGTCGCGCCCATCCTGGGACAGCCGGGGGCCGGGGACAAGAACGGCCCGCCACCGGCGTGAGCGCGGCGGCGGGCCGTGCCGGACGGTGTCGGGCCGTGCCGGGGCGTGGCCGGACGGTGCCGGGGCGGGATCAGGCCTCGTCGGTGCCCTCGGGGGCCTCGCCGTCCTCGCCCTCGATCTCGTTCTGCAGGCCCAGGCGCTCGACGATCCACTGCTCGAAGCCGACCGCGGCCTGGGTCCAGTTGGCGGTGGTGGTCACGAAGTAGTCCAGGTTGACGCCGGTGCCGACGATCATCTGGGCCTCGCCGATCAGGCGGACCACGCCGTCCTCGTGGGTGTGGGTGTAGACCTTGGGCCAGAGGGTCTCGCGGTTCCACTCGTCGATCAGGTCGAGGATCTCGCCCTTCTTCTCCAGCGGGTAGGCGCGGTCGTAGAAGGCGCGGACCGCGAAGAGCTCCTTCTGCTCGCCGCGGAACATGTAGTAGACGCGGAAGCCCTCCCAGGGGGCGGTGAGGTCGCCCTCCTCGTCCACGACGTGCTTGAGCTGCATCTGGTCGAGGAGCTGGGTGACCAGGCTCTGGTCCGGGACGACGATCGGCGGCGGGCCGGCCGGCCCCCCGCCCTGGCCGCCGGGCTGGCCGCCCTGGGGCGCGCCGAAGGACGGGATGGACGACGGGTCGATGCTCATGGGGGTCCTCTTCCTCAGTGCACGTGGTGGCCGGCAATGAGAGGCCGCCCTTTCCACCTCCCATCCTGCCTCATCCGGGCCCTCGCTCACAGGGGCAGCCGGGGGCGCGCCGATCTTCCTCCCGGGGCCGTCCGGGGCCGTCCGGGGGTGTCCGGAGGGGCTCGGGCGGACGCCGGTGACGGAGGGTGTCCGGGGTGGGTGCAGGACCGTGGTGCGGGCCGCGCGGGCGGGCTTGAGTGAGCCACGTCACGCGCCCGGCGCGCGGGTTCGGCTGCCGTGCGGGCCGGATGCGGTTAGCGTGCGACGGAACTCACTTCATGCAAAGTCCGTCCTGTACGGGCAAGTTGAGATGTTCTGAGTTGAGGGGGGAGCAAACATGGACGGAACGGTGACGGGGGAGGGTGCATCGCTCGGGGCGTTGCTGCGGACCATCCGGCTGGACCGGGGGATGACGCAGGAGCGGCTGGGTGACGCGACGGGGTTGAGCGTGCGGTCGATCCGCGACCTGGAGCGGGGCGTGTCCTGCCCGCGGGTCTCGACGCTGCGGCTGCTGACCCAGACCTGGAACCTGCCGGAGGCCCAGGTGGCCGAGCTGCACCGGTTGGCACGCAGCTGGCGGGACCGGTCGAGGCGGCGGCAGCGCAGGGGTGCGGCCGACTGAGCGTGACGGCGCGGGCCGTTCCCGACCACCCGGAGTGGTCGGGAACGGCCCGCGTGCGGCACTACTTCTCCAGCGGCCCCCGGCCGCGGACGGTCAGGCGGTCGCCGTCCTCGTCCAGCTCGACCAGGACGGTGTCCCCGTCGTGCACCGCGCCGGACAGGATCGCCCGGGCCAGCTGGTCGCCGATCGCGGACTGCACCAGCCGGCGCAGCGGGCGGGCGCCGTACGCCGGGTCGTAGCCGGTGAGCGCCAGCCAGTCGCGGGCGGCCCCGGAGACGTCCAGGGTGAGCCGCCGCTCGTTCAGCCGCTCGCCGAGGCGGGCGATCTGCAGGTCGACGATCCGGCTCAGCTCGCCGGTGCCCAGCGGGTCGAAGACGACGATGTCGTCCAGCCGGTTGAGGAACTCCGGCTTGAACGCGGACCGGACGGACTCCAGGACCAGCGCCTTCTTCCCGTCCTCCGGGATGTTCGGGTCGACCAGGTACTGGCTGCCCAGGTTGGAGGTGAGGATCAGGATGGCGTTGCGGAAGTCGACCGTGCGGCCCTGGCCGTCGGTGAGCCGCCCGTCGTCCAGCACCTGGAGCAGGACGTCGAAGACCTCCGGGTGCGCCTTCTCCACCTCGTCCAGCAGGACGACGCTGTACGGGCGGCGGCGGACCGCCTCGGTGAGCTGGCCGCCCTCCTCGTAGCCGACGTACCCGGGCGGGGCGCCGACCAGGCGGGACACCGAGTGCTTCTCGCCGTACTCGCTCATGTCGATCCGGACCATCGCCCGCTCGTCGTCGAACAGGAAGTCGGCCAGGGCCTTGGCGAGTTCGGTCTTGCCGACGCCGGTCGGGCCGAGGAAGAGGAAGGAGCCGGTCGGGCGGTCCGGGTCGGCGATGCCGGAGCGGGTGCGGCGCACGGCGTCCGAGACGGCCCGCACGGCCTCCGCCTGGCCGATCAGGCGCTTGCCCAACTCCTCCTCCATGCGCAGGAGTTTGGCGCTCTCGCCCTCCAGCAGACGGCCGGCCGGGATGCCCGTCCAGGAGGCGACCACGTCGGCCACGTCGTCCGGACCGACCTCCTCCTTGACCATCGACTCGGAGGCGTCCTGGCCCGCCGCGCGCTCCTGGGCGTCGGTGAGCTCCGTCTCGGCGGCCGGGATCTCGGCGTACATCAGCTTGGACGCACGCTCGAAGTCGCCGTCGCGCTGGGCGCGTTCGAGGGCGCCGTGCAGGTCGTCGAGCCGTTCCTTGAGCTCGCCGACCCGGTTGAGGCTCTTCTTCTCCTGCTCCCAGCGCGCCGTGAGCACGCTCAACTGCTCGTTCCTGTCGGCGAGGTCGCGCCGCAGCCGGGCCAGCCGGTCGACCGAGGCCGGGTCCGACTCCTTCTCCAGGGCCAGCTCCTCCATCCGCAACCGGTCCACGGCGCGCTGGAGTTCGTCGATCTCGACCGGGGAGGAGTCGATCTCCATCCGCAGCCGGGAGGCCGCCTCGTCGACCAGGTCGATCGCCTTGTCGGGCAGGAAGCGCGAGGTGATGTAGCGGTTGGACAGGGTGGCCGCGGCGACCAGGGCGGCGTCCGAGATCTGCACCTTGTGGTGCGCCTCGTACCGGCCCTTGAGGCCGCGCAGGATGGCGATCGAGTCCTCCACGCTGGGCTCGCCCACCAGTACCTGCTGGAAGCGCCGTTCCAGGGCCGGGTCCTTCTCGATCCGCTCGCGGTACTCGTCGAGCGTGGTCGCGCCGACCATCCGCAGCTCGCCGCGGGCCAGCATCGGCTTGAGCATGTTGCCCGCGTCCATCGCGGAGTCGCCGCCGGCGCCCGCGCCGACCATGGTGTGCAGCTCGTCGATGAAGGTGACGACCCGGCCGTCGGAGGCCTTGATGTCGTTCAGGACGGCCTTCAGCCGCTCCTCGAACTCGCCGCGGAACTTGGCGCCCGCGACCATCGCGCCGAGGTCCAGTGCGACCAGCCGCTTGCCGCGCAGCGACTCCGGTACGTCGCCGGCCACGATGCGCTGGGCCAGGCCCTCGACCACGGCGGTCTTGCCGACGCCGGGCTCGCCGATCAGCACCGGGTTGTTCTTGGTCCGGCGGGAGAGCACCTGGACGACCCGGCGGATCTCCTGGTCCCGGCCGATCACCGGGTCGAGCTTGCCGTCGCGGGCGGCCTGGGTGAGGTCGGTGCCGTACTTCTCCAGCGCCTTGTAGGTGCCCTCCGGGTCCGGTGAGGTGACCCGGCCGCTGCCGCGGACGTCCTTGAACGCGGCGAGCAGCGCCTTGGGCGTGGCGCCCTGCTGCACCAGCAGCTCGGCGACCGGACCGCCCTCGGCGGCCAGGCCGACCATCAGGTGCTCGGTGGAGACGTACTGGTCGTCCAGGTCGTCCGCGCGCTTGCCGGCCTCGGTGAGCACCGCCAGGGTGTCCCGGGCGAGCTGGGGCGCGGCGACCGTCGAGCCCATCGCGCTGGGCAGCCCGGCCGACTGGCGGCGGGCCTCGGCGTCGATCCGGGCGGTGTTCGCCCCGACCGCCTCCAGCAGGGGCCGGGCGATGCCCTCGGGCTGCTCCAGCAGGGCGATCAGGATGTGCACCGGCTTGACGTCCGGGTTGCCGGACGCGCCCGCCTGCCGGATCGCGGCGGACAGGGCGTCCTGCGTCTTGGTGGTGAACTTGCTGGCGTCCACTGCTGGGGGGTCCTCCCTCGTCGTCCTTCGCTGCTGCCATCCGCAGCATGCAATAAGTTGAGTCTACTCCGCTCAACCTTTTCTCGGGCCCAATCCTTCCGGACTCAGGGGCGACTTCCGGCTGAACGCCTGGGGGCGGGCCGCCGGGTCAGCACCAGCAGCTCCCGGGCGGGCCCACCCGGCCGCTGCCCGGCGGGCCACACCGCCCGCAGCGGCCGCCGCAGGTCCAGGTCCTCCGTCAGCGGCACCTCGACCAGCCGCCGGGTCGCCAGCTCCTCCACCACCGCCAGCTCGCTCAGGCAGACCGGCCCGGCCCCGGTCATCGCCGCCGCCTTCAGCGCGGTGGACGAGGCCAGTTCGAGGCGCGGTTGCGCGGCGCCCCCGAACGGCCGCAGCGCCGTCTCCAGCACCTCCCGGGTGCCCGAGCCGGGCTCGCGCAGCACCAGCGGGGTGGCCGCCAGTTCCGGCCCGGTCAGCGGGGTGCGGCGGCGCGCCCACGGGTGGCCGGGCGCCACCACGACCACCAGCCGGTCGGCGGCCACCACCGCGCCGGCCAGCCCGGGCGGGGTGGCCGGGCCCTCGACGAAGCCGAGGTCGGCGTGCCCGGCCAGGACGTGCCCGGCGACCTCCGCCGAGTTGGCGGTCCGCAGCGTCACCGCGGTGCCCGGACTGGCCTCGGAGAGCCCCAGCAGCCAGCCCGGCATCAGGTACTCGGCGACCGTCAGGCTGGCCACCACCCGCAGCTTGGCGTCCCGGCGCTCGCGCAGCGCGTCGATCCCGGCGTCCAGCGCCTGTGCGGCCTCCACCACGTGCCGGGCCCACTCCACCACCAGCCGGCCCGCCTCGGTCGGCCGGCTGCCCCGGGGCGAGCGGTCCAGCAGTGGGACGCCGATCTGCCGCTCCATGCCCTTGATCCGGGCGCTGGCGGTCGGCTGGCTGACGCCCAGCTCGGCCGCCGCCCGTCCGACGCTGCCCAGCCGGGCCACGGCGAGCAGCAGTTCCAGGGCGCCGAGTTCGGGGACACGCGGAGAGAGGGCCATAGATCCAGGCTATGTCCCCATAGGATCCTCGGCGCTACCGGCGGCCGCCCTTCGGGTCGATGGTGGGAAGCATGTCCACCTTGGCCGAATCCCGCCCCCTCACCCGCCCCGCCGCCCGCCGCTCCCGGTACGACCTCTCCCAGCTCGGCCCCAACTGGTACGCCGCCGTGATGGGCACCGCGATCATCGGCAACGGCGCCGCCGCCCTGCCCGTCCGGCTGCCCGGGCTGATCGGCTTCGGCGAGGTGATGTGGGCGCTCGGCCTGGCCGCCCTGCTGGTGCTGGGCACGGCCCGGCTGGTCCACCTCACCCGTCACCGCGGGGCCGCCCGCGCCCACCTGCTGGAGCAGCCGGCCGTCGCCGTCTTCTACGGCTGCCCGCCGATGGCGCTGCTCGCGGTCGGCCTCGGGACCCTCCTGCTCGGCTCCCGGGTCATCGGCACCGGCCCGGCGGTCGCCGTGGACGCCGTGCTGTGGGGCGTCGGCACCCTGTACGCGCTGGCCGTCGCCGGCGGCATCCCGTACCTGATGATCACCCGGCACCGGCTCTCCGCCCTGGAGGCCAACCCCACCTGGCTGCTGCCGGTGGTCGCCCCGCTGGTCGCCTCCGCCTGCGGCCCGGCGCTGGTCCCGCACCTGCCGGCCGGGACGGCCCGGCAGGCCATGCTGTACGCCTGCTGCGCACTGTTCGGGATCGGGCTGTCGGCCACCCTGGTGCTGCTGCCGGTGGTCTTCACCGGGCTGTTCCACAGCAAGCTGCCCGCCTTGGTGCTCACCCCCTCGCTGTTCCTGGTGCTCGGCCCGCTCGGCCAGTCCGTCACCGCCGTCCACCAGCTGGCCGACGCCGCCCGCCCGGTGCTGCCCGCGCTGGCACCCGCCATGCTCGACCTCGCCGAGCTGTACGGCGTCGCGGTGATGGGCGTCGCCGTGCTGTGGCTGGCCGTCGCGCTCGCCGCCAACCTGCGCGCCCGCCGGGCCGGGATGCCCTTCGCGATGACCTGGTGGGCGTACACCTTCCCGATCGGCACCTGCGTCACCGGCGCCTCCGCGCTCTCCCGGCACACCGGCTTCGGGGGCTTCACCGCGCTGGCCGCCGGGCTGTTCCTGCTGCTGGCGGTCGCCTGGGCGCTCGCGGCGGGCGGTACCGCGGCGGGCCTGGCGCGCGGGCGGCTGCTGGCGCGCTGAGCCGGGGGCGGGCGGGGGCCGCCGCGGGCGTCCCGCGGGCGCGTCCGGGAGGCGGATTGTCACCGCGCGTAGACGTGCAGCTCAGGACCATGCCGCCGTTGCAGGAACGCGCACCCGTGAAATGACCGTGCACAGCCAACCGGCGGTACCGCCGGGCGGCGCGACCACCCCCCGCTGGCCTCGGCCTTTACCGGAATCCGCGCCGCCGCACGAGACCCCGGCCCCGCCGATCGGTGCAGGTAACTGCAATTGCGCGAACATGCACTCGGGCTGCACTTGTTCACCGGCCGTCACACTGTGAGGGTGGAGACACGCCAAGTCGCCCGGGCAACCGCAGCCCGAAGGTGGCGACTTGCTCTTCGGAACTGACCGTCGGCGCACCATTCCCGCGCCGGTGGAACGGGGGGGAAGAGCGCCGGCCGGGGACCATGTGTGGTGATGGCCCCCGGGACCGGAGCCGTCGAGGCGTTGCTGCTCCGCCTCGACGGAAGCGCCGTGGCATTGGCGTGCAGACGGCGGCCCCCGGACGTCCCGGTGTGCGACGGCACCCGGGCCCGGGGGCCCGCCGTCCCAGCGGTCCCGCGACCGCCGAACCGCATGATCACGCCGTACCGGCCACCCGGTACCGTGAGCCCGCCCGGCAACCGGCACCCACGGCTCGTGCGGCGGGGGAGCGCGGCCCGCACAGAACGCGGGCAGCACCAGGGGAGAGGCGTCCGGCAGGGAGAGTGCGACGTGACGGCGGAACGGGCGGTCGCACCGCACCAGGCAGGACCCGTGGGCGAGGAACCCGACGAGGCCGCCCGACAGCTGTACCTGGCGATCATCGCCGCAGGCGGCCGCATCCCCTGCGCCGGCGTCACCGACACCGACCGGGCCGCCCTCCAGCAGCTCATCGACATCGGCCTGCTGATGGTCAACCCGATGGACCGCTGCTACACCGCCGTCAGCCCGCGCTCCGTCAGCGACCGCCTCGGCTCCGAACTCCGCAGCGAAGCCACCCGGCTGCTGGTCCGCGCCGAGAACCTCCCCGGCGCCCTCGACGGCCTCACCCGCGCCTACGACGCCATGCCCCGGCCCTCCGGCCGGGCCGGCGGCGCCGTCCACGTCGAGGGACACGTCCACATCCGCCAGCGGATCTCCCAACTGGTCTCCGACTGCCGCTCCGAGGTCCTCACCGCCCAACCCGGCCACCGCCCCGCCGACACCCTGCAGGTCGCCCTCCTCCAGGACGTCCAGCTCCTCCAGCGCGGCTGCTCGCTGCGCACCATCTACCAGCCGGTCGCCCTCGCCGAACCGCCCGCCCTCGCCTACGCCGAGGAAGTCACCCGGCACGGCTCCCTCATCCGCGTCCTCGACGAACCCTTCCAGCGGCTCATCGTCTTCGACCGCACCGTCGCCGTGATCTCCGCCAGCGACGACAACAGCACCGCCGCCTTCATCAGCGACCCGGCCACCATCACCTTCCTGATCGGCACCTTCGAACGCGACTGGGCCCGCGCCGACACCGCCGAAGCCGCCGCCGCCCTCGGCCAGGGCCCCACCCGCACCATCCCCGACCGCGTCGGCCGGCTGCTCGCCCGCGGCCTCACCCAGCGTGCCGTCGCCACCCGCCTCGGCCTCAGCGAACGCACCGTCGCCGCCCACATCTCCCGGCTGCGCGACCGCCACGGCGCCCAGACCCTCTTCCAGCTCGGCTGGCTCATGAGAGGAGCCCGCGATGACCGATGAACCCGGCCAGGCCGAACGCGCCCTCTACCTCGCCGTCGTCCGCGGCGGCGGCCGGCTGTGCCCCGAACACCTCGCCCCCGCCGACCGCCCCGCCTTCGCCGCCCTCGTCGCCCGCGGCCTCCTCACCACCACACCCACCGGCTGGACCGCCGCCAGCCCGCGCGCCCTCGGCGACCGCCTCGGCTCCGAACTGCGCAGCCGCGCCACCCGCCTGCTCCAGCACGCCGAACGGCTCCCCGACGCCCTCGCCCCGCTCGCCCTCGCCTACGACGCCGTGCGCCGCCCGCACGGACCGGACGGCGACGCCGTCCACCTCGACGGCAACGCCGACATCCGCCAGCACATCTCCGAACTCGTCTCGGAGTGCCAGGAGGAAGTCCTCGCCGCCCAACCCGGCCCCCGCCCGGTCGACGGCCTCCGGATGGCCCTCGCGCAGGACCTCTCCCTGCTCCGCCGCGGCTGCTCCCTGCGCACCCTCTACCAGCCCGCCGCCCTCGTCGACCACACCGTCCAGCGCCAGGTCGCCCTCCGCACCCGGCAGGGCGCCCGGGTCCGACTGCTCGCCGAACCGTACGAACGGCTGCTCGTCTTCGACCGCAAGGCCGCCGTCATCCCCGCCGCCGAGGACCGCAGCCGCGCCACCGTCCTCACCGACCCCGCCGTCGTGGCCCACCTCGTCGCCCACTTCGAACGCGACTGGGCCCGCGCCACCCCCGCCGACCACCACCTCGACCCCCCGCACCCCACCACCGTCCGCGTCGGCCGGCTGCTCGCCCGCGGCCTCACCCAGCGTGCCGTCGCCACCCGCCTCGGCCTCAGCGAACGCACCGTCGCCGCCCACATCTCCCGGCTGCGCGACCGCCACGGCGCCCGCACCCTCTTCCACCTCGGCTGGCGCCTGCGCGGAGAACGCCGTGACTGACACCACCTCCACGCTGCTCTCCGCCGCCCTCCCGGACCCCGCCGCCCGCGCCCTCTACCTCGCCGTCCTCCGCGAGGGCGGCCGCGTCCGCGCCGCCGAGGTCGGCCCGGACGACGGCCCCGCGCTCCGACGGCTGGTGGAACTCGGGCTTCTGGTACCGCAGTTGCAGGACGCCGCCTACAGCGCCGTCGACCCCAGGGGTGCCACCGAGCGGATCGGCACCGCGATCCGACTGCAGAGCGCCCGCCTGCTCACCGAGGCCGAGCGGCTTCCCGACCTGCTGGGCGAACTCACCCGCGCCTACGACGCGACCCCGAAGCGGCGGCGCGCGGCGACCGGCGCGCGTTACCTCACTGCGAAGGAGGACCTCCGGCACGAACTGGAGCAGCTGGCAAAGGAGTTCCCCAACGAGACCATGACCGCCCAGCCCGGCGGTCCCCGCCCTGCCGAGCTGCTGCCCGACTCCCTCGACCGTGCTCGCCGTGTCCACGAACGCGGTGGAACCGTGCGGACCCTGTACGAGTCCTCGGCCAAACTCGACCCGGCAACCGTCCGGTTCGCCGCCGAGGTCACCCGACTCGGCTGCACCACCCGGCTCGTCGACGTGCCCTTCCAACGCTTCCTGGTCTTCGACCGCACCGTCGCCGTCATCCCCGCCGCCGCCGACTACACCAGTGCCGCCGTGGTCGACGACCCGGCGATGGTGGCCTTCGTCGTCGACACCTTCGAACAGCTCTGGCAGCAGGCCGAAGGCGTCAACTGGTCCGCTCTCGCCGACGGTTCCGCCGCGTCGACGGCCCACGAGCAGGTGGCCCGCCTGCTCGCCCGCGGCCTCACCCAGCGCGCCGTCGCCACCCGCCTCGGCCTGAGCGAGCGCACGGTGGCCGGTCACATCGCCCGGCTGCGTGAGCAGTACGACGCGGAGACGCTGTTCCAACTGGGCTGGCAGATGAGGGGTGAGCGCGATGTCTGAGCCCGACCTGCCCGACGCCGCCGCCCGGGAGCTGTACCGTGCGGTGCTCGGAGAGGGCGGCCGCATCCGGATCGCCGACATCGCGGCGGAGGACGAGGGGTCGGTCCGAGCACTGCTGGACCTGGGCCTGCTCAAGCCCTACGTCTCCGACGGCTCGTTCAGCGCGGTCGACCCGCGTTCGGTGACAGCCCGGATAGGCACCGACCTGCGCTCGGCCGGTACCCGCCTGTTCATGCGGGCCGAGGAACTGCCGGACCTGTTCGGCGACCTCACCGCCGCCTACGACTCGGCGCCCCGACGCCCCGGCGGCTCCGGGAGCACCCGGATCATCGAGGGCATGGAGAACATCCGGCACCAGATCGCCCAGCTGACCGAGGAACTCCGCCACGAGGCGCTCGCCGCCCACCCGGGCGGGGCCCGCCCGGCGGACGCCGCCGACGACACCGTGGACCACGTCCGCCGCTTCCTGGCGATGGGCGGCTCGATCCGCAGTCTGTACGAGTCCGGGGCCCGGCTCGACGCCCCGACAGTCCGACTGGCTGCCCGGCTCACTGAGCTCGGCTGCCACCTCCGGGTGACGCCGTTCTCGTTCTCCCGCGTGATGATCTTCGACCGCGCCGTCGCCGTGGTGCCCACCGCATCGGACCACGCCAGCGCGGCGGTCATCGAGGACCCGGCCGTGGTCGACTTCCTGGTTCGCGACTTCGAACTGCACTGGAAGGAGGCCGAGGGCGTCAACTGGGCTTCCCTGGCGTCTGGTTCGATCGAGCCGACCGTTCACGAGCAGGTGGGCCGTCTGCTGGCCCGGGGCCTCACGCAGCGGGCGATCGCCAGTCGGATGGGGCTGAGCGAGCGGACGGTCGCCGGTCACATCGCCCGGCTGCGTGAGCAGTACGACGCGGAGACGCTGTTCCAACTGGGCTGGCAGATGCGGGGAGCCCGGACGGGGGAGTCCGGTGGGTGAGCTCTGCTCAGCCGGTGGCGGCGCCGGTCGGCCAGTAGCCGGGGACCGGGGGCTGCTGCCGGGGGACGGTGAACTGCTCGCCGGGGGCGGTCCAGAAGCCCTCGCGCAGGGAGAGGGCCATGCCGGCCCAGTCCAGCGCGGTCTCCACCGTGTGGTTGAGGGCCTCCTGCGACCAGGTGTCGTCGAAGACGAGCGGCAGGACGGGGGCGACCTGCTCGATGGTGGCGATCAGCGGGTTGTGGGTGATGGCCTCGTCGACCAGGAGGACGATCGGCTTCCGCAGCGCAGACGCCCAGCCCAGCTCCAGGCTCACGCCGGCCGAGAGCGGCGCTCCCACGTAGGCGAACACGAGGTCCGCGGACTGCAGGGCGCGGAAGTCGGACGGAACACGGGGCTCCGGCGCGCGGCCGGAGATGGTCCAGGCGTCACTGTGGTGCGCGCTGTACACGGCGGCACCGCTGCGGAGCAGGGTGGTGCGGAGCGTCGTCAGCCGCGTCCGGCTGGCGAGCGTCACCACACTGTCGGCCGGGCCGGTCAGCCGCATCAGCGGCGCGGCCAGGAACACACGTGCACGCCGGCCCTCAGGGGCCTGGCTGTCGTGGTGACGCAGGTAGGGCTCGGTCATGTCGACTCCGGGGAAAGGCCGACCGGGAGAGTGAGCGTCGGCGATGCGTTGGATGTGGGCTGCTCTGTGGGGTGGTGCTGCTGGTGAAGCACTTAGTATTTGACGGTACATTGGCAAGGTGTGGTGTCTTGCCGGACCATTGGGAGCGAACTGATCGTCCATCGCAGGGCAGCGCCGCGTCCAGGGTTGGCCAGTGTCATCTGGATGCCTGGCAGGGAGATGACGCACAGCCCGTAACCCGGGGGTGACAACCTCCCCCTCGCGCGTTACTGGGTGAGCCGTTATCCTGTTCGACGCTTCTAGTGGAGATTCTCGACAGAGAGAGTGGGGGCGTGACCGACATGCGCCGGTTTGTCTGCAAGGTCGTACTTTCGTTGGCCGTTGCCGCGGCTGTGCTCGGCGCCGGCTCTCTCGCGGATGCTGTCGACTCGCACGGCGCGATCGACACCCGGGCCGCCGTGACCGTTGCGGACGATATCTCTTGGCAGTGAACTCGGCCGTGTGAACGTCCGTCCCCTGTCGGGGTTTTGAATATCCCGTCGACCTGTCGCGCGAATGGGCACGTCGATCAGTCGGTGGATTCGTGCGCCTTTCGGCCGAGGACGTAGCCGAGCTGGAACAGCGAGTCGACTTTATAGTCGTCTCGCATTTCGGCTATGTGTCTTGCAAGCGTTCGCTCGCTGATCCCCAGGCGCCTTGCGATGACCCGGTGATTGGTGCCTTCGAGCATCTGGTCGATGATGGTCTGACGCAGGCGTGACACCACTTGCTGCGGCACCGTGCGGGCGCCCTCGAATTCCAGGGCCCGGCTCCAGCACCGTTCGAACACCTCTTCTGCGAGGTAGTTGACGACTGCCGGGTCATATATGAACGCCGCGAGGCTCATGTCGTCGGCGATCGGGATCACGGCGACGCGTCGATTCATCACTATGAGCCGCGTATAGGGCTCGTCAAGGGTTCGGTACTGGCCGCCGGCCCGGGCGAGCGTGGCCACGTAGTCCCTGGTCGGCTGATGGTATCGAGTGCTGGCATGGTAGATGGTCCGCATCTGCGTGCCGCTGCGGAGCGTTTCCAGGTCCTGTTCGATCATCCCGGCGAGAAGGTCCGGTTGCCGGGGACCGCCCGGCTGGAGCGCCAGGGCCTCCTCCAGACCGGAGTCCCTGAACTGTTCCAGCCGCTGACGAATAAGCGCCTTCCCCTGCACGTACTCGATCGACCCTCCGCGGTGCTTCGGGGTATGGAATTCCCGTGCGAGTTCCTGCAGTTCGGAGGGGAGGGATACCGCGCGCGACAGGAGTTCCAATGCCTGGCGCTGCCATGAATGACTGAGGCTGGTCGAGAGCTGCGTGGGGTCGGCGGCTATGAAAATGGTCGGATCATCGCTGTCGGGTACGAGAAGGCCAATCCGCACCAGCTCGTCGCGCGCGGAACCATTTCGATCGACATTGGATCCCAACGGCAGCCTGCCGTCTCCCCGGATGACGGTCAGATACAGCTCTCGTGCTTCTGCCGAGACGACGGTCAAGCCAGCGGCAAGGGGCTGCTCTCGTTCACTCATCCGCGACTCCCTGCCGTTGCCGTGATACCTGCGTCCTGTCAGCACTGACGCTGAATCGAGTTCAGCATGCCAGATCCTGTGCGTCCTCCGGAGAGGGAATGTGACCGCACTCTCTCACCAAGACCGAGCCGCCGGCACCCCCCGAACAGGAGGGGGCCGGCGGCGGTGTCCGTGGGCCGGGTCAGCGCTTGGGGCGCCAGACGACGAGGGCGCTGGAGTGCGGGGTGGGCGGCTGGTAGGGGACGAGGTCGCGGCGGTAGGAGGCGTGGACGGCGGCCTCGCGCTGCTGGAGGGCGGTGGCGGCGCCCTCCAGGGAGTCGACCAGTTCGGCGATGCGGGACTGGAGGGCGGTGACCTGGTTCTCCAGCTCGATGATCCGCTTGATGCCCGCCAGGTTGATGCCTTCGTCCTGGGAGAGCCGCTGGACCTCGCGCAGTTGCTGGATGTCGCGGGCGGAGTAGCGGCGGCCGCGGCCGGCGGTGCGGTCGGGGCAGACCAGGCCGAGGCGGTCGTACTGGCGGAGGGTCTGCGGGTGCAGGCCGGACAGTTCGGCGGCCACGGAGATGACGTAGACCGGGGTGTCCTCGGTGAGGACGTACGCCGGCGGGGCCGAGGGGGCCCGGCGGGTGCGGCGGGTGCCGTCGCCGGGCAGGCCTTCGCCGATGCCGGGGCCGATCGGGCCGTCGTGGTTGATCGGATTCATCGGGGACATCTGGTCGTCACGCTCCCTTCGCCGCCCGGAAGAGGGCTGCTCGCGGATCGTCGGAGGCGGTGGCCTCGCGGTACTGCTCCAGGGCGTTCAGCGCGTCGCCGCTGACGTGCTGGGGCACCACGACCTCGACGGTGACGAGGAGGTCGCCGCGGGTGCCGTCCTTGCGGGTGGCGCCCTTGCCGCGGGCGCGCATGGTGAGGCCGTTGGCGCTGCCCGGGGGGAGTTTGAGCTTCACGCCGGGGCCGCCGAGGGTGGGTACCTCGATGGTGGCGCCGAGGGTGGCCTCGGGGAAGGTGACGGGGACGGTGACGGTGAGGTTGTCGCCCTTGCGGCCGAAGACCGGGTGCGGGTCGACGTGCACGGTGACGTAGAGGTCGCCGGGCTGTCCGCCGCGTTCGCCCTGGGCGCCCTTGCCCTTGAGCCGGATGCGCTGGTCGGCCTGGACGCCGGCCGGGATGCGGACCTGCATGGTGCGGGCGGAGCTGGCCCGGCCGCTGCCGTGGCAGTCGGTGCACGGGTCGTCGACGATCATGCCCCGGCCGCGGCAGTCCTTGCACGGCTCGGAGAGCGCGAAGGCGCCCTGGCCGCGGCTGACGGTGCCCGCGCCGACGCAGGTGGGACAGACCCGGGGGGTGGTGCCGGACTTGGCGCCGGTGCCGTTGCAGGTGCGGCAGGGCGCCTGGCTGGTCATCCGCAGCGGGACGGTCGCGCCGTCGACGGCTTCCTCGAAGGAGAGCGTCACCTCGGTCTCGACGTCGGCGCCGCGCCGGGGCTGGGCCTGTCGGGGGCCGCCGCGGTTGAAGAGGCCGCCGAAGACGTCGCCGAGTCCGCCGCTGCTGGCGCCGCCGCCCTGGTTGCCGCTGAAGAGGTCGCCGAAGTCGAAGCTGTAGTTGCCGGCGCCGCCGGGGCCGCCGCCGGCCCGGAAACCGCCGTTGGCGAAGAGGCTGCGGGCCTCGTCGTACTCCTTGCGGCGCTTCTCGTCGGAGAGGACGTCGTACGCCTCGGAGATGTCCTTGAACCGCTCCTCGGCCTTGGCGTCACCCTTGTTGGCGTCGGGGTGGAACTCGCGCGCGAGCTTGCGGTAGGTCTTCTTGATCTCGGTGGCGGTGGCGTCCTTGGGCACGCCCAGGACTTTGTAGTAGTCCTTCTCCACGTAGTCCTTACCGCTCACGGCTTGAGCCACCTCCCGATGTCCATCGTCACTGGGCTGTCAACGGCGCGCGGGGACGCGGCTGTCGACAGAGCGCTGCGGAGCCGGCCGCCGTACTGGCCGGCGTACGACTCCGCAGCGCACTGGTTTTCGGCTGTCACAGGGTGTCAGCTGTCCGAGCCGCCGTCGGACTTGTCCGCGTCGCCCGACTTCGCGTCGGTGTCGGCGGCCGGCTGGGTGCCCGGCTGGGGCTCCGCGACGGCGACCATCGCCGGGCGGATGATCCGCTCGCCGATGCGGTAGCCGGGCTGGAGGACCTGCACGCAGGTGTCCTCGGTGACGTCCGAGGAGTAGCTGTGCATCAGCGCCTCGTGCATGGTCGGGTCGAAGGGCTCGCCCTCCTTGCCGAACTGCTGCAGGCCCAGCTTGGCGACGACCGTCTCCAGGGACTCGGCGACGGACTTGAAGCCGCCGGTGACCTCGCCGTGCTCGCGGGCGCGGCCGATGTCGTCCAGGACGGGGATCAGGGACTCCAGGATGTTGGAGACCGCGATCTCGCGGACCGTCAGCCGGTCGCGCTCGACCCGCTTGCGGTAGTTCTGGTACTCGGCCTGCAGGCGCTGCAGGTCCGCGGTGCGCTCGGCCAGCTCGCGCTTGGCGGTGGCGAGCTCCTCCGGGGAACCCTCGGCGGCACCGGCCGACGCGGCTTCCTCGGCGGCCTTGATCACGGCCTCTTCGGCGGCGGAGTCGTCGCCGGGCTTTCCGCCCTGCGGCTTGTCCGTCATGCCGACGCACCGCCCTTGGGCTTCTCGTCGTCCACGATCTCGGCGTCGACGACGTCGTCGTCGGCCTTGGCCTGGGCGGAGTCGCCGGCCCCGGCGGCACCGGCGGTGGCGTCGGCGTTGGCGTACAGCGCCTGGCCGAGCTTCTGCGCGGTGGTGGAGACCTTCTCCGAGGCTTCGCGGATCTTCGCGATGTCCTCGCCCTTCAGGGCCTCCTTGAGCTCGCCGATGGCGGTCTCGACCTCGGTCTTGACGTCGCCGGGGAGCTTGTCGGCGTTGTCGGCGATGAACTTCTCGGTCGAGTAGACGAGCTGCTCGGCGGAGTTGCGGGTCTCGACGGCCTCGCGGCGCTTGTGGTCGTCCTCCGCGTACTGCTCGGCCTCGCGGCGCATGCGGTCGACCTCGTCCTTCGGCAGCGAGGAGCCGCCGGTGACGGTCATCTTCTGTTCCTTGCCGGTGCCGAGGTCCTTCGCGGCCACGTGCATGATGCCGTTGGCGTCGATGTCGAAGGTGACCTCGATCTGCGGCAGGCCGCGCGGCGCCGGCGGCAGGCCGGTCAGCTCGAACATGCCGAGCTTCTTGTTGTACGCGGCGATCTCGCGCTCGCCCTGGTAGACCTGGATCTGCACGGACGGCTGGTTGTCCTCGGCCGTGGTGAAGATCTCGGAGCGCTTGGTCGGGATCGTGGTGTTGCGCTCGATCAGCTTGGTCATGATGCCGCCCTTGGTCTCGATGCCGAGGGACAGCGGGGTGACGTCGAGCAGCAGGACGTCCTTGACCTCGCCCTTGAGGACACCGGCCTGGAGCGAGGCGCCGATGGCGACGACCTCGTCCGGGTTGACGCCCTTGTTGGCGTCCTTGCCGCCGGTCAGCTCGCGGACGAGCTCGGCGACGGCCGGCATGCGGGTGGAGCCGCCGACGAGGACGACGTGGTCGATCTCGGAGAGCGAGATGCCGGCGTCCTTGATCACGTTGTGGAACGGGATCTTGCAGCGCTCCAGCAGGTCCGAGGTCAGCTGCTGGAACTGGGCCCGGGTGAGCTTCTCGTCCAGGTGCAGCGGGCCCTCGGCGGAGGCCGTGATGTAGGGCAGGTTGATCGAGGTCTCGGAGGACGAGGACAGCTCGATCTTGGCCTTCTCGGCGGCCTCGCGCAGACGCTGCAGGGCCATCTTGTCCTTGGACAGGTCGACGCCGTGGCCGCTCTGGAAGACCTTGACCAGGTGGTCGACGACCTTCTGGTCCCAGTCGTCACCACCGAGGTGGTTGTCACCGTTGGTGGCCTTCACCTCGACGACCCCGTCGCCGATCTCCAGCAGGGAGACGTCGAAGGTGCCGCCGCCGAGGTCGAAGACCAGGATGGTCTGGTCGTCCTTGTCGAGGCCGTACGCGAGGGCGGCCGCGGTCGGCTCGTTGACGATGCGCAGGACGTTGAGGCCCGCGATCTCACCGGCCTCCTTGGTGGCCTGGCGCTCGGAGTCCGAGAAGTACGCCGGGACGGTGATGACGGCGTCGGTGACCGTCTCGCCCAGGTAGGCCTCGGCGTCCCGCTTCAGCTTCTGCAGGATGAAGGCGCTGATCTGCTGCGGGTTGAAGTCCTTGCCGTCCAGGTTGATCTTCCACCCGGTGCCCATGTGGCGCTTGACCGAGCGGATGGTCCGGTCGACGTTGGTGACCGCCTGACGCTTGGCCACCTCGCCGACCAGGACCTCGCCGTTCTTGGCGAAGGCGACGACGGACGGCGTGGTCCTGGCGCCCTCGGCGTTCGTGATGACGGTGGGCTCGCCACCCTCCAGAACGCTGACGACCGAGTTCGTCGTACCGAGGTCGATGCCGACCGCGCGTGCCATCGTAGATACCTCCACGGAAGAGTTGAGCTTTACGGGCTCAAGGATGCATGACCCGGTGGGCAGCGTCAACAGGCATGAGTGTGAGTCGCTCAACTTTGCTGAGCCGGACCGTGCCGCGGTGGCCCGGCGGAGCGGCTCCGGGGGCGGGTGGATCCGGTGGGGTACGGACGGTCCGTCCGGGCGGGGGGCCGCGGTCCCGTCGTGGCGGGGGTGCGGACACGTGACTGCCGCCATAGCTTGGGAACCTTCTGGAGAGCTGTTGGCGACCTGTAATGTCCGGGCCGTCGGCCCGGCAAGTTACCGACCAGTACACTCAAGTCGACAACCCTAGAACCGCAGAGACTGCTCAACCGCAAAGCCGCAGGAGACGGAGAGCCGATGCAGCTAGCAGCGATCGTCATCTCGCTGGTCACATTCGTGATCGGCACCGCGCTCGCCGCCCGTGCGGCGCTGTACATCTACAAGGTGGTGCGCACCGGGGCGGCGGACTCCACCCGCTTCGGACAGCCCGCCCAGCGCGTCAAGACCGTGGCCGTCGAGTTCGTCGGCCACACCAGGATGAACCGCTGGGGGATCGTGGGCATCGCCCACTGGTTCGTCGCCGTCGGCTTCTTCAGCCTGGTGCTGACCATCGTCAACGCCTTCGGCCAGCTGTTCGACGCCGACTTCGCGCTGCCGATCATCGGTCACTGGATGATCTGGCAGCTCTTCGTCGAGCTGGTCGGCACCCTGACCACGCTGGGCATCCTGACCCTGATCGTGATCCGGCTGATGAGCCTGCCGTCGCGGTCCGGCCGCAAGTCCCGGTTCGCCGGCTCGATCGCCTGGCAGGCCTTCTACGTCGAGTACACCATCCTCGGCATCGGCCTCTGCATCCTGATGCTGCGCGCGCTGGAGGGCGCCCTCGACGGCGTCGACTCGTACGGACCGGAGCACCTGGTCTCGTACCCGCTGGTCTCCGCGCTCAGCGGGCTGTCGCACGGCACGCTGGAGAACCTGATCTACCTGTTCGCGATGCTGAAGATCTGCATCTCGTTCGCGTGGGCCACCACCATCGGCATCAACCCCTCGATGGGCGTCGCCTGGCACCGCTTCCTCGGCTTCTTCAACATCTACTTCAAGCGCGAGGAGGACGGCGGCACCGCCCTCGGCGAGCTCCGTCCGATGACCAGCAACGGCCAGCCGATCGACTTCGAGGACCCGGCCGACGACGCCGTCTTCGGCGTCTCCCAGGTCGAGCACTTCTCCTGGAAGGGCATCCTCGACTTCTCCACCTGCACCGAGTGCGGCCGCTGCCAGTCGCAGTGTCCGGCCTGGAACACCGGCAAGCCGCTCTCGCCCAAGCTGCTGATCATGAGCCTGCGCGAGCACGCCTTCGGCAAGGCGCCGTACCTGCTGGCCGGCGGCGGCAAGGACGCGGAGGGGAACGAGCAGGCCACCCCCGAGCAGCTCAAGGACGTCCCGGCGGCCGCCCTGGCCGAGGCCGAGCGCCCGCTGATCGGCACCGCCGAGGAGAACGGCGTCATCGACCCGGACGTCCTGTGGTCCTGCACCACCTGCGGCGCCTGCGTCGAGCAGTGCCCGGTGGACATCGAGCACATCGACCACATCGTCGACATGCGCCGCTACCAGGTGATGATCGAGAGCAACTTCCCGACCGAGGCCGGGACGATGCTCAAGAACCTGGAGAACAAGGGCAACCCGTGGGGCATGGCCACCAAGGCCCGCCTCGACTGGGTCAAGGAGCTCAAGAAGGACACCGGCATCGAGGTGCCGGTGATCGGCGAGGACATCGACCCCGCCGAGGTCGAGTACCTCTACTGGGTCGGCTGCGCCGGCGCCCTGGAGGACCGCGCCAAGAAGACCACCAAGGCCTTCGCCGAGCTGCTGCACACCGCGGGCGTGAAGTTCGCCATCCTCGGCAAGGAGGAGACCTGCAGCGGTGACTCCCCGCGCCGCCTGGGCAACGAGTTCCTGTTCCAGATGCTCGGCGCGCAGAACGTGGAGACGCTGAACGCCGCGCTGGAGGACGCCCCGACCAAGCGGATCGTGGCCACCTGCCCGCACTGCTTCAACACCATCGCCAACGAGTACCCGCAGCTCGGCGGTCACTTCGAGGTGATCCACCACACCCAGCTGCTGCAGCACCTGATCGACGAGGGCAAGCTCGTCCCGGTCAACCCGGTCGAGGGCCTGATCACCTACCACGACCCCTGCTACCTGGGCCGCCACAACAAGGTCTACAGCCCGCCGCGCGAGATCATGGACAAGGTCCCCGGTCTGCGCCAGCAGGAGATGCACCGCCACAAGGAGCGCGGCTTCTGCTGCGGCGCCGGCGGCGCCCGGATGTGGATGGAGGAGCGCATCGGCAAGCGGATCAACACCGAGCGCGTGGACGAGGCGCTGTCGCTCAACCCCGACATCGTCTCCACCGCCTGCCCGTTCTGCCTGGTGATGCTCTCCGACTCGGTCAACGGCAAGAAGAACGAGGGCGCGGCCAAGGAGCACCTGAAGGTCGTCGACGTCGCCCAGCTGCTGCTCGACTCGGTGAAGGCCACCCCGCCGGCCGAGGCCGAGGAGCACCCGGAGACCGTGGACGCGTAGCCGTCCGCGGCCCCGAAGCCCGCTGTTCGACAGTTCTGCTACAACTGCCCGGCCCGGTGGACGCCGCCAACGCGCCCGCCGGGCCGGGCTTTCGGGGTACTGCGGTGGCCCTCGGCGGTACGGCGGGCGGACGGGGAGTGACGTCCGTCGCACGGGCGCCGGACGGGCATTCGGTTGGAAGGAAATACAGTAGGCGCCGGACCGGCTCCGTGCCGGTCCACCCGTTCCGGGCGCAAGGCCGGACGGGCGCCGACCCGCGCCGGCCGGACGGACGGGTCCAGAACACCGACGGAGGCGCCGGCCCGCCGGGCCGGACCGCAGAGACCACAAGGGGAACAGCGCAGACCATGACCGAGGCGATCATGCTGGTCGGTGGTAAGGGCACGCGACTGCGTCCGCTGACCACCCACACCCCCAAGCCCATGCTGCCCGTGGCAGGCGTCCCCTTCATCGCGCACCAGCTGGCCCGGGCGGCCGCCGCCGGCGTCACCCGCGTCGTGCTGGCCACCTCGTACCTGGCCGAGGTGTTCGAGGACCACTTCCAGGACGGCACCCCCTACGGCATCGAGCTGGTCTACCTGACCGAGCGCGAGCCGCTGGGCACCGGCGGGGCCATCCGCAACGCCGCCTCCGGCCTGACCTGCGGCCCCGACGAGCCGGTCCTGGTCTTCAACGGCGACATCCTCTCCGGCGTCGACATCGCCGCCCTGCGCGACGGCCACGTGGCCGCCGGGGCCGACGTCACCCTGCACCTCACCCGGGTCGAGGACCCGCGCGCCTTCGGCCTCGTCCCGACCGACGAGAACGGGCGGGTACTGGAGTTCCTGGAGAAGCC
This sequence comes from Kitasatospora sp. NPDC059577, assembly GCF_042735475.1. Taxonomy (NCBI): domain Bacteria; kingdom Bacillati; phylum Actinomycetota; class Actinomycetes; order Kitasatosporales; family Streptomycetaceae; genus Kitasatospora; species Kitasatospora sp. NPDC059577. Next base: position 143,614 of record NZ_JBHWBZ010000004.1, on the reverse strand, counting down.
GGAGACGCCCGAGCAGATCGTCACCGACCAGATCAACGCCGGCTGCTACGTCTTCACCCGCTCCGTGATCGACCGGATCCCGGCCGGCCGCGAGGTGTCCGTCGAGCGCGAGACCTTCCCCGAGCTGCTGGCCACCGGCGCGCTGCTGCGCGGCGTGGTCGACACCTCGTACTGGCTGGACCTCGGCACCCCCGCCGCCTTCGTCCGGGGCTCGGCCGACCTGGTGCTCGGCAAGGTCGACTCCCCGGCCGTCCCCGGTCCGACCGGCGACGCCCTGCTGCTGCCCGGCGCCACCGTCCACCCGGGCGCGGTGCTCAGCGGCGGCACCGTGATCTCCGCGGACGCGGTGGTCGAGGCCGGTGCGATCGTCGAGGGCAGCGTGATCCTGCCGGGCGCGGTGATCGGCCCGGACACCCTGGTCAAGGACTCGATCGTGGGCGCCTACGCCACCGTCGGCGACCGCTCGGCGCTGGACGGCGCGGTGATCGGCGACGGCGCGATCGTGGAGTCGGACAACGAGCTCCCGACCGGCATCCGGATCGCCTGCGGCACCCTGCTGCCGGTCGGTGCCGTCCGGACCTCGGCCGGCCCGGGCGGCTGCCCGGCCGGTACCAGCGCGGCGGCGGCGGTGCACGGCCCGTCGGTCACCGCGCAGCGGTAGTCCGGCCCTCCCGGGCCGCTCCGGCTCCTCCGGTCCTCGGGTCGCGCGCGATCCGGCCGTCCGGTTTCCCGGGGGCCCCGGGGCGGCTTTCGGCCCTGTTCGTCTCAGCCTCGCTGCAAACCGGCCCCGGCTCCGTCAGAGGCCGACGGGGCCCGGGCCGGACGGGTACCTTCAGAGCGTGGCTGGTAATCGATACGACAGCGGTCAGGGCTCCGACCGCCCGCACGGCGGGTGGTCGGCCCCTCCGCCGCCGCCGGGGGCGCCCGGGGGGCACGGGCGGACGGACGGGCCGGAGTTCTTCACGGCCCCGCACCCGGGAGCTGCGGGGGGCCCGGCGGGAACGGCCGACGACGGGTACGACCCGTACGCGGCCGACCGGCCGGGGAACACCCGCGCGTTTCCGACGCGCGACCCGTACCCGGGCGGCGGCCCGTACGGGCAGGAACCCCCGCACCAGGGCCACTACGACCAGCGGCAGTACGACCAGGGGCAGTACCCGGACCAGGGCCGGTACGGGCAGTACCCGCCGGACGGCTACGCCCACGACGGTCACGGGCAGCAGCAGCCGTACGGGCAGCAGGCGCACGAGCAGCAGGGGTCGTACGGCCAGGACAACGTCGCCGTCTACCGGGCCGGCGGCCAGTCGGCCCCGCACGTCGCCGGCCCCCGGCCGCACTGGCGCGAGCTGTTCGTCGGCCTCTTCCGCAGCCCGACCGCGATGTTCGACCGCACCCGTGACCACCAGGTCTGGCTGCCCGCCCTCACCGTCTCGCTGCTGTACGGCTCGCTCGCGGTGCTCGGCATCGGGCTGACCCACGACGACATCGTCAACTCCACCTTCACCGTCGCACTGACCGGCATCCTCGCCGCCGCCGTCTGCTTCACCGTCGTCGGCGCGGTCTTCGGCGGGGTCACCTACGCGCTGGCCCGCCAGCTGGGCGGCGACGGGCCGTGGAAGTCGACCGTCGGCCTGGCCGCGCTCATCGGCTGGCTCACCGACGCCCCCCGGCTGCTGCTCGACCTGGTGCTGCCCTCCGGCAGCCCCGTCGTCCAGGTCGTCGGCTGGGCGACCTGGGCGCTCTGCGCGTACCTGCTGACCTGCATGGTCCGGCGGCTGCACGACCTGCCCTGGGGCAAGGCCGCCGCCGCCTCGGCGCTGCAGCTGATCGCCCTGCTGGTGCTGATCAAGCTGCCGACACTGGGCTGACGGGCGAAGGGCAGAATGGTGGACGGGCCGCGGCCGAGCGCCGGGGCCCGTCCACCCTCGTCGTCCCACGTCCACCGGAGCCAGGCATGACCCTCCCCACCACCCACGTCAGCTTCCCGGCCGGGGCGGTGACCGGCGAGTCCCCGGTGCTCGCGGTGCACCCGCTGGCCGACGGCCGGTACGCCGTCGTGACCGCGGCGACCCCGTTCCACCCGCTCGACCACACCTGGCCCGACCAGCCCGCCGACCACGGCACCCTCACCGTCGACGGCACCGGGTTCGCCGTCGTCGACTGCCTGACCGGCGCCGTGGGCCCGGAGGACGACGCGCTGCTGGTCGGCGCCGACATCCCGGTCCGGCGCGGTGACGAGGAATGGTCCTGGCTGGTCCTGCACGTCCTCGACGCCGACCCCGGCGACCTCACCGGCCGCACCGCCGCGCTCGCCGTCGACGCCGGCCGCCGGGGAGCGCTCAGCGCCTCCCACAGCGGCTGCCACCTGCTCGCCCTCGCCCTCAACGCGGCGCTCGCCCCGCGCTGGCGCAAGGACCCGGGCCGCTCGGACGCCTTCGGCAACCCCGACTTCGACAGCCTGGCCATGGCGAGCTCGGTGATGGACACCGAGGCCAGCACCGACACCTACCGGCTCGGCAAGTCGCTCAAGAAGAAGGGCTTCACGACGGACGCCACCGAGGAGTTCCCCGCCCTGGCCGACGCCCTGCCCGCGCTCACCGAGGACGTCAACGCCCGGCTCGCCGCCTGGGTCGCCGCCGACGCCCCGGTCCGCATCGAGGTGCCCGGTCCCGAACTCACCGCCCGCCGCCAGTGGCACTGCGAGCTCCCCGAGGGCGGCGCGCAGATCTTCTGCGGCGGCACCCACCTGCACCACCTCGGCGAGCTGGCCGAACTGCGCACCGAACTGCGGCTGTCCGAGGACGGCACCGAACTGGTCGCCGTCACCAGCCCCAAGCGGGCCTGAGGTCCGCCGGAAGCACCGGGAGCGGGCCTGGGGTCCGCCGGAAGCACCGCGGGCGGCCACCCCTCACCGTGAGGGGTGGCCGCCCGTCTGCGTGCGGCTCCGCGGGTCTGCGGATCAGACCTTGCTGCGGTGGAAGTTCAGGTAGGAGCGGGACGGCGTCGGGCCGCGCTGGCCCTGGTAGCGCGAGCCGTAGCGCTCCGAGCCGTACGGGTGCTCCGACGGCGAGGAGAGACGGAACAGGCAGAGCTGCCCGATCTTCATGCCCGGGTACAGCTTGATCGGCAGCGTCGCGACGTTCGACAGCTCCAGCGTCACGTGGCCGCTGAAGCCGGGGTCGATGAAGCCCGCCGTGGAGTGGGTGAGCAGGCCCAGCCGGCCCAGGCTCGACTTGCCCTCCAGCCGGGAGGCCACGTCCTCGGGCAGCGTGATGACCTCGTACGTCGAGGCCAGCACGAACTCGCCCGGGTGCAGGATGAACGCCTCTTCGCCCTCCGGCTCGACCAGCCGGGTCAGGTCCGGCTGCTCCTCGGAGGGGTCGATGTGCGGGTACTTGTGGTTCTCGAACACGCGGAAGAAGCGGTCGAGGCGCACGTCGATACTCGACGGCTGGATCATCGCCGGGTCGAACGGGTCGATGGAGACCCGGCCCAGGTCGATTTCGGTCCGGATGTCCTTGTCAGAGAGCAGCACGCTTCGAGGTTACGTGCAAGAAAGGGCCCCGGACGAATCCGTCCGGGGCCCACGCATCCGTCCGCCCGCCGTCAGGCCAGGAACTCCGCGGCCTCCAGCCGCATCGCCTGCGCCAGTTGCGGCTCCGACAGCTCCCGCACGTCGGCCAGCACCGAGCTCCGCAGCCGTCCGCACTGCGGACAGCGGATCAGCCGACCGGGGCCGAGCCGGCCCGGACCGAGGTTCTGCATCGGGAACGTGGTGGTGCTGAACAGGTGCCCCTCGGCACAACGAACGACGGCGCGCTGCTCCATCGATCCCCTTCCCATCCCTAACCAGTACTCACCGGTACTCACACGCCCGGCGGCCGAGCCCCGGGACAGCGTCACATTAGGGGATGTTCCGGACATTCCTCATCGTGGCTCGCCGCCCCGACCCCACCCGCCGGAGCACTCGTACGCGGCCCACACAGTACGCCCCGGCGCCCGCCCCCACCCGGCGCCGCCGCGCCCCCGGACCCCTCGTGCAAGCGCAGTCACGGATGGGGTACAGTGACACTGGATCGAGCGGTCTCTGACGGCTCATCAGGCGGGCGTAGTTTAATGGTAGAACATGAGCTTCCCAAGCTTAGAGCGCGAGTTCGATTCTCGTCGCCCGCTCCACTACCGAAAGCCGCAGGTCATACGACCTGCGGCTTTCGGTAGTGGAGCGATTCGGTCCGTCGCCTCCTTCTCGACCCACCAAGTGGTGGTGGTTCCCGCTTCACCCCTGACTGGTCCCACCAAGTGGTGGTTACCCGCCTACCGCACCCGTACGGCCCTCAAGCCCAGCCCGTTCGGCACCCTGACGACGGTCGGCGCCGCCGCCCTCCCGGCACCGCTCACGGACGGTCCGGTGCCGTCCTCCGGCGGCGGCTCCGCCGTCCACGCCGCGGTCTCTTCCTCCCGGGCCGCCGCGCTGCACCTGCTGCACCTGTGGGCCTGTGCACAGGAGGCGCCCGACTGGATCCGGCTCCTGCCCCACCCGGGTGTCCGTGACGGCCTGGCCGCTCTGCTGCTGTACGGCCACGCGGCCGCCCTCGACGCGCTCGCCGCCGACGCGAACGACCCGCCCGGACCGTTCCCGCCCCGGCGCGCCGTGGTCAAGCGGCTGTACGAGCCGGAGTACGCCAAGTTCGGCGGACCGGACGGCGTGGCCCTGGCCGAGCGGCTCATGCAGCGGGGCAGCGAGGCCGCCCTGCTGTGCGCGGGCCCCCGGCACCGGGCGCGGCGCACCACGATCGCCGCCGCCCACACCCACCTCGTCACCGCCCACCTGCCGCCGACGCAGCGCACCGCGTTCCTGCACCAGTACGCGTGGTACTGGGCCGGCCGCGGTCGCCGCGACGCCCCCTCGCCGCGCGCCCTGCCCCGGCTCGCCCCCGGCGACGCCCGGGCCGTCCGGCGGGCCGAGGTGCTGCACGGCCGGGTCGGCGACGTCCTCGCCGACCGGGAACTGGGCCCCGTCCTCGGGTCCTACGCCGACGACTTCTGGCGGCTGGTGGGCGAGGCCGGCCTCGCCAGGCCCGACTACCTGACCGCCTTCCACCACATCCACCTCATGAACAACCGGCTCGGTGTGGTGCCGGGAGAGGAGTTCCAGATCGCCCGGCTGCTGTGGTTGCACCGCATCGCGGGGGCCGCCCGCGCGGCATGACGAAAGTCATGGTGACGGTGGTGCGGAACGCCTCCGGAACCCGTGCGGTCCGCTCTACTGCCGCGACCGGCGGATTTCCTAAGGTCGAAGCATGAACACCGAATCCGTGATCCGGGTCGCCGACCTGCGTGTCGACTACGGAGCGAAGACCGCCGTGGCCGGCATCAGTTTCGACGTGCGCCCGGGTGAGGTGGTCGCGCTGCTCGGCACCAACGGCGCAGGCAAGACGACCACCATGGACGTGCTGGAGGGCTATCTGCGGCCCGCGTCGGGCAGCGTCACGGTGCTCGGCCACGATCCGTTCACCGAGCGCGCGCGCATCGCCCCGCAGATCGGCATCATGCTGCAGGAGGCGGGCTTCTTCGGCGAACTCACCGTCGCCGAGACGGTGCGCGCCTGGCGCCGCTTCACCCCGAACGCGGCCTCCGTCCAGGACGCGCTGCGCCTGGTCGACCTGGAGGACCGGGCCAGGACCAGGGTCGGCCGGCTCTCCGGCGGCGAACGCCGCCGGCTCGACCTCACGCTCTCCGTCCTTGGCCGGCCCCGGCTGCTGTTCCTCGATGAACCCACCACCGGACTCGACCCCGAATCCCGCCGTGAGACCTGGCGGTTCCTCAAGCGGATGGTCGAGGACGGCATGACCATGCTGCTGACGACGCACTACATGGAAGAGGCCGAGTACCTCGCCGACCGCGTCGCCATCATGGACCACGGCCGCATCGTGCGGCACGGACGGGTGGACGAGGTCCTCGCCCAGGAGGCGAGCACGCGGATCTCCGTGACCGCCGACGCCACCGTCAACGCCCGTACCCTGCCGCCGTTCCCCGGCACCGAGGTGGGCGAGGCCGACGGCCGCGTCACCCTCGTCGCCGACGACCCGCAGCCCGTCCTGCGGCTGCTGCTGAAGTGGGCCGACGACAACGCGGTCCGCCTGCGCGGCCTCGAAGTGCGCTCGGCATCCCTGGAGGACGTCTTCCTCGACGTCGCCGCGACCGGAAAGGGACGGTCATGACCTGGCTGCGTCTCACCTCCTCCCAGTTCCTGCTCTCCCAGCGCGTGTACTGGCGCGACCTCGGCTTCGCCCTCACCGGAGCGCTGCTGCCGCTCGGGCTGAGCCTCGCCTACTCGATCAGCCAGCACGGCAAGGGCGAGATCGACGGCTACGACACCGGCGTCTACCTGCTGCCGGGGTTCGCCGGCTTCGTGCTGCTGTGGATCGTCTACAACGTCATCAACTCCGCGGCCTCCCGCCGCGACAAGCTCGTCTACAAGCGGCTGCGCGGCACGGCGCTGCCCGACACCGCGATCCTCACCGGGGAGGCGGCCAGCGGCAGCGTCACCAGCCTCCTGCAGGTGGTGGTCCTCCTGGTGGTGGGCACCCTGGCGATCGACGCCCCGGCCCCGCACAACCCCCTGCTGCTGCTCCTCGGCATCGTGCTCGGCGCCGTCGCCTTCTCGCTGCTGGCCATCGGGCTGTCCGGGCTGCTGCCCTCCGGCGAGGTCTCCACCTGGATCGTGACTCCGGTGATCCTGGCGATGATGATGACCTCGGGAATCGCCATGCCGATCAGCGAACTGCCCGGCTGGGCCCAGCACGTGGCCCCCTACCTGCCCTCCAGCCCGGTCGTGGAGATCGTCCGCACCGCCTGGCTCGGCCGTGACTTCGCGAGCGACCCGACGGTGGCCGGTGTCCCGGCCGCGGTCGACCTGGTCGGCTCCTTCAAGGCCTGTGCCCAGCCGATCGGCATCCTGTGCGCCTGGGCCGGCCTGTCCTTCTCCATGGGCAAGCGCTTCTTCCGCTGGGACCCGCGCCGGTCCGGCTGAAGCGCCGGGCCCCGAAACGTGTCGATAGGGTCGAAGGACACCAAATCGAGTCGCGAAGGGGGGATCCGCAGGTGGGAGCTCGAACTCCGGCCGCAGTGGCCCGCATCGTGGCGTGGCTCATCCTGCTGACCGCGGCCGTCTTCCTCGCCGAGGGGCTGGTGCTGTGGCTGCGCCACCGCCCGTCGCTCGGCCTGGTCTGCCTCGCCGCCGTCGGCCTGCTGGCCTTCGCCGTCACGTTCTCCCGCACCGTGTACGACGTCGTCGCCCGCAGCGGCGCACGCGACCGGCACGTGCCGGACGTGGCGATCTGCACCAGCGTCGCGTTCGCCCTGCTGCTCCTGCTGGGCGGAGCCTGGGGCGCGCTGCCCTCCCTGGCCGCGTGCGCCGCCGTCGTCTCGCTGAGCGCCCGCCGCTCGGTCTGGGCCGCCACCGGCATCCTCCTCGGCATGGTCCTGTCCGGTCTGCTCCTCGGCATGCCCACGGACCTGGTGGTGGACGTCGTCGTCCGCAGCGTGGTCACCGTGGTGGTGGTCGGGGCCCTCGGCCTGCTGCCGTCCTTCGCCCGCGAGATCCACGACAACCGGGCCGAACTGGCCCGGCTGGCGGTCGTCGAGGAGCGGCTGCGCTTCGCCCGTGACCTGCACGACGTGCTCGGCCACGGCCTGTCGGTCGTCGGCATGAAGATGGAGGTGGCGCTGCTCCTGCTGCGCAACGATCCCGACCGTGCCCGCACCGAGATCGAGCAGGCGCTCGCTGTCTCGCGCGGGTCCGTGTCCGATCTGCGCTCCCTGGTGCGGGGCTACCGTCAGCCGTCCCTGGAGTCCGAACTGGAGGGCGTCCGCTCGGTCCTGCGGTCCGCCGGCATCGCGTGCCGCACCGACCAGGTGCCGCCGGACGTCCCGCAGCCGCTGCAGGACGCGGCCGGCTGGGTCGTCCGGGAGGGCGTCACCAACGTGCTGCGGCACAGCGCTGCCACCGAGTGCCGCATCAAACTCCGGGTCGACGACGGCCGCCTGCTCGTCGAGGTCGCCAACGACGAGGCCCGTCCGAACGACGCGTCCGACGGCAACGGCCTGCGCGGTCTGCGCGAGCGCCTCACCGACATCGGTGGCGAGCTGACCGCCGGACCGGACGGCAGCGGGGGCTTCCGGCTCCTGGCCCACGCCCCGCTGCAGCACACCGCATTCGGTCCGGCGGCCCGCGACCGGACCGCGCACGAACGCACCGCGCAGAGGGGACCCGCATGACGATCCGCATCGCCGTCGCCGACAACGAGGCCTTCATCCGCGACTCGCTGTCCGTGCTGCTCTCCGCGCACGACGACCTCGACGTCGTGGCCACCGCGGCGGACGGTACCGGCGCCGTCGCTGCCGTGCTCGCGGGCGGTGTCGACGTGGCGGTCCTCGACCTCGACATGCCGGTGATGGACGGACTCGCCGCCGCCGAGGCCATCCGGAACGGCTCGACCGCGTGCGGGATCGTCGTCCTGACCAGCCACGGCCGCCCCGGCCACCTCCAGCGCGCGCTGAGCCTCGGCGTCCGGGGCTTCGTCACCAAGGACACCCCGGCCGCCCGGCTCGCCGAGGTGGTCCGCACCGTGCACCGCGGCGGCCGGTACATCGACCCGGAGATCGCCACCGACGCCCTGACCCTCGGCGAGAACCCGCTCTCCGCCCGCGAACGCGAGGTCCTCGGGCTGGCCGGCGACGGCCTGTCCACCGCTCGCATCGCGGCCCGCACGCACCTCGCCGAGGGCACCGTCCGCAACTACATGTCCTCGGCGCTCACCAAGCTCGGCGTCGACAACAAGCTCGCCGCCTACCAGCGCGCGAAGGAAACGGGCTGGCTGTAACCAGTCCCGACCGAACGGGCCGGCCGCCACCGGATCGACTGCAACACGAGGGGGACCACATGGAATCCGGTGCGATCGGTACCATGAGTGTCATGGACCCGACCGACTTCCGCGACCTCGGGGACGTCCTTCCCGGGGCGAGGAGCCTCTACGAGGCCCTGCACGCCGCACCCGAACCGTCCGGGCAGGAGGAGGAGGAGCGGGCGGTCCTACGATCGGTGGGTGACTATGGCGGGCGCGCAGCAGCTGCGCATTCTTGAGGGGGACCTGTGCGTCGAGCGGGCGGTCGACGAGGGGGTGGCGCTGGCGTCGCGCTGGGTCTCGCTGGTCCGGGCCCCGGAGGGGCTGACGGTGGTGCGGGAGGTGGACGCGGGGGCGGACGGCGCGTCCGTCGAGCGGTGGAGGGCGTTGTACAGCGGTGACAGCGCGCACGGGCTCGACCTGCCGGGTGTGTTGTCGCGGCTGATCGCGCCGTTGGCGGCGGCCGGGGTGCCGGTGTTCGTGGCGTCGACGTACGACGCGGACCTGGTGCTGGTGCCCGCGGAGCGGTTGGCCGGGGCGGTCGCGGCCCTCCGGACGGCCGGGCACCGCGTCGAGGAGTAGGGGCGGGAGGCCGGCGGGGCGGGAGACCGCCCCCGGGTGCGGTGGCGCGGGGGCGGCCGGGTTCGATGGAGGGGTTCTTCGCCCGGCGCGGGCGATCCGCCCCGTCTGCCCGGGAGATGACGATGCACAGCAGTGCCGACGTACGTGTCGAGGAGATGCTCGACGATCTGCGCAGGCTCGTCGAGGTCGAGTCCCCGTCCCGTGACCCGGAGGCGCTGCGGGCCTCCGCCGGGGTCGTCGCGGAGATGATCGAGCGCAGGCTGGGCGGGCGGGCCGTCCTGGTGGAGAGCGGGGCGGGGCCGCACGTCCACTGGTCGGGCGGCGGGGAACCCCGGGTGCTGGTGCTCGGCCACCACGACACGGTGTTCCCCCTCGGCACGCTCGCCCGGCGGCCCTTCCGGCTGGAGCAGGGCCGGGTGACCGGGCCGGGCGTGTTCGACATGCTCGGTGGTCTCGTGCAGGCCGTCCACGGGCTGGCGGCGCTGGACGACCGGACGGGTGTGGAGATCCTGGTGACCGCCGACGAGGAGGTCGGTTCCGGCGCCTCCCGGGCGCTGATCGAGGAACGGGCCCGGGCCTGCGGCGCGGTCCTGGTGTTCGAGGGGGCGGGCGAGGGCGGCGCCCTGAAGACGGGGCGCAAGGGCTGCGGCACCTTCGAACTGTCCGTCAGGGGGCGGGCGGCGCACGCCGGGCTGGAGCCGGAGGCGGGTGTCAACGCGCTGGTCGAGGCGGCACACCAGGTGCTGGACCTGGCGGCGCTGAGCCGTCCGGAGGCCGGGACGACGGTGACGCCGACCATGGCGTCGGCGGGGACCACCGACAACGTGGTGCCGGCGGAGGCGACGGTGACCGTGGACGTCCGGGTCGAGACGGAGGGGGAGAAGGAGCGGATCGAGTCGGCGTTCGCGAACCTGCGCCCGCACCTCGACGAGGTCGAGATCGTGGTCCGGGGCGCCGTGGGCCGGCCACCGATGCCGCGGTCGTCGTCGGAGCGGCTGTTCCGGCTGGCGCGCCGGCTGCTCCCGGGCGTCGAGGGCGTGGCGGTCGGCGGTGGCAGCGACGGGAACTTCACCGCCGCCCTGGGAGTGCCGACGCTCGACGGCCTGGGCGCGGTCGGTGGCGGTGCCCACGCCGACCACGAGTACGTCGTGGTCGACGCGATGGTGCCGCGGGCGCGGCTGGTGACCGGACTGGTGGAGGCGATCCGGGAGGAGTTCGGCCCGGCCGGCGCGCCGCGCGCGGCCGACCGCTGACCCGACCGGACCGGCTGAGCGGCCGGACGGACGGCGCGGCCCGGCAGCCGGGGAGGCTGCCGGGCCGTCGCGTTCGGTGGTGCGGTGCGGTGCGCGGTTCAGTGCGGTGCGCTGCGGTGCGCGGAGCCGTGGCTCAGCGGGTGGCGAGGGCTTCGAGGGCGGGGACGAGGTCGGCCGGGGCGGGCAGGGCCGCGTTCTCGGCCCGGAGCCGGTGGGCGGCGTCGCGGAGGTCGGGGTCGGTGACCAGCCGGTCGAGGAGGGGGGTGTCCACCTCGTCGGACGCGGAGCTCAGCGCGGCGCCGCTCGCGGTGAGGGCCTCGGTGTTGATGAAGTGGTCGGCGCCCTGCGGGAGGAGCAGCTGGGGCAGGCCGGCCTGGAGGGCGGTCAGCATGGTGCCCGAGCCGCCGTGGTGGATCAACGCGTCGGCGCGGCCGAGCAGTTCGTTGAGCGGGACCCATGGCAGTCCGCGGACGTTGGCGGGCAGGGTGCCGAGCGGGGCGAGGTCGGCGCCGCCGACCGCGAGCAGGAAGTCCGCGTCGACCTCGGCCGCGGCCTCGACCAGGCGGACGACCGCCCGGACGCCGTCGAGTTCGGCGAGCACGGTGCCCAGGGTGACGACGATCCGGGGCCGGTCGGCGGGGCGGAGGAACTCGGTCGGGACGATGCCGCCGCCGTTGTAGGGGACGTAGCGCATCGGCAGGCCGTCCGGGTCGCCGCCGAGCGGGCCGACGTTGAGCGCGGTGGAGGCGGCGGGGCCGTCCAGGCCGTGCCGCTCGTAGACGTCGGTGAAGTGGGAGGCGAGCAGGCCGGTCATGGGGAGGCCCGCGCTGACCCCGAAGTTGTTGACCACCGACGGGATCTTGAGCTTCGTGGCCACCAGCGGGGCGGCGGCCTGGAAGGAGTCGTGGACGAGGAGGTCGGCGCCCCACTCGGTGGCGGCCTCCAGCAGCCCGTCGACGGAGGGTCGGGAGGCGTGCGCGAAGATCCCGGCCGCCATGTCGAAGATCTCGTCCTGCGACCTGTTCGGGGCGACGTACTCGATCTTGCCCTGAAGCCGCTCCTCGAACAGCTCCCGCAGGACCCGGCCGTCGCCGATCTCGACGACGGGGAAGCCTGCGCTGCGGACCTGGTCGAGCGGCTGCCCGCAGGCGAACAGGACCTCGTGCCCGGCGGCGCGCAGCGCCTGGGCGGTCGGCACCATCGGGAAGAGGTGGCCGGCCGCAGCGGGGCCGGTGAAGAGTATGCGCATGGTGAACTCCTTGCCAATGAAGCTGACTAAGCAGTCTCACCTTGACAGTTGACGTTCAGTCAATTTCATTCCGATCTCCGGGCTCGGTTATCGGCCGTTCTGTGCAGGGGCTTGTCATGCGGGCGGGGGTGTGCTCCGCACCCCCGCCGTCCGCCCCTGCCGTCCGCCCCTGCTTCCGTCGTCCGCCCGGTGTCCGCGGCGCCGTTCACGCGGCGTCGAGGAACTCCCGGACGGTCTTGGTGAACGCCTCGGTCTCCTCGGCGAGCACGATGTGGCCGGTGTCGAACTCGGCGTAGACGCTGCCCGGGAGGGCGGCGTGCAGGCGCCGCGCGTTCTGCACGGGGACGGTGGCGTCCTGGGCGCAGCCGATCACCAGGGCCGGGGCCTGGACCCGGGGGAGCAGCGGGGTGAGGTCGAGGGCGAGGTTCAGGGCGATGTGCCGCAGGGTGCCGGGAGTCGGCCGCATGTAGGCGGTGTTGGCCTCGACGGCGGCGCGCCCGATCCGGTCGAGGAAGCCGCTGCTGAAGGCGGTGAGGGTGGCGTAGCCGCCGAAGGCGTCCGGGTGGTCGGCGAGCGACAGCCAGGTGGCCATGGAGAGGCGCAGGTACTCGTCCTGTTCGGCGCTGATCCAGCCGGCGGCGGCGACCAGCCGGCGGACCTGCTCGGGGCGCCGGGCGGCTGCCGCGGTGGCGACGACGGCGCCGAGCGAGAAGCCGAAGACGTCGACGGGGCCCCGGCCGGCGTCGTCGATCACGGCGTTGACCTGGGCGGCGAGGGTTTCCAGGGTGAGCGGTGCGCCGTCGTCCTCGGCGGCCTCGCTGCCGGAGAGGTCGGGCAGCAGCACGGTGTAGCGGTCGGTGAAGGAGTCCAGCAGGCCGTCCCACATGCCGGAGCCGGGGCCGGTGCCGTGGACGAGGACGAGGGTGTCGGGGCCGTCGCCGACGACGCGGTAGGGGATGCGGGCGGTGCCGACGGTGATGGTGGGCATGGCAGGGTCCTCTCGAAGGCGGTGGTGCCGTGTGGTCGGCGGGTCGGTCCCGTCGGCGGCACAAGAAGTAAACTACACAGTGCAGAGCAATGATTCAACTGCACCGTGCAGTGCAATGAAGGGGTGTGGGAACGGTGAGGGGTGGAACTGTCCGTACTCGTCCACCGTCCAAGCAGTGACGGAACCCCAGCCCGGGTTGAACGCCGGGAGGAGTACGGAGGGCCCTGTGCAGTCAGGTGGTGCCGAACTCAACGTCGGGAGCCCGGGCGGGCGCCCCGGTGGTGCGCCGATCGCGCCCGCGCCGTGGTGGCCCGGCGTGGAGCACGGTGTGACGGTCGATCAACTCGATGCCGCCCGGCGCTGCGAGGCGCTGCTCCAGGACACCCTGGACGCCATCGACCCGACGCCGGCCTGGCAGGAGGCGCCCCCCGTGGCGGGTGCGCGGCTGCCGCGGCCGGGGCGCGGGTCGGCCGCGCTCTGGTACGTCACCCGGGGGCGGGACATCCTCACCGTCGTCTCGCTGCCGCGGCGGGCGGTGCTGGTGGACGTGGTGGAGCAGCACTGGCGCCGGAGCGGATGGACGATCACCTCGCTGAACGCCGGCAGGGACCGCCCGGGAGTCGCCGCGACCACTCGGGACGGCTACCGACTGGCGCTCTGCTTCGGGGAGTTGGGCGAGCCCGGCCTGACCGCGAGCTCACCCGGGGTGGCCCGCTCGGAGCAGATCCCGGTGCTGTCGGGAGAGGGGGGCCTCGGCCCGGCCCCGTTGCCGTACGTCTGCTGCCCGTACTGGAGCGCGCTGGCGTAGCCGGGGCCGGAAGGCCGAAAAGGGACCGGGGGAGGGGGGGGGGGGGGGCGGGCGGCGCCGCGCCCCCGCCCCCCCCCCCCCCCGCCCCGCCCCCCCGCGGCGCCCCCCCCCCCCCCCCCCCCCCCCCCCCGCCTCGCTGCGCGGCTTCGGCGCTGCCGCTCCCCCCGACACCCCGGCAGCCTCGCCGTCCCCCCTGGCTGCACCCTCCGGCGAGAGCGATCCGCACAGGCCCCGGCGAGTCCCCACCCCCGGGGACGTCGTTGATCTCACGCTAACAAACCGCGTGGTTGGTTTGTCAATAGTGAAATCCACGAAACATCCACATTGTGGTGATCAGCACGGACCGGCCCGGAGGGCGCCGGACCAGGCAGTTGTGCGCCCGCCGGCGTACCCGGCCGCCGGGCCGCGTGAACCGGGCCGGAGCGGGGCCGTGTGCGCCGCCGCCTGGAATCCGACATTCCGAGCATCATGGCAGCACGCAGCGACACCGCGCGAGCGCCCAGCGCAGCCGGGGTGCGGCCGGGCACGAGAGACGGGCGCGAGAGACGGGGTGAGGGGCGGGAGAGGCGGGACGTGAGAGCGCGGACGGGGGCAGCGGGGCCCCGGGCGGCTCAGCGCAGCAGCCGGCGCTCCTTGGCCACCGCCACCGCGCCCGCCCGGGTGTCCACGCCCAACTTGTCGTAGATCCGGCCCAGATGGGTCTTCACCGTGGCCTCGCTGATGAACAGCGCCCGCGCGATCTCGCGGTTGCCCAGACCCTGCGCCAGCTGTACCAGGATGTCCTGCTCGCGTTCGGTGAGCTGCGGCACCGGCGCCCGCATCTGCGCCATCACCCGGGAGGCGACCGGCGGCGAGAGCACCGTCCGGCCCTGCGCGGCCGCGTGCACGGCGGCGAACAGTTCCTCCGGCCGCTCGGCCTTCAACAGGTAACCGGTGGCGCCGGCGGCGATCGCCCGGGTGATGTCGGCGTCGGTGTCGTAGGTGGTGAGCACCAGGACGTGCGGCCCGTCCGGGGCGGCGGTGATCCGCCGGGTGGCCTCCACACCGTCGATGCCCTCGCCGAGCTGGAGGTCCATCAGCACCACCTGCGGCTCCAGCCGGGCGGCCAGCGCGACGGCCTCCTCCCCGGTGCTGGCCTCGCCGACCACCTCGATGTCGCCCGCGCTGGCGAGCAGCGCGAGCAGGCCGGCCCGGACCACCGCGTGGTCGTCGCAGACCAGCAGCCGGACGGGCGCGGTACGGGACGCAGCCGTGCTCATGCGTCCGCCCCGTTCCGTGCGGCGGGCGCTCCGCACGCCGCGCGCCTCGCGTCGACGGACCCGCGTCGCTCGCTCATCGGTGCTCCAATCGGTGCTCCAAGGGGACTGCGGCGGAGACCACGGTGCCCTCGCCGGGGGTGCTTTCCACGGTCAGCGTGCCACCGAGCTGCCGCAGCCGGGCCCGCATCGCGGGCAGACCGTACCCGCGGCCGCCCCCGGTGCCCGCGGCGGCCGGGTCGAAGCCCAGCCCGTCGTCCGCGATGTCCAGGACCGCCTGGTCACCGAGGAAGGACAGCGTGATCGCCGCGGCCGACGCCCCGGCGTGCTCCCGGACGTTGGCCAGCGCGCCCTGGGCGATCCGCAGCAGGGCGGACTGCGCGGCGGCGGGCAGCGGCACGGCCGTTCCGTCCAGGTGGAAGCGGACCGGCAGCCCGCTCTCGGCGGCCTCCCGGTCGGCCAGTGCCCGCAGCGCCTGGTCGAGCGCACGGCCGTCGGCGAGTTCGGCCGGCGCGAGGTCGTGGACGAAGCGGCGGGCCTCGGCCAGGTTCCGCGCGGCCACCTCGGCGGCGGTCCGGACGTGGCTGCGGGCGGTCGCCGGGTCGGCGTCCCAGGTGCGGTCGGCGGCCTGCAGCAGCATCTGCTGGCTGGACAGGCCCTGCGCCAGGGTGTCGTGGATCTCCATCGCCAGCCGCGCCCGCTCGGCCAGCGTGCCCTCCCGCCGTTCGGTGGCGGCGAGTTCGCGCCGGGTGCGGACCAGGTCGGCGATCAGCGCGCGCTGCCGGGCGGCCTGCCGGGCCATGAAGAGGAAGACGCCGGTGGCGAGCGCGGCGACCGCGGGCGGCAGCAGGACGAGCGTGGCGTCCGCCCCGCCGGGCAGCCGGATCTCGGCGATCACCACCAGCAGCGTCAGGGCGCCCACCAGGGGGATCGCCGCCTTCGCGGGCAGCGCCCGCAGCGCGGTGTAGATCAGCGGGACGGCGCACCAGGCGAAGCTCGGCGCGAGCAGCACCAGCACCACCCACAGTGCGACCACCAGCCCCAGCGGCCACCGGCGGCCGCGGCCCGACGCGGTCGGACGGTGGTGGTCGAGCCAGGAACCGGCCGGCTGGGCGACGGCCAGGGCGGCGCTCAGCCCGATCACCCAGGGGGCCCGGGGGCTGCCGGAGTGATGGGTGAGGTAGCGGTTGAGCGAGGCGGCGAGCAGCACCACGAAGGCGGAGTCCAGCAGCAGCGCCAGCCGGCCGGCGTCCGGGTCTCCGGCGTCCCGGGCGCCCCGGGCGGCGGTGCCCGGACGGACGGCGCCCTCGGTCCGCCCGGCCTGACCGGTGCGATCGGCGTGACCGGCGCGACCGGCGCGACCGGCGCCGCGCCGACCGGGGGCGGGGCGGGGCTGAGACACGGGTGGCTCCTGGTCGAACGGGCTGCGTACGGGCTGCGTACGGGCGGTGGGTCCGCACTGACCTGCACCGATCCCTCGATGGTGACCCGTCCGGCCCGGTCCCGCATCAGCCGATCGGTTGACGCCGCAGTCCTCCATCATGCCCGGACGCACGCGCCGGACCGTCGATGTGGCGGGCCCGCCCCCGGGCGGGGGGTGGGGGGGCGCCCCCCCGGGGGGGGGGCCGGCCCCCCCCCCCGCCCCCCCCCCCCCCCCCCCCCCCCCCCCCCCCCCCCCCCCCCCCCCA
>NZ_JBHWBZ010000004.1:121902-126874 GCF_042735475.1 Kitasatospora sp. NPDC059577 | reverse complement strand
GACGCCGCTGTCGTCCATCTGGCGCGGACGCACGCGCGGGACGGTGGTGGGGGGGGGCCCGCCCCGGGGGGGTGGTTCGGAGCCCGCCGCCGGGCGCCCCCCGCCCCGGCGCCCGCCCGATCCCCACCCCACCCCGCAGACCCGCTGAGGAGCTGGACCATGAAGAAGACCTCCGTGCGCACCCGGGTGCTGACCGGCACCGTCGCCGCCGCCGCGATCGCCGCCGCCACCGTGGGCGCCGTCTCGGCCAGCGCCGAGACCACCGACACCCCGGCCGCCCCGGCTGCCGTGAAGGTCGACACCCAGAACAAGGACCTCGCGCAGAGCACCGGCCTGACCATCGACGCCGCCACCCGCGCCGCCCAGGCCGCCCTGGACGCGGCGACCAGGGCCGGCCAGCACGTCTCGGTCGCGGTCGTCGACCGGGACGGTGTCACCCGGGTGCTGCTGAAGGGCGACGGCGCCGGCCCGCAGGCCCCGGAGTCGGCCGAGCGCAAGGCCTTCACGGCGGTCTCCTGGAACGCGCCGACCTCGGAGCTGGCCAAGCGCCTGGCCCAGGCCCCCAACCTGAAGGACATCCCGGGCACGCTGTTCCTGGCCGGCGGCGCCCCGGTGCAGTCGAAGGGCGCTCCGGTCGCGGCGATCGGCGTCGCGGGCGCGCCCAGCGGCGACCTGGACGAGCAGTTCGCGCAGGCCGGCGTCGCCGCGCTGGCGAAGTGACCCCTCCCCGCAGGGCCGCCCCGTCGGCGGGGTGACCCCGCGCCCCCGTCGCCCGTCGGCGGGGTGACGACCCGGCCGGTCGGCCGTCCCGTGACGCCGGATGGCCGACCGACCGGGTTCATTGACTCGTTCGGGTGAACGCAGGGAGGGTCGCCGCAGAACACGGGGTGACCCTTCGAAAAGCCGCTGCCGCTGTCAGTGCCGCGTGGCAGGCTTCCCGGTATGACGGCGTGGACCCTCAACGACATCGAACGTGCGATCCGCTCCTCCTGGGGTGTCGACACTTGTGCGCCCGAGGATCTGGCCCACTGGCGTCCCGACAATCCCGCCCGCGGCCAGTGCGGGGTGACGGCGATGGTGCTGCACGACCTGCTCGGCGGCGAGCTGATGATGGGCGAGGTGTACGTCGACGGGGTCCGGACGGACCTCCACTGGTGGAACCGCTTCGCCACCGGCTTCGAGATCGACCTCACCCGCGAGCAGTTCGGGCCGGACGAACTGGTCGGGCCGGGCCGACCGGTCGCCCGCCCGGCCCGCCCCGGCCGGCTGCAGGCCCAGTACGAGCTGCTGCGCGGCCGGGTGATCGCCGAGCTGGAGCGCGGGGCCGCCGTACACCGCGACCGGATGCCGGCGCGCGCCTGCGCGTGAGCGCCGGGCGCCCTGCGCGTCGGCGTGTCCCGCGAATCCGTGTCCCCCGAGTCCCGTACGTGCCGGGCGTGCCGGGCGTGCCGTACGTCCGGTGCGTCGTGTGCGTCCGGTGCTCTCCGTGAAAGGCCGGGCCCGGTGATCCCCTGACGTACAGTCGGCCGCAGGTGAGCGGCAACGGCGACGGGAGTGGGCGATGACCGGAACGACGGTCGGCTTCGTGGGGCTCGGGGCGATGGGACGGGGCATGGCCGGCAGTCTGCTGCGGGCCGGTCACGCCGTACGGGTCTGGAACCGCTCGCCCGGGCCGGTGGCCGCCCTGGCCGCCGAGGGCGCGCAGGCGGCCGACTCGCTCGCCGACGTGTTCGCCGCCGACACGGTCGTCTCCATGCTCGCCGACGACGACGCGGTCGAGCGCCTGCTGCTCGACCCCGCCCTGCTGGACGGCGCCGCGGCCACCCTGCACGTCAACATGGCCACCGTCTCGCTCGCGCTCGCCGAACGGGCCGAGGCGCTGCACGCCGAGCACGGCATCGGCTACGTCGCGGCGCCCGTCCTCGGCCGGCCGCCGGTCGCGGCGGAGGGCCGGCTGAACATCCTGACCGCGGGCGCCGCGGATCTGCTCACCAGGGCCGAGCCGCTGTTCGCCGCGATGGGCGAACGCACCTGGCACTTCGGTGAGAGCCCCCGGCAGGCCAACACCGCCAAGATCGGCGTCAACTTCCTGCTGGCCTGCGCGATCGAGTCGATGGCCGAGGCGTGCAGCCTGGCCGACGCCAACGGGGTCCGGCCGACCGACCTGATCGAGATGCTCACCAGCACGCTCTTCCCCGGGCCGGTCTACTCCGGGTACGGCGCGATGGTGGCCGAGCGCCGCTACGAGCCGGCCGGCTTCCGGCTGCCGCTCGGGCTCAAGGACGTCGGCCTCGCCCTGGAGGCGGGCGCCGCGCGGAACGTGCCGCTGCCGTTCGGCAGCATCCTGCGGGACGCCTTCCTGGACGCCCTGGCCCACGGCGACGGAGACAAGGACTGGGCGGCGGTCGCCGCCGTCGCCCGTCGCCGGGCCGGACTGCCGGAGTGACCCCGGGCGCACCGCCCGGGATGGTGGCCGACCGGTCCGGGGACCCGGCGGACCGGCCGGAGTGACCCCGGGCGCGCCGCCCGGGTGACCGGCCGACGGGGCGCGGACGGGGAATAACCGGCGCGCGGCTGCTGCTCGCACCCCCGTCCACACCACTGACCCGGGGGAGTTCCGATGTCCGACCAGCCGTCCGGTGCCGAGGCGCCGCGCCGTTTCCTGTTCCTCGACGCCAGCGCGCGCACCGACGGCAACTCCGCCCGGCTCGCGCGGCTCGCCGCCGAGTCGAGCCTGCCGGCGGGCGCCGAGCAGCGCTGGCTGCGGCTCGCCGAGTACCCGCTGCCGCCCTTCCGGGACGAGCGGCACGACGGCGACGGCACGTACGCCGAGCCGACCGGGCACGCGAAGACCCTGCTGGACGCCACCCTGGCGGCCACCGACGTGGTCCTCGTCGCGCCGCTGTACTGGTACACCCTGCCGACCGACGCCAAGCTCTACCTCGACCACTGGTCGGGCTGGATGCGGGTCCCCGGGCTGGACTTCCGCGCCCGGATGGGTGGCCGCACCCTGTGGGGCGTCACCGCCCTCAGCGGCACCGACGACAACGCCGAGCCGCTGATCGGCACGCTCCGGCTGAGCGCCGGGTACATGGCGATGCGCTGGGGCGGCGTGCTGCTCGGCAACGGCAGCCGTCCGGGGGACGTGCTGCGCGACGAGCGGGCACTGATCGCGGCCAAGTCCTTCTTCGCCGGCTGACGTCCGTCCCGTCCCGGGCACCGTCCTGCCCCGGGCACCGTCGCGCCCCGGGCACCGGTCGACCGCAGGCCCGGACGCCGGTCCGCCGCCGATCCGGCACCACCCGACCCGACCCGGACCGTACCGCTCCCGCCCGCGGGTGCGGTACGGTCCTTCGGACGTGTACCCGTCACCCTCCGGTCATCATTTGGCAAAGCGCAAAAGCCTTGAAGCCGGACGGAGTTGGACGAAGCGGGCATCTCTCCTTCACGTCCGGGTGACAGTGCGGCACCCGCCTTCCGAACCGGCCGGATCGTTCGGTACTCTCCGTCGCACTTTCAGCTTCGCGGGGGGACGCGGCGTCTGCGGCCGCCCCTCGCGCCCGGGCCTCGCCCGGAAACGTCCGTGAGGTCTCCCTTGTCCATACGTCGCAGTCTCGCCCTCGCCGGCGCCGCCGCTCTCGCGTCCTCGCTCGTGCTGGCCGGCGCCCAGGGCGCCATGGCCGTCGGCACCACCGGCTCCCCGTCCTCCGCCGCCACGGCCGAGAAGGCGGGGCACCAGAGCCTCGACCTCTCGGTGCGCGGTGTCCCCGGGACCTTCTTCGCCGGTGACGACGCCCGCGAGTTCACCTACCGGATCGACAACTCGACCAAGACCGACTTCGTCGCCTACCCGCTGCTGAAGTTCAAGAACAAGGCGGGCTCGCTCAAGGCGAAGGACCTCAAGCTCGAGTACCAGCTGCCGGCCTCGCTGCCCGGCGGCGGCACCTGGAAGCCCGCCGCCATCGCCCCCGGTGGCGGCGACGGCGACGACAGCGCCGTGCTGATGTTCCTCGGCGGGATCACCGACAGCGGCGACGCCGCCGACGGCGCGCTGCTCTACATCGCGCAGGGCAAGAGCATCGACATCAAGGTCCGCGCCGCCTTCACCAAGGACGCGCCGCTGGGCAAGGCCGGGGTCGTGCCGGTGGTCTTCTCCGCCGACGCCAACGACGCGAACGACAACGGGCACTTCAGCTGCGACGGCATCAAGGGCGCCGGCTTCACCATCAAGGCCGGTGGCGGCAAGCCCAGCCCGACCCCCACCCCGACCAAGACCGGCACGCCCACCCCGACCAAGACCGGCACGCCCACCCCGACCGCGAGCCACTCGTCGACCGCGTCGCCGACCGCCACGGCCACCTCCACCGCGACGGGCACCTCGACCCCGACCACCGGGCCGACGACCCCGGCGCCGACCGGCACGGCCTCCGGCACCGCCTCGCCGTCGGCCTCGCCGTCCGCGTCCGGCACCACCGAGGCCCCGGCGCCGTCCGGCAGCACCGATGCCCCGCAGCCGATCGACTTCCCGGTCCAGCCCCCGAACGTCACCCCGCCGAAGATCACCCCGGGCGGGGTCAGCAAGGCCAAGACCGACGCCGCCGCCGCGGACAAGTCCCTGGCCCAGACCGGTGGCGGCGACGACACCACCGGGATCGCGATCGCCGGCGGCGCCGTCCTGGCGGCCGGTGTCGGCACCCTCGTGGTGCTGCGCCGTCGCAAGGCCGGTCAGCAGGGCTGACGCCCGGCCGACGCCCGGCCGGGGTACGGCCGGGGTCGGACCCGACGCGCGGCCGGCACCCGGCCGGCGCGCGGCTGACCTGGGGGAACCGTTTCCCGGGTGCCCCCGTGCCGCCCGCACCGTCCACCGGGCGGGCACCCGGGGGGCCCGGGGGGGTCTACGTCTGTGTGTTATTCACAAATTTAGCTGGCGGCGAATATGGTAGTGTATATATAGGTGGTGGGCGGATGATAT
>NZ_JBHWBZ010000004.1:115937-121892 GCF_042735475.1 Kitasatospora sp. NPDC059577 | reverse complement strand
GCGGGCCGCGCCCCGGGCGGGGGCCGGGAGCTCCTGGGTAACCCTATCCCGGGGGCCCCCCGCGCCCCCCCCCCCCACCCCGCCCGCCCCCGCCGGCCCCCACGGGCGGTACTCCTGCGTCACATAGGATGTCCGGCCGGAGGGGGGCGGAACCGGCGGGGAGAGGACAGGTGCGGGAAGTACGCACGGCACGGACCACCACCGACTACGAGGCGACGACCGGGCGCATCGCGGGTCTCCCACTGCGGAGACACCACGTCCTGCTGGTCGCCTGGACGGTGCTCTGGTTCTTCCTGGTCGAACCGAGCGGCGGCTTCTCCTGGCACTACCTGCGCCAGGGCGAGCAGCTGCTCTTCAGCGGCCAGTCCGACGGTGGACTGTCGCTCTACGCCCATCACCCGGAGCTGCAGATCGGCCCGGTGAGCCTGGCCGCGGCCCGGCTCACCGCCCCGTTCTCGCCGCACACCGGCCAGCTGGTTGCGGAGGCGGCGAGCGCCGCGCTCGGCCTGGTGATGCTGGTCGTGGTCGGCCGCACCGCGGCCCTCTACTACCTGGGCACCGGCACCAACCACCGCCGGCTCCAGCAGCGCCTGCTGATCGCCGGACTGGCCTTCATCCCGATGTGGGTCGAGGTGTCGGTCCGCTTCGCGCACCTGGACGACGTCCTCGCGCTGTTCTTCACCACCCTCGCCGCACACGCCCTGGCCCGCGGCAAGCCCACCCAGGTCGCGATCTTCCTGGCGCTGGCGGTCGATTCCAAGCCCTGGGCGATCGCCTTCGCCCCGCTGATCCTGGCGCTGCCCCGGCCCGCCTGGCTGCGCACCGCGCTCTGGTTCGCCGCCCTGGTGGCGATCGCCTGGCTGCCGTTCTACCTGGGCAACCTGGACACCATGGCGGCGGCCAAGTTCACCATCCCCAACCAGCCCGCGTCCGCGCTGCGCTGGTTCGGGGTGACCGACCCCGCCACCCCCTGGTGGGACCGCCCGACCCAGTTCGCGCTCGGCCTGGGCCTCGGCAGCATCGCCGTGTGGCGCGGCCGCTGGCCGGCCGTGGTGCTGCTCGGCGCGGACGCCCGGATCCTGCTCGACCCGAGCGTCTACACCTACTACACGGCCTCGATCCTGCTCGGCACCCTGCTCTGGGACGCGGTCGGGCAGAAGCGGCTCGTCCCCTGGTGGAGCTGGATCGCGCTGGCCGCGCTGTACGGCGGCACGCTGCTGCTCCCGTCCGACTCGGCCCGCGGCTTCGTCCGGCTGGCCTTCGTGGTGGTCTCCGCCGCCTACGTGCTGCTCTGGCCCACCCAGCAGCCCCGCCGGCCGCGGGCCGGCGCCCAGGGCGACGGCGGCGGACGCCGGTCGGCCCGGCGGCGCGAGCGGGAGCTGGTCGGCGCCGACGCCTGAGGACCCGACGCCCGGGGAAGCCGGGTGCCGGGCCCCGGGAAGGGCCCCGGGAAGGGCCCCGCGAAGGGGTCCGCCGAGGCACCGTCGAAGCGGCCCGCCGGGGCACCGTCGAAGGTGCCCGCGATGGCGGCTTGACCCTCACGCGACGTGAGAGCCGAGGGTGGTGGTCAGCACCAGGGAGGAATTCCGATGACCGCTGAGGGCTACTCGGTCGGCACCGTGGCGAAGATCGCCAAGGTGACCGTCCGCACCCTGCACCACTACGACGAGATCGGTCTGCTGTCCCCCGCCGGCCGTACCCGGTCCGGCTACCGCCGGTACGTGGACTCCGACCTCGACCGGCTGCAGCAGATCCTCTTCTACCGCGAGCTCGGCTTCCCCCTGGAGGAGATCGCGGCGATCCTGGACGACCGCTCGGTCAGCCCGAGCGAGCACCTCCGGCGGCAGCACCGACTGCTGACCGACCGGATCAGGCACCTCCAGGACCTCGCCACAGCCGTCGAACACGCCATGGAGGCACGGAGAATGGGCATTCAGCTGACCCCGGAGGAGAAGTTCGAGATCTTCGGCGAGGGCTACCAGGAGGACTGGGAGCAGGAGGCCGAGCAGCGCTGGGGCGACACCGAGGCCTGGGCCGAGTCGCAGCGCCGCACCGGCAGCTACTCCAAGGCCGACTGGGAGCGGATCCAGGCCGAGATGACCGGGCTCAACACCCGCCTGGCCGAGGCGCTCACCGCCGGCGAGCCCGCCGACGGCCGGGTGGCCACCGACCTCGCCGAGGCGCACCGGCAGCACATCTGCCGGAACTTCTACGACTGCACGTTCACCATCCACCGCGGTCTGGCCGGCCTGTACGTCTCCGACCCGCGCTGGACGAACATGTACGAGGAGATCGCGCCGGGCCTGGCACAGTGGCTGCACGACGCCATCGTCGCCAACGCGGACCGGCGCGAGCAGGCCTGAGCCGCCGGACCGCGCAGGGACTACGCCACCCCGCGCCCGAAGGAGCGCCGGTAGGCGGTCGGCGAGGTCCGCATCACCCGGCCGAAGTGGTGCCGGAAGGTCGCGGAGCTCTCGAAGCCGACCGCCGCGGCGATCTCCTCCACCGTCCCGTCCGGTGACTCCAGCAGCGGCAGGCTGGCCGCGATGCGCTGGGTGACGACCCAGCGCATCGGGCTGGTCCCGTTGCGGGCGGTGAAGTGCCGCAGGTACGAGCGGTCCGACATCCGGGCGGCGCGGGCCAGCACCGGGACGGTCAGCGGCGAGGAGAGGTGGTCCAGCGCCCACTGCATGCTGCGGGCGACGCCGTCGTCGTCCTCCTCGACCGGCCGGACCGCCGCCTCGATGAACTGGGCCTGCCCGCCGTCCCGGTGCGGCGCCACCACGAAGCGGCGGGCCACGGCGTTGGCCACCCTGGCGCCGTGGTCCCGGCGGACCAGGTGCAGGCAGAGGTCGATCCCGGCCGCGCTGCCCGCACTGGTGAGCACGTCGCCGTTGTCCACGTACAGCACGTCCGGATTGACCCGCACCGCCGGGTGGCGCTGTTGGAGCAGCTCGGCGTACCGCCAGTGGGTGGTCGCGTCCCGGCCGTCCAGCAGTCCGGCGGCGGCCAGCGCGAAGGCGCCCGAGCAGATCGACACGATCCGGGCGCCGCGCTCGTGCGCGGTGCGCAGCGCCGCGACCAGCCCGGGGGAGACCGTGCCGCCGAACGCGTTCGGCACCCCGGGCACCACCACGGTGTCGGCCGCCGCCAGTTCGTCCAGCCCGTGCCGGGCGGTCAGCGTGAAGCCGCCCACCGCGTCCAGGGCCGTCCCGGGCCGGTCGGCGCACACCTTCAGCCCGTACCAGGGCGTCGCCAGCAGCCCGGCCAGCTCGGGCCGGGCCAGTCCGAAGACCTCGACCACGACGCCGAGTTCGAACGGCGCCATGCCCTCGAAGGCGTACACCGCGACGTCGTGCACGGGCTCCGGCCGCCGCCCGATGGCGACGGACACCGGGCGCCGGCCCGGCCCGGCCGCCGCGTCGGTGCCGACCGGGTCCTCGACGTCCTGCTCGGCCATGCGAACCCCCTGCTCACGGGTGGCGGAATTGCCGGTGAGTGTAGCCGTCCCGGCCACCTCGGAAATTTCTTCGAACCCACCTGCAACCTCCACCCCCGCCACACGTCCATGGGTACGGGGGCGGAGCGAACCGGGCCGAGGGCGACTGGGAAGATCCCTCCGATCACGATCTTGATCAGGTGATGTGACGGTCCGGCGAACGCCGTCACCGTCCCGGGGGAAAGCGGAAACGCAGATGTCCATGGCCATCGGGCCGATCGTCGCGCCGAAGGGGGCGCGCGGATTCACCATCCGAGGGGTGGTCACCGCGCTGTTCGGCGCTCAGGAGGCCGGCGAGCCGCTCGCCGGCCCCACCACCGAGCAGGAGGCCAAGCAGCGCCGGTCCGGCTTCCGGCTGCTGCGCGGCGGCCGCAAGCCGGCCGAGGACCGGCCCACCCTGACCGACCTCTACCACGCGCACCGGCTCGGCCTGGTCCGGATGGCCGTGATGCTGGTCGACCACCAGGACCTGGCCGAGGACGTCGTCCAGGACGCCTTCACGCAGCTGTACCAGCGCCACGGCGAGGAGCTGGACGACCTCGACAACGCCCTCGGCTACCTGCGGACCTCGGTGGTCAACGGTGCCCGCTCGATGCTGCGCCGCCGCAAGACCGCCCGCGAGTACGTGCCGCCGCACGAGGCCGACGCCCCGTCCGCCGAGGACCACGCGGTCCTCAACGACGAGCACCGGCGGGTGCTCGTGGCCCTGCAGGAGTTGACTCCACGCCAGCGGGAGGTGCTGGTGCTGCGCTACTGGTCCGACCTGTCGGAGGCGCAGATAGCCGAGACCCTGGGACTGTCCCGGGGCGCCGTGAAGTCCACGGCCAGTCGCGCCCTGGACGCCTTGGAAAAGCACCTGGAGAAGGTTCGATGACCGACAAGCTCCACCGCCGCAGCGGCGGCGACGGCGACGAGCCGGCCGAGACACCGACGGAACGGCTGCTCCGCGAGGCACTGGGTGCGCGCGCCGCCCTGGTGACGGCGAACAGCCTGCGCCCGGCCGCGCCCCCGAAGCACCGGATCCGCCGGCTGCGCCCGGTGTACACCGTCGCCGTCCCGTTCGGCCTGGCCGCCGCGATGGCGCTCGGCGTGCTCACCTTCCACGGCGAACCGGTCGCCCACGACCAGGTCCCGCCCCCGGCCGCCACCCTGACGGCCGCCCCGAGCCCCAGCCCGACCGCCGAGCCGACCCCCACCCCGTCGGCCACCCCCACCGACACCGGCACCCCGACGGGCGACCCCGAGACCGAGGTCCCGCTTGCCGACGGCACACCGACGTCCTCCGCGTCGGCCACCAACACCGCACCCCCGGTGGGCCCGTCGACGCCGTACACCTTCCGGGGCGTCAAGTTCAAGGTCCCGGCGGGCTGGAAGGCGGTGCCGACGGCGGACAACACCCTGTGCGTCATGAGCCCCGGCGCGCCGACCCAGTTGCCGCAGGGCTGGACCCAGAACACCTGTGAGCCGTACGGCGTCATGGTCACGGCCTACAACACCCAGGAGGACGTCGACGCCGGCGGTTGGCCCAAGCTCGGCTTCATGGACACGAGTTCGGGTTGGAGCTCCCAGCCCTACTGCCCGGTCTGGGACAATCCGCACGCGCCCACGGGCGAAGCGATCAACAGCACCGGTCCGGTGAAGAGCACCCCCACCGTTTCCGGCCGCTCCGCCCTCAAGTCGCAGTGGCAGGCGACCTGCGGCAAGTCCGCCTTCACGGCGCAGGTCTGGGCCCTGCCCAAGGACCAGGTGTTCGTCTCGGCGGTCGGTCTCAAGAGCGACTACCAGGCCGGCCTGCAGTCGATCGTCAACAGCCTGGACGTCAGCGGCCACAAGGCGCCGGGGGCGGCGACGCCGTCGGCGGATCCGGTGACCAGCACGACCGTCGCCGTCACGCAGAGCGGGTTCCTGCCGGGCGGGATGGTGTCCGCGAAGGACGGGCCGGTGACCTTCTCGGTGACGTACCGGAACACCGGCACGGCCAACCTGCCGTCGGTCCAGCCGCTGGTCTTCACCGACCCGTACCCGGGGACGCCGGACAGTCCGATCCCGATGAACGCCGGCAAGCTGGAGCGTCAGGACGGCGGCGCCTGGACCCAGTTGAGCATGTCGCCCGGAAGCGGCATGGACTACGCGACGGGCGGCAAGTCGGCCACCTTCCCCCTGGCGCCGGGCGCGAGTCGCACGGTGACGTACCGGCTGACCGTCGACCCCGCCGACGGGCCGGGGATCATGCCGGTGCGGATGCAGGCGACGTTGCCGTACGACGGCAGCGGTCGGCTGACCGTGATCGGTGAGGCGATCGTCCGGGAGAACGTCGTGAAGTAGCCGGTCGTCGACGACCCCCGAGGCGGGGGGGGGGGGGCGGAGCCACAGGAGGGCGCCGCGCGCGGCGGGCCCGGGCGCGCGCGCGCCCCCAAAACCAACCCACCCACCACACCCCCCCCCCCCCGCGCGCG
>NZ_JBHWBZ010000004.1:104245-115927 GCF_042735475.1 Kitasatospora sp. NPDC059577 | reverse complement strand
CCGGCGCGCCCGCCCGGCCGCGCCCCCTCGGCCTAGCCGCGCCGGCGCCCCCCCCCCCCCCGCCGCCCCACCCCCCCTAACCACCCCCCCCGCCCGCCTTTCGGCGTTCCGGGCCGAGGCCGCGAAAAAACTCTCGGATCCACCTGCAACCCCCCGGCGGGTCGGACGTCTATCAGGGTGAGAGGCGGGGAGAGCGAGCCGGCGGGGCCGGGGCTCGGGCCGACTCCCCGGGGCGCCGACGAGCCGTTCGTGCGCCCGGAACCACCATCACCATCACCATGTCCTGGGGGACCGTTCCATGAGCACGTCCGTTGTTGCCCGTATTGCGAAGATTGTCCCCCTGGCCGTCATCGCCGCCGTCGGTGTCGCCGCCTGCGGCCCCGCGGAGACCGGCTCCTCGGCCGCCCCGAGCGCCACGCGGTCCGCCGCGAGCGTGGTGACCACCGCCCCGGCCGCGCCGACCGGGTCCCCCGCCGCGTCGGCCACGCCCGTCCCGGCCGAGCCGAGCGC
Source organism: Kitasatospora sp. NPDC059577 (assembly GCF_042735475.1). Lineage (NCBI taxonomy): Bacteria > Bacillati > Actinomycetota > Actinomycetes > Kitasatosporales > Streptomycetaceae > Kitasatospora > Kitasatospora sp. NPDC059577. Next base: position 115,417 of record NZ_JBHWBZ010000004.1, on the reverse strand, counting down.
CACCCCCTCCGCCGCCGCCACCACCCCGAGCGAGGCCGGGTCGCCCGCCGCGGTGGCCGTCGGGGCAACGGCGAAGCCCTCCGCCAAGCCTTCCGCCCAGTCCTCCGGCAAGCCCGTCACCAAGCCGGTCGCCAACCCCGTCAGCGGGAACGGCGGCATCGGGATCACCTTCGACGGCCTGAACGACGGCCGGCAGGTCCAGGTGGGCGAGCAGGTGGCCTTCTCGGTGACCTGGAGGAACAACGACTCCTCGGGCAGCCGCGCGGTGGCGCCGGTGGTGGCGACCCAGGAGTTCGAGGGCGCGAAGTGCCAGCGCGGGCTCGCGATGGCGCAGGGCAAGCTGGAGCGCAAGGACGCCTCGGGCTGGAAGGCCATGCCGGCGCTGAGCCAGGGCGGCGGGATGGACTACGCGGGCACGGGTGACGACGCGGCCTTCACCCTGGCGGCGGGCGAGAGCCGGACCGTCCAGTACCGGATGGTCCTCGACGCGGGCAACCAGCCGGGCCGGCTGGCCGTCGAGGCGGACGCGGTGCAGCCGTCCTCCCTCACGGTCATGACGAAGAGCGTGGTCACCGCGTCGGTCGTCGACCGCCACCGCCCGGTGGTGACCTCGGTGTCCGGGCCCACCGCGCTGGTCGTGGGCGGGGCCCCGACCGAGTTCTCCTTCGGGGTCTCGTCGCCGGACGGGTCGGCCCTGCTGCGCCCGGTGGTGCGGCTGTCCCTCCCGGCGGGCGCGGGCCTGACCGGGGCGGACGTCACGATGGAGGCGAAGGTCGGCAACGAGTGGAAGTCCTTCGAGGTGACCCCGGACTGCAACGGGCGGCTCGGGGTGGCGCCGGCCGAGCTGGTCGGCGTCCTGCGGGGCAACCCGGTCGAGTACACGTTCCGGGTCGGCCTGAAGCGGACCGGCAGCGCCGCGCCGGTGGAGATCCAGGTCGGCGGGGACTCGGACGGCCACGCCGGCGAGACCGTCGCGGTCCGGCCCGCCGTCCGGCGCTGACCGCCGGACGCACGAGGGCCCGGCCCGCTGCCGGACGCACGAGGGCCCGGCCTCCCGTCGCGCGGGGCCGGGCCCTTCGGGGCGCGGTGGCTCAGGCGAGCGAGGCCATCCAGGCCTCGACGTCCTCGGAGCGGCGGGGCAGGCCGGCCGAGAGGTTCTCGTTGCCGTCGGCGGTGACCAGGATGTCGTCCTCGATGCGGACGCCGATGCCGCGGTACTCCTCCGGCACGGTCAGGTCGTCCTGCTGGAAGTACAGGCCGGGCTCGACGGTGAGGACCATGCCGGGGACCAGCAGGGCGTCGACGTGCTCCTCGCGGCGCGAGTGGGCGCAGTCGTGGACGTCGAGGCCGAGCATGTGGCCGGTGCCGTGGAGGGTCCAGCGGCGCTGCAGGCCGAGTTCCAGGACCTTCTCGACGTCGTACACGGAGGCGTCCAGCAGGCCCCAGGCGAGCAGGCGCTCGGCGAGCACCCGCTGCGAGGCCTCGTGGAAGTCGCGGAAGCGGGCGCCGGGCTTCACCGCGGCGATGCCGGCTTCCTGGGCGTCGTACACCGCGTCGTAGATCTTGCGCTGCAGGTCGGTGAAGCGGCCGTCGATCGGGAGGCTGCGGGTGACGTCGGCGGTGTAGAGCGTGTGGGTCTCCACGCCGGCGTCCAGGAGCAGCAGCTCACCGGGGCGCACGTCGCCGTCGTTGCGGACCCAGTGCAGGGTGGTGGCGTGCGGGCCGGCGGCGGCGATGGTGCCGTAGCCGACGTCGTTGCCCTCGACCCGCGCGCGGCGCCAGAAGGTGCCCTCGATCCAGCGCTCCGAGGTGGCGACGGCCTGGCCGAGCTCGCGGACCACGTCGGTGAAGCCCTTGACGGTGGCGTCGCAGGCGGCGCGCAGCTCGCCGATCTCCCACTCGTCCTTGACCAGCCGCAGGCCGCTCAGGAACTCCTTGAACCCGGCGTCCTTGTCGGCGTCGAGGACGTCGGCGAGCGCGGCCTCCAGACCGGCGTCGTAGCCGCGGACGATCCGGGTGGGGGCGGCGGAGGCGGCGGCGCGCGCGGCCAGCTCCTCGGCGACCTTGCGGACGTCGCGGGCGGGCAGGCCGAGCAGCTGCTCCTGCTCGGTCAGGCTGTGCCGGCGGCCGACCCACAGCTCGCCGTGGCCGTCCAGCCAGAACTCGCCGTTCTCGCGGTCGGAGCGGGGCAGCAGGTAGAGGGTGAACTCGTGGCCGGCGTCGCCGGTCGGCTCGGCGACCAGCACGGCGTCCTCGGTCTGGTCACCGGTGAGGTGCACGTACTCGCTGGAGGCGCGGAAGGCGTAGTCGGTGTCGTTGGAGCGGACCCGCAGGTTGCCGGCCGGGACGACCAGGCGCTCGCCGGGGTGGGCGGCGGACAGCCGGGCGCGGCGCTCGGCCGCGTACGGGGCCTGGGCGACGGGGACGAGGCCGTGCAGCTCGGTGTCGGCCCAGCCGGACTTCATGGAGGCGGCCAGCTCGTCGGAGATGTCGTCGTAGAGGCCGTTCTTGCGTCCCTTGAACTCCTGCGGCTCCTCGCCGCCCTCGGCCTCGGGGTTCTCGGCCACCGCGGGGGTGCGGTCCTCGGTCACGTGCAACGCCTCCTTGGGGGTGGTACCGCCGCCCCTCGGGGGAGTGTCGGATCGCGACACGCGCGGGCGGCCGTGCGTCCATGGTACGGACGCCCGGCCGTTCGCCCTCCCCCCGACCTCGGCCGGGGGACTCCATGGGCCCGGTGCCTCCGTCCGGACCGGCGCCGGTCAGTCGAAGCGGGCCGCCAGCAGCATCAGGTCGTCGGTGGCCGCCGCCGCGGTGGCCGGGTCCGGGCAGACGGCCAGCAGGTGGGCGCAGAGCCGGTCCGGGTCGATCCGCACGTCGCGCGGGGCGTCGGCGGCGGCCCGGCGCAGGTTGGCCTGTCCGGCGTGCAGGGTCGGGCCGCAGCGGCGGGCCAGGCCCTCGGTGTAGAGCAGCAGGGTGTCGCCGCGCCCGGCGGTGAGCTCGACCCCGGGCGCCTCCCAGCAGGCCAGCATGCCGAGCGGGGCGGAGAGCGAGGTCTCCACGAACTCGGCGCCGTGCCGGCCGACCAGGACCGGCGGGCAGTGTCCGGCGCCGGCGAGGGTGATCCGGCGCTCCTCGGGCTCGATCCAGGCGTAGACGGCGGTGGCGGTGCGGGTCGGCTCGGTGGTCTTGAGCAGCAGTTCCAGGTCGCCCAGGACGGAGACCGGGTCCTCGCCCTCCAGGACCGCGTACGCCCGCAGCGCGGCCCGTACCCGGCCCATCGCGGCGGCCGCGCCGGCGGCGGAGCCGGGGCCCGCGCCGGGGCCGTCGCCGGAGACGGAGCCGACGGTGAGGCCGACGGTGCCGTCCGGCAGCGGGATGGCGTCGTACCAGTCGCTGCCGCAGGAGCGGTCCAGCCCGGCCGGGACGAGCCGGGCGGCCAGCCGCAGGCCGTCGGTGCGGGGGAGGTGGTCGGGCAGCAGGCCGCGGCGCAGCGCCTCGGTGGTGCGCAGGGTCCGTTCCGCCTCCAGCTGCTTGGCGAGCAGCGGGGCGGCGACCTCGCAGTACCGGCGGGCGAGTGCGCGCCGGCAGTCGGCCGGCACGGCGGGCTCGTCGTAGAACCAGAGGGCGGCGGCGAGCGGGCCGTCCTCGGTGGTGGCGAGCGGCAGGCCGTAGGCGCCGCCGAGGCCGAGGTGGACGGCGAGTTCGCGCAGTCGTGCGCCGATGGCCGGGTCCTCGGCGAGGTCGGGGGAGTGCAGCTGGGCGGGCCGGTCCCGTTCGCGCAGCAGCCGGGCGAGCAGGCTCTGTTCGGTCGGGACGGTCTCCAGGGCGCCCAGGCTGGCGCGGTCGAGGTTGAGGCCGACGGGCTGTCCGGGGCCGCCGCCGGGCGTCCGGGTGACCAGGACGCCGCGGCGGGCGCCGAGCAGGGCGGCGCCGGAGGCGAGGACGGCGTCGAGGGTGGCGGTGAGGCCGCGGGCCCGGGCGAGCCGTTCGGTGTGTTCGTGCAGGCTGGTGAGGTCGGACAGGCGTCCGGCCAAACGGTCCTGCACGGTGGCGGACGGTGCCGTGGGGTCGTCCACGGGGTCGTCCGGTGCGTCCGCGGGGTCGTCCGGCGCGTCGGCGGGGCCGGGGAGTCCCGGCGGGTCGAGGACGGTGAGCCCGCCTGCGCAGCCGGGTTCGCCCGGTTCGGCGGTCGTCGTCGACGGGAGGGCCGTCGACGGGTGGGACTCGGTCATGCCGCCACTCCTGACGCGGTGCTACGTGCCATGCGGAACCCCCAGGTACGGCCGATGTGGAGCGAGTACGGCCAAAGAGCGCGTTTCGCCTCGTTTCGCTACTACTCGTCATTGATCGACAGCAATGCCACCACTTCTACACAGGCCATTCGGGGCATGTCCAGATCCAGGACGGCGCGGGGGCGGGTTCCGCGGCCGTCGCGACCCGGTCGGAGGGCGTGCGTGGTTCGTGCGCGCGCCGCTCGGGCGGGAGGCATGGAGGGAGGCGCGAGCGGGCAGAACCGTGGGGACGGACCGGGCGGCCGTCCGGATCGTATGCCCGTGCCGCCCCGGAGCCGGGTCGGCCGGAAGTCCCTCACTCGTACGGTGGAACCAAGCGCGCCCGGGCGGCGTCCATCCGGTCGCGTACGGGATTCTCGTTCCAAGGGCTGTTCCAGTCCGCGGCCCTTCTCATGTCGTGCTCCACACCGTGCTCCACGTCGTAGCCGCGCCGTCCGCCATGCCGCCCGCCCCGCTCCGCGCCGCACGGACCGTGCCGCGGTGGGCCCCGCGGAGGGTTCCGGTGGATGCCGACGGGGCGGAGCGAACCGAGCGGTCAGGGAAAGGAACGAGCGCCATGCGTGAGAACCCGAAGGACCGGTCGGAGGAGCGTGCCGCCCGGCTGGCCGCGGCCCTGGAGGCCGCCGTCGACCACCGCTGGCCCGTGGTGCCGGGCGCCGTGCTGCGCGGCGGGCGCTGCTCCTGCGGCGACCGGGACTGCACCGTTCCCGGCGCGCACCCGCACGACCCCTCGCTGCTGGCCGCCACCACGGACGCCCGGATGGTGCGCTGGTGGTGGGAGCGGCAGAGCCCCGACGCGACGGTGCTGGCGGCCACCGGTTCCACGGTCTCGGCGGTCAGCCTGCCCGCGGCGGCCGGGGCGCGGGCGCTGGTCTACCTCGGCGCGCTGCGGATGCCGCTCGGGCCGGTGCTGGCGATGCCGGGCCGCTACGCGCTGCTGGTGGCCCCGTACTCCTTGGACGCGCTCGGCGAGATGCTCGCCCAACTCCCTTGGGTGCCGGGTTCGTTGCGCTACCACGGGCCGGGCGGTTTCCTGCCGCTGCCGCCCGGCGGGACGGCCGGCCGGGTGCGCTGGGTGCTGGCGCCGCGACCGGGTGCGGGTGGCGGGGTCTGGTTGCCGCAGGTCGGGCCGCTGCTGGGCGAGTTGGTGGAGGCGACGGTCCGGCTGGACAGCGGACGCTCGGCGTACTGAAGACCGGGTGCCGTCCCCGGGTGCCGGGGCGGCGACCGGCGGGGCGCTCCGGAAAAAGAAAAGATCCGGCCGCTGGCGACGGGGGATGCACCAGCGGCCGGACTCTTTAGACAGTAACAAGGATCCGCGCCCGCGCCAATTTCCAAGACGCCCTCCACGCCCGGAAATTGCGCGTTCACCGCGACAATGTGACGCGTATCACGCGGATCCTGCGTGCTTTAGTTCAAGGTGACCTGACGGTTCACCAGGTTCGCGCGGGCGCGCCGCTCCTCGGCGGTCAGCGGGGTCGCGTCGGCGAGGACCGCGGCGAGCCGCTCGCCGAACTCGGCGGCCGGCTTCTCGCAGTCGGCGGCGGTCATCGCGAGCGGCAGGTCCCACACCGGCACGGTCAGGCCGTGCGCGCGGAAGGAACCGACCAGGCGGGTGTCCGGGCCGAGCGAGGCCTCGCCGGCGGCGTTCAGCCGGGCCAGCGCGTCCAGCAGCTGCTCCTCGGGCACGGTCATCACCCAGCGCAGGTGGTTCTTGTCCGGGGTGCCGCACCAGTAGGCGGCGTCGACGCTGCCCAGCTTCTCGGTCGGGATGGCCGAGGCGTTGGCGCGCTCCAGGGAGGCGGCGACCTCGCCGGTGGCGGTCTCGGCGTCCTCCAGCCAGAACTCGAAGCCGGTGTGCACGACCGGCTCGAACGCGGCGGTGGTGTCCAGCAGGTCCTGCAGGCGGCGCCCGCCCGGGACGGTCCGGCGGGCCGGCACCGGGGTGCCCGGCTCGGTGGCCAGGGCCAGCTCCAGGGCGTCCGCGAGGTCGCGGCTGAGGTCGCCGGAGGAGGACTGGGTCTGCAGGCCGAGCAGGATCGAGCCGTCCTGGCGGCGCAGGGCCGGCCAGGCCAGCGGCAGCACGGTCGCCAGCGTCACCGACGGGACGTCGCCCTCGGCCACCCCGGCGGCCAGCGTCAGCGGCACCGTGGCGGCGGGCACCAGCTCGCGCAGCGCCACCCAGTCGGCCTCGCCCGGCAGGCCCTCGAACGGGCGGTGCACGAGCTCCTGCACCGCGTGCGAGGCCTCCCGGCCGTGGCAGGCCTTGTAGCGGCGGCCCGAGCCGCACGGGCAGTCCTCGCGGGCCCCGACCACGGGGACCTCACCCGTGACGGCGGTGGTGGACTGACGCTGCGGCGCCTTCTTGGCGGCCTTCTTGCCCATGGTGCGGCTCTCCCGGGAACGGTGGTCCTGTGTCCCGGGAAGCCTACTGACGTTCCTCCGGCACCCGCGCTACCCCCGGCGCGCGCGAACGCGCCGGGGCGGGCGGGTGCCGCCCTACGCGCTGCGGGCGTCGCCCCCGGAGCGCCGGGCGTGGCGGGCGCGCGCGGGCAGCGCCGCCCAGACCGTCACCTCGCCGGGCGAGTCGCGCACGCCCCAGTCGCTGGCCAGCTGGTCGACGATGCTCAGGCCGCGGCCGCCGCGCGAGGTCAGCGAGGGACCGGCGGGCAGCGGCCGGGTGGTCGCGCCGCCGTCGGTGACCTCCAGGGTGAGCACGCCGTCGGTGTGCATCTGCCAGCGGACCAGCACGCCGCCGTCCGGCCCGGCCGTGCCCTCGCCGTGCTCCCGGCCGCCGGGTGCGGGGTGCGTCCCGGACGGGACGCCGACCAGCACCTGCCCGAGCACCTCGGCCCGGGCGCTGCGGCCGAGCGCCGGCAGCGGGCCGAGCGGACGGGCGTAGCGACACGCATTGCTCAACAGTTCGGAAAGGATCAGAACAGCATCATCGATGACCGGTTCCGGTATCTGCCGGTCACCCAGATCTCGACGCAGTCGGCGCCGTGCGACCCCGACACTCGCTGGGCCGTGCGGCACTGCCATGGTCGATGAAGTCGGCACTTCACGCGCCACCATCAACGCCACCCCCGGACCTCCTTCAGCGTATGCCGAGGGAGAGATGCCCCTTGGTAATGCGTCGGAAACGAGCACCGGACGATCCCGCGAGCCCATTTCGAGCACGGCGACCGACGGTGGGCAAGAGGTCATTCCGTGCTCACCCTCCGTCGCCCGGGCGCAAGAATTCCGGCAATACCGAGCGAGGAAGGTTTGACTGCCGACCAGAGTGATCAGTCTGCACCGGTACGGTCGTCGGTGCGTCGGCGGATCACCCGCGGATCACCGGCCGAGCTGCGCCAGCACCTCGGCGGGCCGGTTGGTGATGATCGCGGACACCCCGAGTTCCAGGCAGAGCTCGACGTCGGCCGGGTCGTCCACCGTCCACACGTGCACCGCGTGCCCCAGTTCGCGCAGCCGGGTCACCAGCTGCGGGCGGGCCCGCACCAGATCGATGCCCGGACCGGCGATCCGCGCCCCGCCCGGCAGCGGCGCGCCCTCGCGCAGCCGGCCGAGCAGCGGGAGCGTGCGCTCGAACAGGAACACCCGGCGGTACTCCGGCGCGGCGGCGGCCACCCGGTTCAGGGCGACCGAGGAGAAGCTCATGATCCGGGCGGACGGACGGTCGCCCTCCGGGGCCGTGCCGATCTTGTACCGCTCCAGCGTCCGCAGCAGCTCGGCCTCCACCAGGCCGCGGAAGCGCACCGGGTGCTTGGTCTCGATCGCCAGGTCCACCGGGCGGCCGCAGTCCACCACCAGCTCCAGCAGGCGGTCCAGCCGCAGCACGCCGCGCAGCTCGGGGTCGGTGCTGGGGCGGCCGGTCTTCCAGGCACCGAAGTCGTAGGCCTCCAGCTCGGCGAGCGTCATCGCCGAGACGGTGCCGCGGCCGTCGGACACCCGGCCGATCCGCCGGTCGTGCACGCAGACCAGGTGGCCGTCGGCGGTCACCCGCACGTCGCACTCCACCGCGTCGGCGCCCTCGTCGAGGGCGCGGCGGTAGGCCGCGAGGGTGTGTTCGGGCAGGGCGTGGGAGGAACCGCGGTGGGCGATCACCTGGACGGGCGGCGCGGTGCGCGCCGCCGCCGAGGACAGGTCTGGGCTGGTCACAGGGCCAACGATAGGCGGCGGAGGTGAAGCGGGGGCGAAGACGGCCCCAACCCGTGGGGCCGTCTGCGGGGTGCCGGGCGGTCGAACGGCCCGGCGGCCGGCGGTGTCGGGCCGCCGGGCCGCCGGGGGCCCGGGCCGCGGGGCGTCAGCGCGCGGCGCGGCGGGAGAGCGGGGCGAGCGCCCAGGTGACCAGGGCGGGCACCAGGAACGCGAACAGCGAGGCGGACGTCCACTCCTGCGGGGTGAAGTGCAGCGCCTCCTGGGCGGAGGTCCAGAAGTCCGTCCACCAGCCGGCGACCTTGGTCGGCGCGATGAACTGGTAGACGGCGAAGCCCAGCACCCACGGCAGCAGCATCGTCCAGCGGGACGGCGCGTCCTCGGAGAGGTCCCAGCCGCGGCGTCCGGCGCCGAGGAAGAAGTCCACCGCCAGCACCGCCAGCAGCGGCACGAACACCGAGCCGATCAGGCCCAGGAAGTTGTAGTAGCTGTCGGTGAACTTGTCGATCTGCAGCGCCAGCACGGTGGTCAGCACGCCGATCGCGCCGCTCAGCACCCGGCGGTCCGCCCTCGGCAGCAGGTTCTGCACCGACATGGCGGTCGAGTACACGTTGGCGAAGGACTGGTCCGTCTCGCGCAGCACCAGGACCAGCAGGAACAGCCAGCCGGCCCAGACGCCCAGGAAGGAGTCGAAGATCTTGTCCGGGTCGCCGCCGGACTGCAGCAGCGCCATCAGGCCGAGCACGTAGCACCAGACCTGGGCGACCGTGTAGCCGGAGAAGCTGCCCCAGAACGCCGAGCGCGCGGTGCGCGAGTGCCGCGTGTAGTCGGCGGCCAGCGGGACGAAGGAGACCGACACCGCGATCATCGCGTCGGTCGCGCCGAGGAAGCCGTGCCAGTTGCCGGCGCCCGGGTCCGGCACGCCCTGGCGGCCCAGCTGGACGGTGAAGTACACCATCGCGACGGCGACCGCCCCGGCCACGAAGCGGCGCAGCACCGCGATCGAGCCCAGCGGCCAGATGGTCAGCGCGGTGGTCAGCGCGCCCGCGAGCAGCACGAACAGCCAGCGGTAGCCGCTGGTGTGGGCGACGGTCTGGGCGCCCGCCGAGATCGTCAGCAGCTCGAACACGCCCCAGCCGATGCACTGGACGATGTTCAGCACCGTCGGCAGGTACGACAGCCGGGTGCCGAACAGCCCGCGCAGGTTCGCCATCGCGGGGGCGCCGGTCCGGGCGCCGATCAGCGCGGCCACGCCGAGCATCGCGGTGCCGACCGCCGTGCCGACCGCGATCGCGGTCACCGCGGCGGCCAGCGAGAGTTCGCTGCCGGGGGCGCCGAGCACGGTGGCGGCGGTGGAGAAGCCGATCAGGCTGACGCCCAGGTTCATCCAGAGCGCGAAGTGGTCCCGGAAGCGCAGTGTGCGCGGCGGCTCGGTGTCCAGGACCAGCGGCGCCTCGACCCGGCCGGCCCGGTCGGGGCGGTCCAGGACGGCGGTGGCCCCGGCCGACGGGTCGGGGGACTCCGCGGGGGCGGGGAAGCCCTCGGGCGCGGGCGCGCCCGAAGAGGAGGATGGCGAAGCAGGCGGCATGGCCGATACTCCCTACGCCGGCATTACCCGGACAGGTTCCGGCGGTCAGCGCCCCCTCGAACGTCCGCCTCGCTCGCGTGGCGTACGGTCGACATGCGCACTCTCAGCCTGGTCGGTCCAAGCTCCCGCGTGTCAGTTTGGAGCGACAGGCTAACCGGCACGGGGGCGAACACCCAAGGCCAGGGCGTGCGCGGTCCGCATCGCGGGACGCCCGGCAGGGGGTGGGGAGCCCACGGCCGTCGGCACCGGCTAAGGATTCTTATGAGTTCTTCAGAGGGGTCCTTACGGCAATCGAATCGACAGTGCGAAAAACTATGGTCCTTGGTTCTGCCAGCTATGGAGGTCGTCCGTGAGCACCGAGCGCGAGGTTGGGCCCACCGGGCCGCAGGGGGAGCAGCCCGCCGGCCAGGGAGCGGCCGACGCCGTTTCCGACGGCCCCGCTCAGGGCGGGCACCAGTCGACCATGGCCTTCCGCCGGGTCCCCGAGGCCGCCGGGGACACCCCGGTCGACGCCCCGGCGGAAGGCGGGCACAAGCCGACCATGGCGTTCAGCCGGGTGCCCGAGCCCGAGGCGGCGCCCGCGGCGCCCGCTGCCGAGGCCGCCCCGGTCGACGCCCCGGCGGAGGGCGGGCACAAGCCCACCGTCGCCTTCACCAAGGTCCCCGCGCCGGAGGCCCCGGCCGCGTCCGAGGCGCCCGCCGCGCCGGTCCCCGCCGTCGCCGAGCAGCCCGCCGTCGACCCGGTCACCGGGTACATCGACGCGCCACCGCCGGTCCTGCCGCCCGCCACCCCGGCTGCCGCGCCCGTGGTCCCGGCGCTGCCGCCGGCCGCCAACCCGTACGCCACCCCGACCCACGGTGTCCCCGCCGCCGGCGCGCACGACCCGTACGGTGCCGCCGCGCCCGCGCCGGGCACCCCGGCGGCGCCCGGTGCGCCCGCCGCGCACGGCCACCACCCGTTCGGCGCAGGCCAGCCGCTCGGCGGCTGGGGACCGTCCCACGACGCCGCCTCCGGCGGCGCGGGGCCCCCCCCGGGGCCCCACCCCCCCCCCGGCGCCCCCCCCCCGGACCCCCCCGGCCCCCCCCCGCGGGGGCCCCCCCCGGCGCCCCGCGGCCGGGGGGCCCCCAGGCCGGC
>NZ_JBHWBZ010000004.1:80998-104235 GCF_042735475.1 Kitasatospora sp. NPDC059577 | reverse complement strand
GCCGCCGCCCGGGCCCCGGCCCCGGCGCCCGCGCCGGCCCCCCCGGCGCCGCCCGTGGCGCCGGCGGCGCAGGCCAACCACCTGTTCGGCTCTGGACTCCGCGGCTGCGTCTGGTGAGTGTACGAGCCCGCCGCCTGGGGTGGCGCGGGCCACCCCGGTGGCCCGAACGGCCCGCTCGGCTACCCGGCCGAGTACCCCGGCGGCCCGAACGGCGGGGGCCCGCGCAGGAAGCGCGGCGGCCTGGTCGCCCTGATCGCGGCCGTCGCCCTGGTCGCCGGCGTGGCCGGCGGCGCGCTCGGCGTGACCGTGGCCGACCGCAACAGCAGCAGCACCTCCGCGGACGACCACCGCAGCACCACCGTCCAGGCCAGCGACACCCAGAAGAACGAGCCCGCCCCGGGCTCGATCGCCGCCATCGCGCAGAAGGCGCTGCCCAGCGTCGTCACCATCAAGGCGCAGGGCAACGGCGAGTCGGGCACCGGCACCGGCTTCGTCTTCGACACCGAGGGCCACATCCTCACCAACAACCACGTGGTCGCGCCGACCCTCAACGGCGGCAAACTGACCGTCAAGTTCGCCGACGGCACCTCGTACAACGCGTCGGTGCTGGGCCACGCCGAGGGCTACGACGTCGCCGTGGTCAAGATCGACAACCCGCCGAAGAGCAAGCTGGCCCCGCTGCCGCTGGCCGACTCCGACAAGGTCAACGTCGGCGACGCCACCGTCGCGATCGGCGCGCCGTACGGCCTGGAGTCCACCGTCACCAGCGGCATCATCAGCGCCAAGGACCGCCCGGTCGCCTCCGGCGACGAGACCGGCTCGCAGGCCTCGTACATGAACGCCCTGCAGACCGACGCCTCGATCAACCCCGGCAACTCCGGCGGCCCGCTGCTCGACTCCGGCGGCGCGGTGGTCGGCATCAACTCGGCGATCCAGTCCAACGCCTCCGCCAACGGCCGGGCCGGCAGCATCGGCCTGGGCTTCGCCATCCCGATCAACCAGGCCAAGTGGGTCGCGGACACCCTGATCAAGACCGGCAAGCCGGTCTACGCCAAGCTCGACGTGCTGCGCAACGACGACTACAAGGGCGACGGCGCGCAGATCCAGACCAAGGACATCCAGGGCCAGCCCGCCGTCACCCCCGGCGGCGCGGCCGACAAGGCCGGCCTCAAGCCGGGCGACGTCATCACCAAGCTCGGCGGCGTGCCGATCGAGAACGGCCCCGCCCTGGTCAGCCGGATCTGGACGCACAAGCCCGGCGAGACCGTCGACGTCGAGTACACCCGCAACGGCCAGACCCTCACCACCAAGGTGACCCTCGGCCAGCGCGACGGTGACCAGTGACCCCCGCCAGCTGACCCGCGACGCCGCGAAACGGTGTGCGCCGAACCCCGCCGGACCCGTTAGGCTGACCTCCGCCTGGAGAGCTGCCCGAGCGGCCTAAGGGAACAGTCTTGAAAACTGTCGTGGCGTGACCCGTCACCGTGGGTTCGAATCCCACGCTCTCCGCTGGTAGGAGAACCACCTGCTCAGGGCGGGTGCCGACATCGATTCGGCACCCGCCCTTCGCGTTCCCGGGGTCGGGTCCGGCGGCCGGGGTTGACCCTGACACCGTGGGAGGCGATGGAGTGGAGCCACCATGTTGACCATCGGAGACTTCGCCAGCCACGGCCGGGTGTCGGTGCGGATGCTGCGCCACTACGACGCGATCGGACTGCTGCGGCCCGCCCGGGTGGACCCGGTCAGCGGCTACCGCTCCTACGAGGCGGCCCAACTCGCCCGACTGAACCGGGTGATCGCGCTCAAGGAGCTCGGTTTCACGCTGCAGCAGGTGCGCGCCGTCCTGGACGACGAGGTGGACGCGGCCGAACTGCGCGGGATGCTGCGGCTTCGGCGGGCCCAACTCGCCGAGGCCATCGCGGCGGACGAGCTGCGGCTGGCCCGGGTGGAGGCGAGGCTCCGGACGATCGAGAGCGAGGGGACCATGTCCGCACACGATGTCGTGGTGAAGCCGGTGCCGTCCGTCCGGGCGGCCCAACTGGCCGGTGTGGCCGCGAGTTACGAGCCCGAGGACATCACGCCGGTGATCGGCCCGCTGTTCGCCGAACTGTGCCGGCGGATGGCCGCGGCCGGGGTCGAGGCGACCGGCCCGTCCATCGCCCGGTACGAGGACGCGCCGGAGGGCGACGGCTCGGTGCTGGTCCTGGTCGCCGTCCCGGTCGGACCGTCGGTGCGGCCGGCCGGGCACGACTTCGAGGTGCTCGACCTGCCGCCGATCGGGGAGGCGGCGACGATCGTGCACCGCGGCCCGATGGACGGGGTGCTGGGCACCGTCCAGGAACTGGCCCGGTTCATCGAGGAGAACGGCTACCGCTCGGACGGCTACGCCCGGGAGCTGTACGTGGAGTGCCCGGAGGACCCGGCCGGGTGGGTCACCGAACTCCAGGAGCCGGTGGTCCGCCGGTAGGCCCTGTCCGGCCGATCTTGCCGGGCCCGCGCGCGTTTGCCCTCGACCGGGTCGAGGGTCCTAGCGTCGCCCGGCATGACGACCACCGCCACCCGCGGCGCCGGCGGCACCGCCACGGACCCCGCCACCGGCCCGCGGGCACCGCTGCCCGCGCCGTACCTGCTCTGGCTGGCCGGGACCCAGGCCGGACTGCTGGGCGACGCCGCACTGTACTTCGCCCTCGGCTGGGCCGCCTCGGCGCACGGCGGCGGGGCGGCGGCCCTCGTGCTGACCGCGGTCACCGTGCCGCGGACGATGCTGGTCCTGCTGGGCGGCGCCGTCGCGGACCGGTTCGGCGCCCGCCGGGTGATGCTCGTCGGGGACACGGTCATGCTGGTCGCGACCGCCGCCCTGGCCCTCGCGGCGGGCGGGCGGGCCACGCCGCTGTGGCTGCTGGTCGCGGCGGCGGCCGTGATCGGGACCGTCGACGCCTTCCACCTCCCGGCGAGCGGGTCGATGCCCGCCCGCCTGGTGCCCGCCGACCGGCTGCCCCGGGCGCTCGCGCTGCGCCAGGCGGGCGGGCAGGCCGCCGTCCTGCTCGGGGCACCGCTGGGCGGCCTGCTGGTCGCCATCGGCGGGCTGCCCGGTGCGGCGGCGGCGGACGCGGCGAGCTTCGGGGTCGTCCTGCTGGTCCTGCTGCGGGTCCGGCCACGTGAGGGGGCGCCGTCCGCCGCGTCGGCCGGCCTGCTGCGGGAGGCGGTGTCCGGCATCCGGCTCGCCCTCGGCGACCCGCTGCTGCGGTCCGCGCTGCTGCTCACCGGCGCGGCCGCCGGGGCACTGCTGCCGGTGGTGTCCCTGCTCGGTCCGCTGCTGGCGAGGGCGCACGGCTGGACGGCGGGCACGGCGGGACTGGTGACCGGCGGTCAGGCGGCCGGGGTGCTCGCGGTGGCCGGTCTGGTCGCCCGGTGCGGCGCGCTGCCCCGGACGGGGGTCGGGGCAGCGGCCGGACTCGGGACGGCGTCGGCGGGGATCGCGCTGCTGGCGCTGGCCGCGGGGCCGGTGACGGCGGTGGCCGGCAGCACGGTCACGGGCATCGGATCGGGGCTGTTCGCCTGCCACATCGGACCGCTGGTGCTGACGGGCGCTCCGCCGTCCCACCTCTCCCGGGTACAGGCGCTGTCGACGCTCGTGCAGAGCGTGGCCCTGGTGGTGTCGAACGCCCTGCTGGGCCTGCTTGCGGACGCGACGGGCGCGGCCCTGCCCACCCTGCTCTGCGCCCTCGCCACGGCTACCGCCGCCGTCACCGCGCTGGCCACCCGCACGCTCCGCCGCGCCTGACCGACGGCGGACGCCCACGGCCGGGGCCGCCCGCCACGGGCTCCCGGTCGGGCCCGAGGCCCACTTGCCGCACCACCGGCACGCGGGCAGAGTGCGGAGTGCGGAGCTGGTCGGGCGGCGGGCGGAGGCGGCGATGAGTGATCTGACGGACCGACTGGCGCTGGGCCTCCCGGCCGGGGCCGTGGTGGTGGACCCCGACGTGACCGCCGCGTACAGCCGCGACATGGCCGGGTTCTGCGCGGCCGGCGTGCCCGCCGCGGTGGTGTTCCCGGAGACGGTCGAGCAGGTGCAGCACGTGATGCGCACCGCGACCGGGCTGCGCGTGCCGGTGGTGCCGCAGGGCGCCAGGACCGGCCTCTCCGGTGCGGCGAACGCGGTGGACGGCTGCGTCGTGCTGTCGCTGGTGAAGCTGGACCGGATCCTGGAGATCGACCCGGTGAACCGGATCGCGGTCGTCGAGCCCGGTGTGGTGAACGCCGAACTCTCGCGCGCGGCGGGGGAGTCGGGCCTGGCCTACCCGCCGGACCCGTCCAGCTGGGAGTCCTGCACGATCGGCGGCAACATCGGCACCGGAGCGGGCGGGCTCTGCTGCGTGAAGTACGGCGTCACCAGCGAGTACGTGCTCGGCCTGGACGTGGTGCTGGCGGACGGGCGGCTGCTGTCCACCGGCCGCCGGACGGCCAAGGGCGTGGCCGGCTACGACCTGACCCGCCTGTTCGTCGGCTCGGAGGGGACGCTCGGCGTGGTGGTCCGGGCCGTTCTGGCGCTGCGGCCCGCGCCAGCCCCGCAGCTGGCGTTGGCGGCGGAGTTCCCCAGCGCGGACGCGGCCGGTGCGGCGGTCTGCGAGGTGATGGCGCGGGGCCTGACCCCGTCGCTGATGGAGCTGATGGACGCGGTCTCGGTGCGGGCCGTCAACGAGTTGGGGCAGATGGGGCTGCCGGAGTCGACCCAGGCCCTGCTGCTGGTGGCCTTCGACGGGCCGGACCGGGTCGGCGAGCTGGCGCGGGTCGCGGAGCTGTGCCGGGCGGCCGGGGCGACCGAGGTGGTGCCGGCCGAGGACCAGGCGGAGTCCGATCTGCTGCTGGCCGCCCGGCGGCTTGCGCTGCCCGCGCTGGACCGCTTGGGCACCACGATGATCGACGACGTGGCGGTGCCGCGGTCCCGGCTGGCCGAGATGCTGAACGGCGTCGCGGCGATCGCGGAGCGGCAGGGGCTGACCATCGGGGTGGTCAGTCACGCCGGGGACGGCAACACCCACCCGATCGTGATCTTCGACGCCGGGGACGCGGAGCAGACCGCGCGCGCCCAGCGCTCCTTCGACGAGATCATGGCGCTCGGGCTGGAGCTGGGCGGCACGATCACCGGCGAGCACGGGGTGGGGCTGCTCAAGCGGGACTGGCTGGCCCGCGAGCTGGGCCCGGTGGCGCTCGACCTGCAGCGGCAGCTGAAGGCGGTCTTCGACCCGCTGGGGATCCTGAACCCGGGCAAGATGGTCTGATCCTCTCCGGCGACCGACGGTGGATTGTTCGTCTTCTTGCGTCCGCCGTTTCGGTGTGACTTTCCGATGGTCTGCGAATGGCTGAAAAAGTCGACACGGGAGGGTGGTCGAACCTTTCCGGGGCGTGTCCGCGATCCGTCCGCGCCGGGGTGGTGCGCTCGGTGGTTCGTGTGGCGCCGAAGCGCCGCGTCACATCGCGCTCGAATCGACGGCCGTTCGGGCAACGTCCCAGGTGAATGGCGGTGCGTCGGCGCGCTCTCCGGTTTCCCCGACGTCATGCGCGGCCCGGGCGGATATCACGCTAACGGGCGAAAACTGCCGGACGAGCTAGTGCTTTGTCGATTTGTTGCGGAAGTCTGTCTCCCGGCGTCGCAGCCACCAGGTGTTCGTCTGGCCGACGAACCCCGCACACCATGCTCGACCGTTGCGCGATCAACAGCTTTTCTGGAGGCTTTCATGGCTCGCATCCACCCCCGGCGGGTGGCCGGACTCCTGCTCGCCGGTCCGCTCGCGGCCGGTCTGCTACTGCTGGGTGCCGGCATCGCCGCCGCCGACAACGGCGCGGGCGCCGCGGCCGGCTCCAATGCCGGCGTGGTCTCCGACGTCGGCACCGGCAACGTCTTCGGCGGGGTCGACGGCAACGACGTCTCCACGCAGCAGACGGCCACCGGCTCCGGTGCCTCGAACCAGAACAACACGCTCGCGGTGAAGGACAACGCGGGCGCGATCCTGGCAGGTCAGGGCAACAAGAACGTCAACGTCATCTTCGCGCCGATCTTCCCCTGACCACGGGGCCGTACGACGGCACGACCGCACGACCGCACGACCGCGTGACCGCAGGGCCGCAGGGCCGTGCGACCGCGCCGGGTCCTACCGGGCACCACTGAGGGCGGGGGCGCCGGAGGTGGGTGGCCGCGGGTGAGCTGAGCACCCGAGGACGGGCCCGGGCCGTTCCGGACCGGACCGGACCGGTCGATCCGACCAGGACGACCGCAACAGCCGGAACAGCCGGACAGCCGGACAGCCGGAACGACGACCGAAACGACCGCGACAACCGGAGGGAACCGCGCATCACCGAGGGAACAGCGCATGACCGGCCAGCGGAAAGGGTCACCGCGAAACCGGCCCCGTGGGCGGTGCCACCATCGGCACCGCCCACGAGTGCGTCCGGCGCCGTCCCCGGGCCGACCGGCCGTGATCCGTCCACCGAGGGCCCGCGCCCGGAGCCGTCGGCCCTCGGCGGTACGGTTGCGCTCCGACAGCGCACCACGCGCCGGAGCCCGGAAAGGAGGGCCCGGCCGGGGTGGTGACCGCGGCAACCGGAGGAGAGGGCGCGCGATGGCGGCGGAGGAGGAGGGCCTGACCGGCCCGGACGAGGCCTGGCCCGCACCGGAGCCGGCGGCGGAACGCCCCGAGCCGGTGGCCGCGCCGCCCGGCGAGCGCCGGCCCGAGCCCCGGTCCGTCCCGGAGCTGCTGCTGGGTCGCCCGCCGATGGCCCGCCCGCTGCCGTTCTTCGACCACGAGGCCGCCGCCGCCGAGCCCGGCCCGCTGTTCGTGGACTGGCTCGCCACCGCCCTGGACGCCGGGGTGCTGGACCCGCAGGCGTTCACCCTCTCCACCGTCGACGCGGACGGCATGCCGGACGCCCGGGTGCTCGTGCTGCGCGACGTCGACGCGGCCGGCACCGGCTGGAACTTCTCCGCCGCCGCCGACAGCCCCAAGGGCCGTCAGCTCGCCGACCACCCGGCCGCCGCGCTGACCGTCTACTGGCCGCAGCTTGGCCGCCAGGTGCGGGTGCGCGGCAGCGTCGAACGGGCCCTGGACCTGGTCGCCGCCGCCGAGTTCGCCACCCGTTCGCCCGCCGCCCGGGCCTCCTCGCTGGTCGGCCGGCAGAGCGAGCCGCTGGCCTCGCTGACCGAGTACGACGAGGCGGTGGCGGTCGCCCGTCGTCGGCTGGAGGCGCACCCCGACGTCGTCCCGCCCGGCCACGCCGTCTACACGCTGTGGGCGCACGAGGTGGAGTTCTGGCAGGGCGACTCCCAGCGCCGGCACGTCCGGCTGCGCTACACCCGCAGCGGTCCGGTCAGCTCCCCGGACTGGTCGCGCTCCCTGCTCTGGCCGTGAGCCGGCCGGTGGCCACGGCCCGGCCGTGAGCCCGCGGTGACCACGCACCAGCCGTGCGCCCCCACCGGCCGTGAGCCGGCCGTGGCCGCCGTCGGCTACGGCCGGCCGCCGTGCGCCGGCGCGCCTACCGTCGCCCGGTCAGCGTGGCGCCCACGCTGGCCGCCACCACGCAGCCGATCCCGGCCAGCTGCGGCACACCGAGCAGCTGGCCCAGCACCACCAGGCCGACCAGCGCGCTGACGGCCGGCTCCAGGCTGACCAGCACGCTGAACACCCGCTGCGGCATCCGCCGCAGCGCGGTCATCTCCAGCGCGTAGGGGATCACCGGCAGCAGCAGCGACACCCCGGCCACCGAAGCGAGCAGCACCACCGGCGAGGCGCCGGGCGCGGTCAGCCCGTGCCAGGCCTCGCCGAGCCCGAGCGGAGCCAGCGTCAGCGCGCCGACCGTCATCGACACCGCCAGCCCCTGGAACCCCTGGAAGGCCGCGCCGACCTTGTCGGTGAACAGGATGTACGCGGCGTAGCAGGCGGCCGCGCCGAAGGCGTACAGCAGGCCGACCGGGTCGAGCGAGCCGCCGCCGTCCCCCTCGCCGAGCAGGGTCAGCAGCACAACGCCGGCGGCCGCGAGCAGCGCCCAGAGCAGGTGGCTGGCACGGCGGGCGAAGACCAGGGCGACGGCGAGCGGGCCGAGGAACTCGATGGTCGCGGCGGTGCCCATCGGCAGCCGGTCGATCGCCCCGGCGAACAGGCAGGTCATCCCGGCCGAGGCCATGCCGAGCAGCGCGGCCGCGCCGAGGTCGCGCGGGCTCTTGTCGCGCAGCTTCGGGCGGGTGACGGCGAGCAGGATCACGGCGGCGAAGCCGAGCCGCAGGAAGGTGGTGCCGCTGACCCCGAGCGGGCCGAACAGCGGCTTGGACAGCGCGATGCCGGTCTGCACGAGGAACATCGCGGTCAGGCAGAGAAGCGGCGCCGGGATCCTCCTCCGGCCTTCGGCCGCGGAGCCCCCCGTCGGGCGCCGCAGGACCTTGCCGAACCGGCCGGTGGACCGGCCGGACCGTGTTCCGGGCGGCGCCGCGGGGCCGGACGCCCCACCTCGTCGCCAGCCGCCCCGCTCGCCGGCAGGCTCGCCCTTGGGGGCGGGCGGCATGGCGAGGGCCTCGGCGACGGCGGTGGCCGACGACGAGGCTGCGGAGGTTTCGCTGGTATGGGAGGTGGGCATAGCGGCGAGTTTGCCGTAAGGAGTGATAAGTCAGCAAGCTCGTTACCAAAATGTGGACGGATGCGGACGGGTGCGTCTGAAAGGGTGGACGCGCGCGGGCTCGGCGGCGTGGCTTCCGCATTCGTCCGACGATCCGTCAGTACCAAGGCGTGGTGCGCTATCTCCGCCCTGCGGCCCTCCTCGCCGCCTCCCTCGTGCTCCTGCTGGCCACCGACGGGACGGGCGCGAGCGCGGGAGCCGCCGTCGCCGTCCCCCGCATCCGGGCCGTCACCCTCCCGGACCGGCCCGGCCCGCTCCACTTCAGCGAGAGCTGGAGCGGCACCGCCTTCGACGCCTGCAGCGCGCCCCCGCTCGACGCCCTGCGGGCCTGGCGCACCGCCTCCCCGTACGGGGCGGTCGGCATCTACCCCAGCGGGTCCCAGCGCGGCTGCGGCCAGCCCCGGCTCACCGCCGAGTGGGTGCGCCAGGCGCGCGCGATGGGCTGGCGCTTCCTTCCGGTGCACGTCGGACTGCAGGCGCCGTGCAGCGACCCGGGCCGCAAACCCCGGCGGATCGACCCGGCGAAGGCCGCGCAGCAGGGCCGCGACGAGGCGGCCGAAGCCGTCCGCGCGCTGCGGTCACTCGGCTTCGGCCCGGGCAACCCGGTCTACCTGGACATCGAGGCCTACCCGATGCGCGACCCGGCCTGCGGACAGGCCGTGGTCGACTTCACCCTCGGCTGGACCCAGGCCCTGCACTCCGCCGGCTACCGCTCCGGCTTCTACTCCAGCCTCGACTCCGGCATCGCCGACCTGGCCGCCGCCGCCCGGGCCGGCAGCTCGCCGCTGCCCGACGCGCTCTGGTACGCCCGCTGGGACGACCACGCCGACACCGCCGGCTCCGGCGGCCTCGACCCCGACCTGTGGAGCGTCCACCAGCGCGTCCACCAGTACCGCGGCAACGTCGCGGAGTCCTACGGCGGCGCCACCCTCACCGTCGACCGCGACCAGGTGGACGGCCCGACCGCCGACTGACCCCGCCGATACGGCTGACCCCGCCGATAGGGTGGCCCCCGATCCGGCACAGGGGGGCGGAAATGGCGAACGACCAGGAACACGGCGGCCCGAACGGCTACGGCCACGGCGCCGCGAACGGCTACGGCCACGGCCACGGCGCCGCGAACGGCCACGGCCACGGCCACGGCGCCGCGGGCGGCCAGGGCGCGGTGCCGCCGCAGAATCCGTACGGGCAGCCGGCGCCGTACGGACACAACCCGTACGCCCAGCCCGTCCCGCCCCCGCAGCCGTACCCGGCCCAGCCCACGCCACCGCAGCCGTACGGCGCCCAGCCGCCGCCCGCCGCCACGTCGCCGTACGGCACCCGGCAGCCGTCCGCCGCCCGCCCGGACGCCGCCCGACAGCCCGTCCCCGCACCACAGTCGGGCGTGCCGTCGCAGCCCGGCGGCTTCCCCGGCCCGCTGCCCCGCCGCAACCGCTTCGCGGTGCTGCTGCAGTTCCTGCTGCAGTGGATCTACGCCCCGCTCTGGATCGTCGGACTGGTCATCCTCTTCGCCGTCCTGATCCTCTCGGACTACAACGGCGGCGGTCCCGACTCCGACGGCTGGCTGAGGGTCAACCGCAGCTTCATCCCGCCGCGCCGCCTGCGCGCCGAGCTCACCGGCCGCCCGGAGGACTGGGAGCGCTACGTCACCCCGATCATCGAGCGCCGGATCGCCGCCGCCGAGGCCAAGCACGCGGCCGGCGGCGGCGAGGTGCGGGCCGACCTCGGCCGGGAGGTGTCGTTCGGGCTCGCCGACCGCCTCTACCGGGGCCTCGGCGCGGCCGGCGTGGTCCGGATCGGCGAGCGGTACGGCTGGCGGGGGGCACGGCCCTCCGGCACCGGCGGCGAGCACGTCCGGCTGGTCCGCCACTTCCCCGCCCCGACCGGCCTGAACGCCCCCGCCCCGCAGGACCCGCCCGCCGCCCCCGGCACCCCGTGGGGCCCGCAGCCGACCCGCTCCGCCCTGCTGCTGCCGTTCGTCTTCGTGCTCCAGGTCCTCTACGTCCCGGTGTACGGCCTGGCGACCTTCTGGGTGGACCGCCCCGAGCCCGACTACTGGGAGCGCTGGGGTGCCCGCTGGACGGTCGGCCCGCGCGCCTTCCGCGCCGAGTTCACCGACAGCCCCGCCGCCTGGGACCGCCACATCCGCCGCATCCTCGACCGCGACACCAAGCGCGAACTCTCCCGCGCCGCCGACACCTACCGCACGGTCACCGCCCCCGACGGCACCTTCCACCGCCGCATCCGGCTCCACCGCGCCACCTACCGCGGCGCCGGCGCCCACCGGGCCCTGCGCCTCGCCGCCGAACAGGGCTGGACCCTCGACCCCGCCTACACCCCCGACCCCGCCAACTCCCTCCGCCTCTGCCGCCGCGACCACCGCTGACCCCGGCCGCACCGGGACCCGCCTTGCGTTCTTCCGACGATCCGGTGCCGACGCGGTACGGCGAGATCCCCGCCGACGTGCGTTCCCGGCTCCCGGAGCTCCTGCGACGGCGGGCGGAGGGCGGGTCCGGCGCGAATCCGTGATCCGTGCAACGGGGCCGGGATGCTGACAGGGGTGGCGCGGGGCGGCAAAATCGGGCAGGTCGGCGCGCATTACCGCCCGGTAGGTGCCGCAGGCGAAGCCGCCAGTGCCGCCAGGTCAAGGAGGACCCGTGTTCAGCACGATGCAGGACGTCCCGCTCACCGTCGCCCGAATCCTGGAGCACGGGTCCACGATCCACGGCCGCTCGACCGTGACCACCTGGGACGGCACCGGACCGGTCGTCCGCACGTACGCCGAGGTGGGCGCGCGGGCCGCGCAGCTGGCGTGCGCGCTGCGCGACGAGCTCGGGGTCACCGGGGACGACCGGGTCGCCACCCTGATGTGGAACAACGCCGAGCACCTGGAGGCGTACCTCGCCGTCCCCGCCATGGGGTCCGTGCTGCACACGCTGAACCTGCGGCTGCCCGCCCAGCAGCTGTCGTTCATCGTCAACCACGCCGCCGACCGCGTGATCATCGTCAACGGCACGGTCCTCCCGCTGCTCGCCGCCGTCCTGCCGGACCTCGCGCCCACGCTCAGGCACATCGTGGTGAGCGGTCCCGGTGACCGGTCGCTGTTGGCCGGCTTCGCGGGCGGCGTGCACGACTACGAGGAGCTGATCGCGGGCCGGCCCACCGCGTTCCCGTGGCGGGGCGACCTCGACGAGCGGCAGGCCGCGGTGCTCTGCTACACCTCCGGAACCACCGGTGACCCCAAGGGCGTGCTCTACAGCCACCGCTCGGTGTACCTGCACTGCCTGCAGGTCAACACCGGCGACAACTTCGCCTTCACCCCGCGCGACATCGCGCTGCCGGTGGTCCCGATGTTCCACGTGAACGCCTGGGGCATCCCGCACGCCGCCTTCATGTCCGGCGCCTGCCTGCTGATGCCGGACCGCTTCCTCCAGCCCAAGCCGATGGCCGAGATGATCGCCGCCGTCCGCCCCACCGTCAGCGCCGCCGTCCCCACCATCTGGAGCGGCCTGCTGGACGAACTCGACGCGGGCGACTACGACACCTCCAGCCTGCGCATGGTGGTCATCGGCGGCAGCGCCTGTCCGCCGTCGCTGATGAAGGGCTTCGAGGAGCGCCACGGCATCCGGGTCATCCACGCCTGGGGCATGACCGAGACCTCGCCGCTGGGCTCGTTCGCCCAGCCGCCGGGCGGTCTCACCGCCGAGGAGGAGTGGCCGTACCGGGTCACCCAGGGCATCTTCCCGGCTTCCGTCGAGGCCCGGCTGATCGGCCCGGGCGGCGAGCGGATGCCGCACGACGGCGTCTCGGCGGGCGAGCTGGAGGTGCGCGGACCGTGGATCGCGGGGGCGTACTACGGCGGCGCCGGGCAGGACCCGGTGCGCCCGGACGACAAGTTCTCCGAGGACGGCTGGCTGCGCACCGGTGACGTCGGCACGATCACCGCGGACGGCTACCTGACCCTGACCGACCGGGCCAAGGACGTCATCAAGTCCGGCGGCGAGTGGATCTCCTCGGTCGAGCTGGAGAACCAGCTGATGGCGCACCCCGAGGTGGCCGAGGCCGCCGTGGTCGCCGTCCCGGACGAGAAGTGGGGCGAGCGCCCGCTGGCCACCGTGGTGCTGCGTCCGGGCGCGACCGTCGGGCTGCGGGAGCTGCGGGCCTTCCTGGCCGAGCGGATCGCGGCCTGGCAGCTGCCCGAGCGCTGGTCGATCGTGGAGTCGGTGCCGAAGACCTCGGTCGGCAAGTTCGACAAGAAGGTGATCCGGGCCGACTACGCGGCGGACGAGCTGGACGTCACGGTGCTCGGCAAGGAGTAGCCGCGGGCCCGTGAGGAGGGCCGGTCACTCCCGTACGGAACGGGGGTGACCGGCCCTTCGACGTTTCCCGGGGGCGCGGCGCGTGACGGCGCGGCTCAGCCCGCGGCGGCGACGCCTGCCTCGCCCATCGCGCCGATGCGTCCGAGCAGGTCGACGATCCGGCCCTGGACGTCCTCGCTGGTCGAGCGCTCGGCGAGGAACAGGACCGTCTCGCCGGTGCGCAGCCGGGGCAGTTCGCGCGGGTCGAGGTCGACCGAGGTGTAGACGACGAGCGGGGTGCGGTGCAGCCGGTCGTTGGCGCGCAGCCAGTCCAGCAGGCCGACCCGGCGGCGGCGGATCTGCAGCAGGTCCATCACCACCAGGTTGGGCTGCACGCTGCTGGCGCGGGCCACGGCGTCGTTCTCGTCCACGGCGTGCTCGACGTGCATGCCGCGCCGCTCCAGGCTGCTGATCATGGCGGCGGCGATGTCCGGGTCGCCCTCGACCAGCAGGACCCGCGGGGCGTGGTGCTCGCCGTCGCGCGGGGCGAGGGCGCGCAGCAGCACGGCCGGGTCGGCGCCGTACACGGCGTCCCGGGTGGACTGGCCGAGGCCGGCGGTGACCAGCACCGGGACGCGGCGGTTGAGCGCGGCGGTGCGCAGCGACTGCAGTGCGGTGCGGGTGATCGGGCCGGTGAGCGGGTCGACGAAGAGGGCGGCGGGGAAGCCGGAGGCCTGGGCGTCGACCTCCTCGCGGGAGCTGACGATCACCGGGAGGTAGCCGCGCGCCTGGAGGGCCTGCCTGGTCGCCGGGTCGGGCTCGGGCCAGACCAGCAGCCGCCGGGTGTTGGCCAGCTCGCCGCCGCCGGTCGGTGACTGCTCGGGGACGGGCCGCTCGTCGGCGGCCGGGAGTTCGGCCATCGCGCGCGGGGCGGTCCGGGCCTCGGCGGGCACGGCGGGCACGGCGGGCAGTGGCGGGGCGCCGAGCGGTCGCGGCGGGGTGAGTTCGCCCAGGCCGGTGCCGACCGGGCGCGGGGCCTGCGGTTCCTCGGCGGCGGGCAGCGCGGGCCGGGCGGGCTCCAGCGCGGTGCCGGGCGCACCCGTCTCCTGACCGGACGGACCGGACGGTGCGGGCAGTACGGGGGGCGCGGACGGGGCGGTGGCGCCCGTCGACGCGTCCGGGCCGGGGCCCGGCGGGACGGCCAGCCGGCGGCGGCGGCCGGTGGGCGCGGCGGCGGCCTGCTCGGGCGGTGCGGGTGCGGGGCCGGCCGGCAGGGCGTGTTCCAGGCCGGGGTACACCGGGGTGTCGGTCGCGCCGGGCAGCGCGAAGCCGCCGGAGGAGTCCTCGGTGGAGGGGAGGGCGCGTCGGCGGCGGGGCTTGGGCTCGCCGGCGGACCCGTCCGGGGCGGTCCCGTCGGTGGGGGTGCCGCCCGGTGGGGTGCCGTCGGCGGCGGGGGCGTCGGCCGGAGCGGCGGCCGGGGTGGCCGGCTGGGACGCGGTCGGGCCCGGGCCGAGGGCCAGCGGCTCACGGCCGCCGGACCGGTTCTGCTGGGCCCGCTCGCCCTGGACGGGCACGGCGTAGGCGGGGCCGGAGCGGCCGTCGTCCTTGCCCCACGGGTCGCTGTGCGCGCCGTCCGGACCGGCCAGGCCCTGGCGGCCGTACGCGGGGTCGTTGCCGGTGCCGTTCCACTGCTCGGGGACGGCCCGCTCGACCCGGGCGGGGGCGTTCGGCCACTGGTCGGCGGGGACGTCGGGAGCGGCGGGCGGGGTGGGCGCCGGGGTCTCGCCGACGGGGCGGCCGCGGCGGCCGCGGCGCTCGGTGGCCGGGGGTTCCTCGGCGGGCGTCCGCTCGGCGGCCGGGGCTTCGCGGCCCGGCTGTCGGCCGGACTCGGCGCTGTCGGCGGTCTCGCCGCTGCTGGGCAGCTGCGGGATGCCCGGCAGTTCGGGGAGGACGGCGCTGTCGCTCTCCTTGGGCCGGTCGGAGCGGCCCTCGGCGGTGGCGCGTTCGGCGGCGGCCTTCGCGGCGGCCGGGTCCAGCGGCAGTTCGACAACGTAGGTGGTGCCGGCCTTGCCGGGCAGCTCGTGCGGCTGGAGCACGCCGCCGTGCCGCTCGACCACCGAGCGGGCTATCGGCAGGTGGACGGGGCTGCCGCCGACGCCGGGGCCGCGGATCTCGACCCGGGCGACCTCGCCGCGCTGGGCGGCGGCCAGGACGACGGTCGGCACCTCGGGGGCCGGCGGCAGCGCGGGGGCGCCGCCGGCCAGGCCGGGCACGGTCAGGCCGGGGGAGGGGGCGGCGGGCGGGTCCAGGTCGAGGCGGGCGCCGCTGACGTCGGCGACCAGGTGGGCCAGGGCCTGGGCGAGCCGGCGCTCGTCGGCGATCACCTCGACCGCGGCGGCGTGCACCGAGAAGCGGACCCGGCCGGGGCCGACCAGCTCGCCGGCCTCCTCGACGGCCCGGCGGACCACCTTGTCCAGGGCGACCGGCACCCGGGCGGCGGCCTTGCGCCGGCTCTTGCCGTCCTTGCCCGGCTCGGCGGCACCGGACTCCTTGCCGTCCCCGGACTCCTTGCCGTCCTTGGCCTCCCCCGTGCCGCCCTCGCCGGCCTCGGAGCGCTGGTGGTCGAGGACGCCGTCGATCAGCTTCCCGAAGCGGCGGCACTCGGCGGCGAGCCGGCGCAGCGTCCAGTTGGCCTCCGGCCAGAGTTGTCCGGCCGGGTCGGCGGCGAGCGCGTCCAGCCGCTGGTTCAGCGCGGTCAGCGCGCCGCCCAGTTCGCTCTCCAGGACGGCGGTGAGGTGCTCGTTGCGGGCGACCAGGGCGAGTTCGCGGCTGCGGTCGGTGAAGGTCATCACCGCGCCGACCAGCTGGTCGCCGTCCCGGACCGGGGCGGTGGTGAGGTCGACGGTGACCGGACGGCCGTCCTTGCGCCACAGCACCGTGCCGCGCACCCGGTGCTTGCGCCCGGAGGTCAGGGTGTCCAGCAGCGCGGACTCCTCCAGCGCCAGCGGGCTGCCGTCGGCCCGGGAGTGCTGGATCAGCGGGTGCAGCTCACGCCCGCCCAGTTCGCTCGCCCGGTACTCCAGGATGTGCGCGGCGGCCGGGTTGACCAGCACGCAGCGCCCTTCGAGGTCCACCCCGAGCACGCCCTCGGCGGCGGCGCGCAGGATCATCTCGGTCTGCTTGTGCTGGCGGCGCAGTTCGGCCTCGACGCCGAGCCGGCCGGAGAGGTCGCGGACCAGCAGCAGGAGCAGGTCGGAGGAGGACGGCGAACGGGAGCCCTCGCGGTACGGGTCGTACGGGACGAGGGGGGAGAGCGCGTAGCCGCGGCTGTTGTCGTTGTCGTCGGCGAAGTCGTTGCCGGAGACCTCGACCGGGAAGGTGGTGCCGTCGGTGCGGTGGGCGGTCATCCGGACCGGGCGGTCGAGGGCGTCGCCGTCGCGGGTGGCCGGGCGCATCGAGCCGGGGATCCGACTGGGGTCGAACTCGGGCAGCAGGCCCAGCACGCCCATGCCCACGAGTGAGGTGCCGGGCGCCTGCAGGGCCTGCACGGCCGCGCTGTTGGCGTCCACGACGGTGCCGTTGCTGTTCACCAGCAACAACGCGTCGGGCAGGGCGTCGAGTATGGCGGCGAGGCGAGCAGCGCCTCGGATCGGCCTGCTGCTCACGTCGACAGGTCTCCTCGGCTCGGGGCAGCTCCTCCGGAGACGGCAGTATCTCATTCTTCTTTGCGGCGGGGACGACCCGCCTAGTAACGTTGGCGGTGGTTGGTGCCGAGCCCCAGGGTTGTGGCATCATCACTGACACACGGAACGGCTCCGCTTCGCGCGGGTGCGGTCCATGTGGGGAGGCTTCGCCTAGTCCGGTCTATGGCGCCGCACTGCTAATGCGGTTTCGGGGTTATTCCTGATCGAGGGTTCAAATCCCTCAGCCTCCGCCAGTCGGGAGCCCCCGTCGACGATCACGTCGACGGGGGCTCTTCGCATTCCCGGGGCAGGTCGGGTCCGGCCCGCGCCTGCTCCCGCGCCCCGTTCCCCCTCTCCCCGGCCCCGTCGCGGACCGGTCGCGGACCGGGCGGGAGCAGGCCAGGAGCGGCCCCGGGGTAATCGATTTCGCCCCACGTCGCAGGTCATGTAATGTTGTCCCCGCAACGCCCCGGGGGCACGGTTCACCGGGGCGAGCGCTCATAGCTCAACGGATAGAGCACTTGACTACGGATCAAGAGGTTGCAGGTTCGAATCCTGCTGAGCGCACCAACCACTGCAAGATCGGGTTCGCCCGTTCCTTGCGCTCATAGCTCAACGGATAGAGCACTTGACTACGGATCAAGAGGTTGCAGGTTCGAATCCTGCTGAGCGCACCAACGAGAAGCCCCCGGCCACCGGCCGGGGGCTTCTCCGTTTTCCGGCTCCTCCTTCCGGGTCCGCCCGGCCGGCCGGTCTGCGCCGGCCCGTCGTGCGCGGTGCGTGGTGCGTCCCGGTGGTCCCGTCGAGTCCGCCGGAAGGGCCGGCGGCACCCGCGGTCGAGGTGACGGGCGAGCGGCGGGGCCCGGACCGTTCCCGACGGGTGCGGCGGCCACCCGTTCCGGGGCGCTCCCCCCGGTGAGACGAGCCATTCGTACGGAGTTCCCCGATGAATGGTCAGGTGCCGGACGCCGGTGTCCGTCGGATAGGCCGGGAATTCCCATTCCCGCGTCCGTCCGGGTGCTATCGAGCGCCTCCCAACGGATGAAATGCAGCCGTTTCGGGTACATCCCGTCCTGCCGCCCGGATGACCGCCGAACGGGTGGGACGCGGCTGAAAGCGCCGGTGTCGTTGTTCGGCCGCTCCGACACCGTGATTTTTTTGTCGGATCTTGTGTCCACACCTGCCTCCCGGCAGCCGACCGTGAAGGAGAGCCGGATGAGCCGACAGTTCCCCCGTACCGCTGCCTCCCTGGCCGTCCTCACGGCCGGGCTGCTGACCGGTTGGAACGCTCCGCTCTCGGCGGCCCGCCAATCCCCTGACGCCTGGTCGGGGGAACACCGCGCGGTGCTGCCCTCGGGACTTTCCGTCCGGATCGATTTCGACGCCTCTCCCGGAGTGGGTTCCGTCGCCGGAGCGGGAGAATTGGCGGAACGGCCGGGAGGGGGGAAAGCCGGACCCCGTTATGCGGACGGAATGCACCCCGGAGATCCCGCGCAGACCTTCGACATCACTCCGGCCGGTCCGCAAGCGGACGGTTCCTGGCACACCGCCGGAACGCTCCGGCTGACATTCTCCCGGCCGGTCCGCAATCCCCGGCTGCACCTCAGCGGCCTCGCCGCGACCGCCACCGGGAAATCCGGCACCACCGGCACCGCGACCCGGCTCAGCCTCACCGACGGCTCGCCCGCCGCCCCCGCCCTGGTCGGCCGCACCGACTGGACCGGTTGGACGGTCGACGGCAGCACCCTCGCCCCCGCGGGGCGGGACGGCACCTCCGACGGCGCGCCCGGCTCCGCGGCCGAGGGCTCCCTGGAACTCGCCGGGACCGTCCGCACCGCGGCGTTCCGGGTCGAGCAGCGCTCCACCGCCCGGGCCGGCAGCACCACCGCCCCGCCCGTCCTGCGCCAGGCGTACACCGTCACCGTCGACGAGGGCGTGGGCACCGCGCCGCAGGCCTACGGCAACGCCTCGCACGTGGTCTCCGACCTCTTCCTCGGCGCCGACGCCACCAACCCGACGCGGCGTGCCGGGGACCGGTCCGCCGGGGCCGCGGGCGACGAGCCGCTGGTCCGGCTCGACCACGGCGCCTCGCTGCGCAGCCCCTTCGCCGGCCCGCCGCCCAAGCTGCAACCCGGCCGCGGCGAGTACCCGGGAGCCGACCCGTCGATCAGCTTCCCCGCCGAGGCCGCGATCGGCCGCTACTACCGGCTGACCGTCCCGGTCGAGGTCGGCGACCAGCCCGCCACCCTCGCCGGCTGGATCGACTTCGGGTACACCGGTCGCTTCGAGCCCGCCGAGCGGGTGCAGACCGAGGTCCAGCCCGGCGCCGACACCGCGACCCTGGAGTGGACCGTCCCGTCCGGCGCGGCGTCCGGCGAGACCTGGGCCCGGCTGCGGATCGCCCGGGACACCAGCCAGCTGGTCTCCTCCGGCGGCTTCGCCGACTCCGGGCAGGTCTCCGACCAGCGGATCAAGCTGACCGTCGGAGCCGCCAGGCCCGAGATCGCCGAACCGGTCGACGGCACCGTCCTCGCCGACGCCCGCCCGGAGATCAGCGGCGACGGCGCGGTGGCCGGCGCCACGGTCGAGGTCAGGGAAGGCGACACGGCGCTCTGCCGGGCCAAGGTCGGGCGCGGCGGCGACTGGTCCTGCCACCCCGCCGCGGCACTGGCCGCGGGCACCCACGGCCTCACCCCGGTGGAGACCACCAGCGGCGGCGTGGTGTTGCGCGGTGAACCGGTCAGGGTCGCGGTGAAGACCGCCCCGCCGAACGCCCCCGCGCTCACCCTCCCCGCGTACACCAACGACCCCGAGCTGCAGCTCACCGGCACCGGCGACGCGGGCAGCACCGTCTCGGTCACCGACCGCACCGCGGGCGGCGAACTGTGCAGCACGGCGGTGCGGCCGGCCGGCCGGTGGTCCTGCCTGCCGGTCGAGGGCCTGACGGAGGGGAAGCACCAGCTGGCCCCCGTCGCCGTCGACGCGGCGGGGAACCGGACGGCCGGGCAGCCGGTCACGCTGGTGGTCGACACCGTCGCGCCGGACCGGCCGGTGCTCCGCTCGCCGGCTCCGGGGGAGACCTTGCGAACCAGCCGCCCGACGCTCGGCGGGCGGGCGGAACCGGGTGCGAACGTGCTGGTCACGGCCGGGTCGGGCGCGGGCTCCGAGCAGCGGGCCGTGCTGTGCGGGGCGACGGCGGCGCTCGACGGGAGTTGGACCTGCACCGCCAACCGGGACCTGACGGACGGGGAGCAGTGGCTGACCGTCACGGCCACCGACCAGGCGGGGAACGGGACGTCGGCGGACGCGGTGCGGGTGCGGGTCGCCGTCGGGGCGGTGGTGCCGACTCCGGCGGTGCCGAGCCCGGCCGCTCCGAGCCCGTCGGCCGTGAGCCCGTCGCCGTCGGTGGCGCCGTCGATGTCGCCGTCGGTGTCGCCGTCGGCCTCGGTCCCGCCGAGCCCGGTGGTGTCGAGCACGACGGTGCCGGTCGCGTCGGTACCAGTCGCGTCGGGCGCGGCCACGGGTTCCGCGTCGGCCTCCGCCCCGGTCGCGGCGAGTCCCGGTCCGTCCGTCGCGGCGGTGCCCGAGGTACCGGTGCCGCCGGGGGTGCTGCCGATCGTCGTTCCGCCGGTGTCCGCTGATCCGTCCGGTCCTGCCGTACCCGCCGTTCCGAATCCCTCGACCGCTGCGACCACGGTGAGCGGTGCGACCGCCTCGCCGACCGCGATCCCGAGCCCGAGTCCGACTCTGACCTCTGCCGTCAGCCCGTCCCGGGCCGGCTCCGCCGCCGGTTCCGCCGGTTCCGCCGAATCCGGGAGGGGCGCGGCCCGGCCGTTGGCCGTGCCGCCGGTGGAGCGTTCGCAGAGCGCGGCCGCGGGGTCCGGGGAGGTCGGCCGGCGCGCCGGACTCGCCGGGATCCTGCTGGTGCTCGCCGGAATCGGGCTGATCACCCGTCGGGTGTTCGCCCGTGGGCCCGGTGCTCGACGGCGCTGACCTGCGCCGAACCGTCCGACCATCCATTCATGTGCCTGCGCGTCAGGTCGGCTTTGGACGATTCGTCAGTAAATGTCGACACACCTCGACTCAAATGTCGCATTTGATGACGTATGAACTTAGCCTGACCCTGGCACTGCCCGTCAGATCCGGGCCGCCCGTTGCGCGACACACCGACCCAGAGGACCCGTGCATGGACGTCACCCGCGACTCTTCGCAGCGACCCGAAAACCTGACCCAGAGCCTCCCGCCGGCACTGCCGGAACGTTCCGCCTCCGGAGCCAGCCCGCTGGCCAGGGTCACGGCGGTCAGAACGGCGGAGGCCGCCGAGCCGGTCGGCCCGGCCGACGGCGGACCGGCGACCACCCCACTGGCGATCGTCCCCGGGCCGTCCTCCGCCGGCCCGGCGGACCTGCGGGACCCGCTGGAGAGGGCCGCCCCGGAGACCGTCGAGCTGCTGGACGCCGCCTCGGCCGGGGCCCCCGCCGCCGCCACGTCCCGGCGTCCGCCGCGCGCCGACCAGGCGCTGCGCGAGCACGGCGCCACCGCGCTGCCCGGCTGGACCGCCCTGCTGGTGGTGCTGCTCGGGCTGGCCGGGGTCGTGTTCCTGCTGCTGCGCACCGGCGTCGTCCCGCACTGGGACCGTCTCGCGGACCTGCGCGGCCCCGCCGCGCGGGCGAGCGGACGGGCCGAGGCGGACACCGCGGCGATCGCCGGGGTCGGCACGGCCGGCCTGCTGGTGGTGCTCGCGCTCGCCGGGCTGCTGGCCAACCCGGGCGGCGAGACCCGGGTGCTGACCCGCTGGGGCCGCTACCGGGGCACCGTCCGCCGGACCGGCCTGGTCTGGGTCAACCCGCTGCTGCGCCGCCGCCGGGTGGACGTGCGGCTGCGGCACTGGCGCAGCGAGCCGGTGAAGGTGGTCGACCGGACCGGCACGCCGATCGTGGTTCGACTGCTGATCGTCTGGCGGGTCAAGGACACCGCGCGGGCGTCGCTGGCGATCGAGGACCACGAGGGCTACCTGCGCGAGCAGGTCCAGGCGGTGCTCACCCGCACCGCGTCCACGCTGCCCTGCGACAGCAACGCGGCGCCCGGCCCCGCGCTGCGCGACGGGCAGTGGTTCGCCGACGAGTTGACCAGGGCGCTGGCCGCCGAGGTCGCCCCGGCGGGCCTGGAGGTCTACTCGGTGCAGCCGTTGGGGCTGGACTACGCGCCCGAGGTCGCCGAGTCGATGCGCCGCCGGCGGCTGGCCGAACTGGACGCGGGCCTGCGGACGGTGCTGGTGGACGACGCGGTGGAGGCGGCGGCGCTCGCCGTCCGCCGTCTGGAGCGAGCGACCGCGCACGAACTGGACGAGGCCGCCCGCAGCGCGCTGATGGAGCAGCTGCTGGTCGCCTTCGTCGCCCCGGCCGGAGTGGCCGCCTCGGTACCGCCCCCGGCCGTCCGTGCCGGGCGGAAGGAAGGACGACCCGCATGAGGATAGCCACCGGCTCGTACGCCGGACCCGCCGTCACGGCCGGTCCGGCCGGCTCGGTCGGTCCGGAGGAGGATCCCGGCCTGATCGGCTTCGAGGAGCTTCTCGGCAGCGTCCCCGCGATCGCCGGTTGCGGTTGCCCGAACTGCGCGCCCCGGCCGCGCACCGCCCGCACCGGGGCGGCGGCCGGCGGCAGCCGAATACACCGTGCCGTGCGGAGCACCTGCCTGGCGACCACCGTGCTGGCGGGCGCCGGCGTGGTCGGGCTGACGGCCGGAGCCGGGTCCGCGCACGCCGCCGCCGGGAAGCAGGGCTGGGACGGGTCGAAGTACTGGTTCAAGAACGGTGCCGGCGAGTGGCGCTGGACCGGCCACTACGAGGTCTACGCCGACCGCACGGGCCGGACCGGCGGCTCGGCCGGGTCGGGCGGGTCGGGTGCCAAGGCCGTCTCCAACGGACCGGCCGCCTCCGCGGGCCCGCGCCAGGGCTGGGACGGGTCGAAGTACTGGTTCAAGAACGGCAGCGGCGAGTGGCGCTGGACCAGCCACTACGACGTCTACCTGGACCGCACCGGGCAGTCCGGCGGCGGTTCGGCCCCGGCCCCCGCCCAGCCCGTCGGCCGTCCGTCCTCGGACACCGCGCCGGCCTCCGGGAGCCGGGAGACGGCCGTCGACTACGCGCTCGCCCAGCTGGGCAAGCCGTACGTCTGGGGCGGTGACGGCCCGTCCGGCTACGACTGCTCGGGGCTGGTGCAGCAGGCCTTCCGGCGCGCGGGGATAAGCCTGCCGCGGGTGGCCGACGACCAGTACGCGGCGACCACGCCGATCACCGCCGGGCAGCTGCGCCGGGGCGACCTGGTGTTCTGGTCGGACAGCGGCCGCGCCTCGGGGATCCACCACGTGGGGATATACCTGGGCGGCGGCACGTTCGTGGAGGCGCCCCGGCCGGGCAAGACCGTCCGGGTCTCGACCCTCGTCGCCGGCTACTACCCGACCCACTTCGGGCGGCCGTGACCCCGCGGACACCACTCCCCCGCCGACACCACCGGGCCCCCCCCCCCCCCCCCCCCCCGGCGGGGGCGGGGGGGGGGGGGGGTGGGGGGGGGCGCGCAGGGGGGGCGGGGAG
>NZ_JBHWBZ010000004.1:79452-80990 GCF_042735475.1 Kitasatospora sp. NPDC059577 | reverse complement strand
ACCCCCCCGGGGCCCCCCCCCCCCCCCCCCACCCCCCCCCCCACCCCCCCCCCCCCCCCCCGCCGCCCCCGGGGGGGGGGGGGGCCCGGTGGTGTCCGGTGACGGTGCTCAGGCGAGGGAGGCGGCGTCCAGGAGGGCGGTCTGCTCCGGGGTGAGCTGCAGCGTGGCGCCGGCCAGCAGCGGCGGGAGCTGCTCGACGGTGCGGGCGCTGGCGATCGGGGCGGCGACCGTCGGACGGGCGGCGAGCCAGGCCAGCGCGACGGTGGCGAGTTCGACGTCGTGGTCGGCGGCGACGCCGTCCAGCGCCTCCAGCACCTTGGGGCCGCGCGGCTCGGCGAGGTAGCGGGCGGCGCCCTCGGCCCGGGCGCTGTCCACGCCCGGCCCGCCCGGGCGGTACTTGCCGGTCAGGAAGCCGGAGGCGAGCGCGTAGTACGGCACGGTGGCCAGGCCGTGCTCGGCGACCACGTCGGCCAGCGGGCCCTCGAAGGTGTCGCGGGAGACCAGGTTGTAGTGCGGCTGGACGGCCACGTACTTCGCCAGGCCCTCGCGCTCGGCGAAGGCCAGCGCCTCGGTCAGCCGACCGGCGCCGATATTGGAGGCGGCGACGGCGCGCACCTTGCCCTCGCGGACCAGCTCGTCCAGGGCCGTGACGAACTCCTCGACCGGCGTGTCGTCGTCCCGGTGGGTGTAGTACAGGTCGATCCGCTCGACGCCCAGGCGGCGCAGCGAGGCCTCGGCCGAGGCCTTGATGTTGGCGGCGCCGAGGCCGCTCGCGTCGGGGTGCATGCCGACCTTGGTGGCGATCACGACGTCGTCGCGGTTGCCGCGGCTGCGCAGCCAGTGGCCGAGGACGGTCTCGGACTCGCCGCCGGTGTTGCCCGGGGCCCAGGCCGAGTAGACGTCGGCGGTGTCGACGAAGTTGCCGCCGGCGGCGGTGTAGGCGTCCAGGACCGCGAAGGACTGCTGCTCGTCGGCCGTCCAGCCGAAGACGTTGCCGCCGAGGGAGAGCGGGAAGACGGACAGGTCGGAGGTGCCGAGGCGCACCCGGCTGTGGGTTCCGGTCATGATCGCAGTCAACCCGATCCCGTGGTGGGGCATTCCGGCCGCCGCCGGGTGTTCACGAGCCCGTCGCACCACCGTCGCACGTCGGGGTGGGGCGTCGGCCGGGAAGGGGGTCCGGGCTGTGCCTGAGGTGGGCCGATTCGTTAGAGTCCCTGCCATGGCTGACAACGACTACGACCCCGCCGGCAGCACTCAGATGTTCCGGGCGTTCGTCGACGAGACCCCGGCACGCCAGGAGCCGGGCAACGTTTCCACCTACGGCCGCAGCAGCGGCGGCGGCAGCCGGACCGGCGTGGTCACGCTGATCGCCGTCGTCGCGGTGGCCGTCCTCGGTGCCGTCATCTGGCTGGCGGTCAAGTGACCTTCGCGGGGGGGGGCCGCCGGGCGGGGCCCCCCCGCGCCCCCGGTGGAAAACACAACACCGCGGGGGCGCCGCGGGCTGGGGGGGGGGGTTATTGTGAGACATCAGTAACACC
>NZ_JBHWBZ010000004.1:71433-79442 GCF_042735475.1 Kitasatospora sp. NPDC059577 | reverse complement strand
GGTGACCCTCGTCCGGGTCACCCGCGCGACAGGAGTGGAACACCTCAACAGGGCTTGCGCCAGGCGTTCAGGTCGAGCTTCTTCTGCATCGAACTGAAGCCCAGCGACTTGGCCTTGGCGCAGAACTGACCCGTGTCGAGCTTGTACTCGACGTGGAAGACCGCCTTGCCCGCCTTGACGAACGGCGCGACGCGGTCGCACTCGTCGAACTGCGAGCACTCCTCGTTGACCGCGAAGTCGAAGTCCGGCAGCAGTGCGGTGATCTGGTCCAGGTCGTTCTTCAGGCCGATGGCCAGGCCGCGTTCGTGCGCGAGCTGCGCCAGCATCCGGTTGTACTTGAGCTGGTCGTCGGGGGTCAGCGGGAATCCGCTGTTCTGGTTGTAGGCCTCGATGGTGTCCGGCTCGACGGCGTCGAAGCCCTTGCCCTTGCACATGTCGAAGCGGGCGGCCATCAGCGGCTTCAGCTGGTCGAGCTTGCGGATGTCGAACCACTTCTCGCCCTTCCAGCCGGTGTCCGAACCCTGCAGGGCCTTGGCGAAGGAGGCGGAGTCGGGGCGGAAGTCCTCCCAGGAACCGGCGTTGATGTAGCAGATCACCTTGCGGCCCTTGGCGTGCAGCGCGGCCACCACCGAGGCGTCGTTCTCGAAGCCGTCGATGTCGTAGACCGGGACGTCCACCGACTGGTCCACGGGGCCGCCGCCGAGCTGCCACTGCCAGGCCAGGCCCGGGGTGGGCTGCCAGCGGGCGCCGGTCGGCTGCGGGGCGGTGGTGCCCGGCGGGGTGGTGCCGGGCGGGGTGGTGCCCGGGGGAGTGGTGCCGCTCGGCGTGCCCGGAGCCGTGCTCGTGGGGTCGCCGGGCGGAGTGGGGGGCGGCGTGCCGTCGGGGGTGCCCGGGTCGGTGGTGCCGGGCGTGCCCGGGGCGGTGGCCGCGGGCGGGGTGCTGGGGGAGCCGTCGGCCGAGTCGTCGCCGTCATCGGAACCGGAGCTGCTGCACGAGGTGGCCAGCAGGGCGGTGGCGGTGGCGAGGGCCAGAGCGGCCGGCAGGAGCCGGTTGCGGCGGTTCACGGTAGTCGAACTCCGGATCGGGTCAGGTCAGTTCAGCGGCGGTCAGACCGTACGGCAGGGTGCGCCACGGATTGTCCCCGGCGCCGGGCACGGCGCAGCCGACGCCGGCCCGCCGGGCGGTGATCAGGGCGCTCGCGTCCTGGGCGTGCTCGGGCGGGACGTCGTAGACCAGGTGGCAGAAGCGGGAGGCCGCGTGCCGGCCGGTCCACAGCGGTTGTGTCATCGCGCGGTAGGTGTCCCAGTCCCCCTCGAAGGTGACCAGCAGGTCGGCCAGGCCCACCTCGGCGTAGCCCGGGTCCGGGTGCTCGCCGTGACCGAAGATCACGGTGCCGCAGCCGGCCGCGCGGGCCGCCGTGGCCAGCCGCCGGTAGTGCGCCAGCGCGCCCGGATGGGTCGTCACCTGGTCGAGGTACACGCCGGTGATGCCGTGCCGCTGGCGGTACGTCAGGATGTCTGCGACCACGGCCGCGTGGGGCCTGCGGCCGTAGTCGGTGTCGGCGTACCCGACCAGCGGCAGCCCGGCCGCGCGCAGTTCGTCGGCGGCCTCGGCGAAGACGTTGTCCGGGACCTCGCCCGGACCGTCGGCGAGGTTGAGCACGACGGCGGCGATCCGGTCGGGATCGGCGGCGGCGACCGCCCGCCAGGCCGCCGGGTCCACCGCGGGGTGGACGTACAGCGGCACCAGCAGGCGGCCGTCGGGGACGTGCCCGGTGGTCATGCGACCACCGGGGTCGGCGTGGGCCCGGCGGAGCCGAGCCACAGGTCGCGCAGGGTGTCGGCGAGGTCCGTCTCCGGGTGCCAGCCGAGCTCCCGGGCGGCGGCCGACACGTCGGCCTGCTGCCAGGAGACCGCGGCCGAGCGCTCGGAGCCCGCCCCGCTCTCGTCGATCCGGCCGGTGAAGCCGGCCGCGGCGACCAGCCCGTCGGCGATCGCCCGGACCTGCTTGGCCCGCCCGGAGGCGAGGTTGAGCACCCGGGGGAGCGGACGGTCGGCCGCGACCGCCAGACCGACGGCCTCGGCGACGTCGCGGGCGTCGACGAAGTCGCGGTAGGCGGAGAGGTCGCCGACCGTCACCACGCCGTCGGCGCCCTCGGGCGCCACCCTGCGCAGCTCGGCGGCCAGCCGGCCGGGCAGCGAGCCCGCCGGTGCGCCGGGGCCGACCGGGTTGAACACCCGCAGCACCACGGCGTCCAGCGGCGAGCCGGTCACCGCGAGGGAGCCGGCCAGCTTGGTCGCGCCGTACACGCCGACCGGGCGGGCGTCGGCGTCCTCGGACAGCGAGCTGCCCTGTGCGCAGACGCCGTACTCGCCGGCCGAACCGATGTGCACCAGACGGGCTTTGGGGGCGCCGAGCTGCAGCGCCTCGCAGAGGACCGCCGGGCCGCGCGCGTTCACCTCGGCGAGCTTGACCGCGCTGCCGGCCACCGCGCCGGCGAAGTTGACCACCGCGTCGGGGGCCAGCGCGGCCAGTTCCTCACCGAGCGGGCCGGCCTGGGCGGTGGCCAGGTCGAGCCGCAGGTCGTGGGCGGGCCGCCGGCCCGCGGTCAGCACGGTGGCACCGGGCAGCGACCGCAGGACGGCGGCGGCGTGACGGCCCAGGAAGCCGTCGCCGCCGAGGAGCAGAATTCTCACGCGGCCCGTCCGTCGTTCTCGGCGCCCGCGGCGGCGGGCTCGTCGGCGGTGTCGTCCGGGGCGGTGCGGGCGGCCGGGACCGGCAGCTCCGCGACGCTCGGCGTGACGACGGCCGACTCGAAGGGCATCAGGACCGGGCGGATGGTCGAGAACTCGGCGTTGGCCCGGTCGTAGTCGTCCGGCCGGCCGATGTCGAGCCAGTAGCCGCCGAACTCGTACGCGGACGGCGGGGTCTTGGCGGCCAGCAGGTCCAGCACCAGCTCGTCGAAGCCCAGCGGCAGGCCCGGGGTGTACTTGGCGAGCGCCGAGCGCGAGACGCCGTACACGCCCATCGAGACGCGGTAGTCGATGCTGGGCTTCTCCTGGAAGCCGGTGATGCTGCCGGAGTCGCTGGTCAGCACGCCGAAGTCGATCTTGACCTGGCGGGCGTAGGTGGCGATGGTCAGCGGGGCACCGGACGACTCGTGGTGCTTGAGCACCCCGGCGAAGTCCAGGTCGGTCAGGATGTCGCCGTTCATCACCAGGAAGTGCTCGGGCAGGCGGTCCTGCATGGTGAGCAGCGGGCCCATGGTGCCGAGCGGGCTGTCCTCGACGGCGTAGCCGACCCGCAGGCCCCACTGGGAGCCGTTGCCGACGTAGGCGCGGATGATGTGGCCGAGGTGGCCGATGGCCAGGGTGACGGACTGGAAGCCCGCGGCTGCGAGCTGGCGCATCACGATCTCCAGGATCGCGTGCTGGTCGCCGATCGGAACGAGCGGCTTGGGGAGCGCGGTGGTGTACGGGCGCAGACGAACGCCCTTGCCGCCGGCCAGGATCACTGCATGCATGGTGTTTCCCCCACGGAAAGGATGTGCAGGACACGAACCTTGGTTACCAGGACGAGCAAGATCGCGAAGGCGGTCAGACGTTGTAGATGTCGGTCTTGTAGCGGGCCAGGTTGGCCGGGTCGCGGAAGAACTCGATGGTCTGCTCCAGGCCCTGCTCCAGGCTGAACTGCGGGGCCCAGCCGGTGGCCGCGCGCAGCCGCGAGGCGTCCGCGACCAGGCGCATGACCTCGGAGTTGGTCGGACGGATGCGCTGCTCGTCCTCCTTCACCACCAGGTCGACGCCCATCAGCTTGCCGACCAGGGTGACCAGGTCGCCGACCGAGATCTCGCCGCCGGTGCCGGCGTTGAAGGTCCGGCCGACCACCGACTCGGCGGGCGCGGTGCCCACCGTGCGGAAGGCGTTCGCGGTGTCCTTGACGAACGTGAAGTCACGGGTCGGACGCAGGTCGCCGAGGGTGATCTCGGTCTGGCCGGCCGCGACCTGGGCGATCACGGTCGGGATGACGGCGCGCATCGACTGGCGCGGCCCGAAGGTGTTGAACGGGCGCAGGGTGACGACCGGGGTCTCGAAGCTGGCGTGGTAGCTGTCGGCCAGCCGGTCCCCGCCGGCCTTGGAGGCGGCGTACGGGGACTGGGTGTTGATCGGGTGGTCCTCGGTGATCGGCACGGTCTGCGCCGTCCCGTAGGTCTCGCTGGTGGAGGTGTGCACCAGACGGGGGATCTCCAGGTGGCGCACCGCCTCCAGCACGTTCAGGGTGCCGGTGACGTTGGTGTCCACGTACGAGTGGGGGGCGCGGTAGGAGTACGGGATCGCGATCAGGGCGGCCAGGTGGTAGACCGCCTCGGTGCCCTTGACCAGGCCGTTGACCGAGCCCGGGTCGCGGACGTCGCCGAGGACGATCTCGACCGAGTCCAGCACCTCCTCGGACAGGGTCTCCAGCCACCCGAAGGAGGAGAAGGAGTTGTACTGGACCATCGCGCGGACGTGGTGCCCGTCGGCGACCAGGGTCTCGACGAGGTGTGAGCCGATGAAGCCCTCGGCTCCGGTAACCGCGACGCTGCTCATGCGGAAATCGCTTTCTCGATCTGTCGGGGCGGCCGGACGCTCTGTGGTGGTCGGCCGCCGCCGGTTCGGTTGGTGACTCGGGTGGAACGGGTACGGCGGTGCACGCGAAGTGGGCGTGCGGGATATTCGAAGTGGTGCGGAGAGGGTGCCGACGTGGTTCCGGCGTGGTGCGGGTGGTTCAGCGGTGCTGGGTGGTGCGGCCGAGCACGGGCCCGGCGATGGCGGTGAGGACGACGGCGGCCGCCCCGCAGCCGATGAGCTGCAGGACGATCGGGTCCGCACCGGTCAGCAGCCCGGTGCTCTCGGCACCTGCGGCGGCCAGACAGATGAGGGCGGTGCTCCAGCTGAACCCGAAGGCGTTCAGCAGCAGCGCCAGCCAGAGCGAGCCGCCCAGGAGCAGCATCGCGCCGAGCTGCGGCACGCCGAGCGTCGGGGCGCCCGGCCACAGCACGGTCGCGGCGGCGTCCAGCGCGGCCACGGTGGTGAGGTAGATGAACAGGCAGCCGAGCAGGATCCCGCCGGTGCGGCGGGTGAACTGCCCGGTGGTGTGGCTGGTGCGCAGCGCGGCCACCGCCATCGCCCGGTAGCGGAACAGCAGCCACTCGGCGAGGCCGAGACTGAGCGTCAGCGCGATCATGGCCGGTCCGGTCGGCGTGGTCGGCGTCCCCTGGAGGGCGTGGCCGCCGGTCCGCACCGCCTGGTGGATGGTCGTGCCCAGGCCGGCGATCAGCGTGAGCGCGCCGCAGGCCAGGCCGAACAGCAGGTGCGGGACCTCCTGGCGCAGCGGCAGCTTCAGTTCGACGGACTCGCGCTCGCCACCGCGGACGCAGGCCAGCAGCTCCCGGACGGAGAGTCCGACCGCCAGCAGCACCGAGGTGAGCAGCACGACCGTGCGGACCACCTGCGGGACGTCCGCAGCCAGCACCACGCCCGCACCGACCGACGCCGGCGCCAGCGACAGCAGCAGGAACTTCTCCCGCCCGAGCACCAGCAGCACGGTGGCCGCCGCCAGGTAGCAGGACTGCCCGGCGGCGAAGCACAGCGCCCCGAGCGGCCCGCCCACCACGTACGCGGCGGCGGCCGCGATCAGCGCGCCGAGCGGGGCGCCGACGGCCAGGCAGACCGCTGCCTCGCGGCGGCGGAGCCGGCCCAGCCAGCGGTACGCGCGGTGCGCCAGGGCCTGGTTGAAGCCCCAGCTGACCAGTGTGGCGATGGACAGCGCGAGCATGCCCGAGGGCAGGCCGAACCGCATCCGGGCCGTCGCGAACAGGTTGGCACCGAGCAGGTAGCCCAGGCCGGGCAGGGCGAACACCAGTCCCCGCACCACGCAGCGCCAGGGGTCGGCCCGCCAGGGATTGGCGAACTCCGAACTCGGGCCGGGGTAGCGGCGCTGGACCTTCTCGAACAGCTCCTCGGCGACGGTGAACGCGTCGGGCCGGCCGTACAGCAGGGCCGCCTGCTCGTCCGACAGGCCGTCGGACTCCAGGAAGGCCGCGATCTCGTACGGGTGGACGGCGTCGGCGCAGATGTCCTGCAGGCGCTCGGCGAGCTCGTCCAGCGGGTCCGCGGAGAGACCGAGCTGCTCCTCGGGCCCGGGCTCCGGCTCCGGCGCGGCGGGACGGCGGAGCTTCAGCGGCAGCGTGCGCAGCTGCATCGTCCGCTCGGCGCCGCCCTCGTCGGGAACGAGACGCAGGGGACCGCTCATGCGCCCACCTCGCTGCGCTCGGCGGCCGCTTCGCGGAACGCGCACCTCTCGATCATTCGCTTGCTACGCGCACTCATGCGCCCACCTCGCTCGGTTCGGGCCGGGCGGCGGCGAGCTGCTGGTCCCAGTCGGGGCTGGGGACCTGGTCGGTGACGGCCACCATGCCGCCGGGCATCCAGCGGGAGGTGCCCAGGAGTTCGGTGTAGATGCCGCGGAAGCCGTCGATGTTCTGGCGGAGGGTGAACTGCTCGATCACCCGCAGCCGGGCCCCCTCGCCGAGCCGGGCGCGCCGTTCGGCGTCGCGCAGCAGCTCGATCGCGGCGGCCGCCATCGGTTCGGGCTCGCGCGGCGGGACGACCAGGCCGGTGTCGCCGACGGCCTCGCGGACGCCGCCCACGTCGGTGGACACGGTCGCGCGGCCGCAGGACATCGCCTCGATCAGGGTGAACGGGAAGCCCTCGCTGATGCTGGAGAGCATGACCACGTTGCCCGCCGCGTACGCGTCGGTGATGTCGGCGACGCGGCCCTCGAAGGCCACCGACTCGGCCACGCCGAGTTCGGCGGCCAGGGCTATGCAGCCGTCCCGGTACGCCTCGCCGCCCTTGGGGGTGCCCCCGAAGAGCCGCAGCCGCGCCTCGGGGATCTCTCGGTGGACGATGGCGAAGGCCCGGATCAGCGTTTCCAGGTCCTTGATCGGGTCGACCCGGCCGGCCCAGCTGAGGGTCGGGGTCTCGGGTTCGGGCCCGGCCGGCGGGAAGGCCGCCGGGTCCACTCCGTTGTAGACGGTGCGGATGTGCGCGGACGGGGTGCCGCCGCGTTCCTCCCAGCGCCGGTTGTACCGGTTGCCGGGGGTGACCAGCGCGGCCACCCGGTAGCTCTCCTCGGCGAGCATCCGGTAGAAGCCGAGCAGGAGGGCCTTGACCGGCCAGCGGTACGGTCCGGTGCGGTAGCCGAGGTAGCGCTCGCGCAGGTAGATGCCGTGCTCGGTGAGCAGAAACGGTACGCCGTACTGCTGGGCGGCGATCAGCCCGGGCAGGGTGGCGAGGCCGCCGCTGGCCGCGTGCGCGACGCCGTCCTTCGGCGGCTCGACCGAGAGCGGCCGCAGGGCGTGCTCCAGCAGGTCGGTCGCGTTCAGCGCGTCGTGCAGGGTGGGCCGGGAGACGGCGGTGGGCAGGTAGTCCCGCGTCCACACGTGCTGGAGGGTGCGGAGCGCTCTCTCGCTGCGCAGCGCGGGGCTGAGCAGCCCGCGCCGGGCGAGGTCGGCGAAGCCGTACAGCTCGGTGCCGAAGTGCGTGGTGTAGACCGGGTCGAGGATGGAGTGCAGGAAGCGCTCGTACGCGTTGAGGAAGCGCCGCATCTCCTTGCCGCGGGGCGGCCCGGCCTCGGAGGCCGGTCCCCACAGCGGAGCGGTCGTGACCGACCGTACGTTGGCGGGCAACTCCCAGGCCAGTGCTTCGTGGCCGGTCCCGGTGACGGCGATGACGTCGAAGTCGACGTCCGGCATGCCTTGAACGAGCTGGTCGCACCAGACACTCACGCCGCCGTGCTGGTGCGGATACGTCCCCTCGGTGAGCAGGGTGACGCGCATTCCTGTCCCCCCTCCTGTTCTTGCGTCGGTTCCGGCCTGGGTGGCCGGAACGGGAGCCCTGGGGGGGGCGGGGCGGGGGGGCCCCGGCCCCCCCGGGGCCGCCCGGGGGGGGGGTGCCCC
The DNA here is from genome assembly GCF_042735475.1 of Kitasatospora sp. NPDC059577. Lineage (NCBI taxonomy): Bacteria > Bacillati > Actinomycetota > Actinomycetes > Kitasatosporales > Streptomycetaceae > Kitasatospora > Kitasatospora sp. NPDC059577. The sequence continues at coordinate 71,440 of NZ_JBHWBZ010000004.1, read as the reverse complement.
CGCACGG
>NZ_JBHWBZ010000004.1:48101-71423 GCF_042735475.1 Kitasatospora sp. NPDC059577 | reverse complement strand
GGTGGTTGGTGTGTGCGTGTGGGTGTGTGGTGGGTGTGGGGTTGGGGGGGGGGGGGGGTGGGGGGGCCGCTTCTCCCGGCCCCCCCCCCCCCCCCCCCCCCCCGCCAGCGGGTGGTTCGGGTTACCGGTTGCCGGAGCGTCCGGTGGTGCTGCTCGGCGTGGCCGTCCCCCCAGAGGCCTTGCCGTTCTTCGCCGTGCCCTTGTTATCAGCGGTCACGCCCTTGCCGGGCACCGGGGTCCCGCTACCGGGCACCAGGGACGGCGCCGGCTTGCGGGTGGTGTCGCTCGGGCCCACCGGCACCGGGGTGGCGACGCCCTGCGGGACGACCTTCTTGTCCGCCGGCACCGCGGCCGGGACGGACTTGGCCGCGACGCTCGGCGCCACGGCGGCCGGGGCGGCCGGCGCGGACGGGAGCTGCAGGGTGACGTTGCTCTGCAGGGTGCCCGGGGACACCCAGCCGGAGAGCGTACCGGCGTAGGACGAACCGAACGCGGTCGATCCGATGACCAGCTTCTGAGAAGTGCCGGTCGGCATGGTGGCCTGGACCTGAACGCCGGACGGCGCGCTGACCGTCACGGTGTTGCCGACCCGGTAGGCGGTGACCTTGCCGGCGGCGACGGCCGCGTTCCAGGCCGCGCGCTTCTGGAACTCCTGGCCGATCTCCTTCTCGCCGAGGTTGACGATCGGGGCGTTGTCGGCGTGCAGCGACCGGTAGGTGCCGAGGATCTTCTCCAGGACCGGGTAGAGGATCTTGTCCTCGGACAGGTTCGACTGGTGGATGAAGTGCGGCCGCGGGTCGTTGCTCAGCACGTGGCCGAGGTCGATCCGGGCCTCCAGCGGCACGATGTACGACTGGAAACCGGTGTTGACGTCCAGCGGCGCCGGCAGGCAGGTCGAGTTGGCGTTGTTCTCGCAGACGCCGCTGCCGCCGTTGGCCTTGCTGGTGTAGATCCAGTTGTACTCGTCGGCCTCCTCCTTCGCCGTCCCGGCGTTGTAGAAGACGTTCATCGGGTACCGCGGCACGGTCAGCGTGGACGAGCCGACGGCCCGCTGGGCGGGCTCGCGGGAGGCGTCGCTGCCGGTGAACTTGATCCCGTTGGCGGCCAGCGCCGGGGCCAGGTACGGGTTGTCGCTGGTCTCCTGCGGGGCGGTCAGCAGACCGGAGTGCTCACCGGTGACCAGGACCTGCGGGTCGGCCTTCAGGCCGTTCGCGGTGGCCCAGTCGAAGTTGTTCTTGATCTGGGTGGAGATGGTGTTCTGGTCGGTCCAGACCGTGCCGCCGGAGGCGTTCTTGGTGCAGACCCACGGCACCACCGAGACGTCCTGGACGCAGCCCAGGTACGGGTGGGTGTAGGTGTGGTTGACCCAGCGGTAGCTGTTCTGGTCGGCGATCATCTGAGTTGCCGTGGGGTCCACGGTGGTCTCGTGGTCGGCCTTCCAGTCCTCGCTGCCGCCACCGTTGAACACCATGTCCAGGGTGAAGTTGTTGGCGGTCTGCCACTGCTTGAGGTACTGCGCGTCCGCCTGGGTCATCCGGATCGGGTTGGCGGTGTCCGGGGTGCCGGGCGGGCAGGTGACGTCACCGGGCGTGCACTTCAGCGCGGTGTCCCAGCGGTCGTCGGCCAGGAAGACGTCGTCCACGTGCGCCGCGAAGTAGTTGCGGTCGTAGCCGAGGTGGACGCCCTGGGTGATCCAGTCGACCATGCCGCGGGCCAGCAGGCGGTACTGCTGCTGGTACTGGTTGTAGACGAAGGTGACGACCAGTTCCTTGCGGCCGTCGTGGGTGTACTCGCCGACCAGCGACCCGCGCGAGGTGGTGCTGGGTATCGCGGCGTCGACCAGCGGGACGAAGGAGGCGCCGGCCGGGAGGCTCGCGAGCGGGGTGGCCAGGTAGCCGTAGCTCTCGCTGACGTTCGGGTCGTTGTCCTCGAACGGGACGCTGCCCTTGAGGTACCCGAACGGGCCCGAAGTTCCGGCCGCGGTGGTGGCTCCCTGGAATCCGTCGAGAGTGCCGACGAATCCGGGATTCTGGGCGTAGTTCAGCCCCACCGCCGGGCTGGCCCACGTGTACGCGTCGATCTGGCGGACGTTGAAAGCGGCTTCGTAGCTCGCGATGGCCGTCATCTCGGCGGCGCTGTTGGGGAAGGGGTTTTCGTTGGGCAGCACGATGCCCTGGAACTTCCCCCGGGGCTGCCCGTTCACCGTGTCGCTCAGGAAAGCCGAGTTGATGACGGGACGGTTGGGGTCATTGAGGCTGACGACCTTGTACGGGGTGCCCTGGCTCTTCAGTTCGGCGGTGATGGCGGCGACCGAGGGGCCACCGTCGTCGACGACCAGGATGGTGAGGTCGATCCTGGGCGGCGTGGTGTCGCCGTAGGCCAGGGTGGACTGCAGGCCGCTGGCCAGCAGAACTGCCGCCGCACACGCGGCGACTCTTCGGGTCGCTCGACCCATGGTGATCCTCCCCTTGGGACAGGCGCCGCGCTGCTCGGCGCTCGCCTACCCGTGTAGCTGTTCGCGGGCAGCAGGCTGCCCGGGGCCCATCCTGGTCGAGGGTCGGCCGTGCGAGGGACCAAAAGGGCGAGAGTGCAGCGAACCTGTTACCAACGTTCATGGCGATGCCATGAAGGCGCTGATTGTGACCGGAACTGTACCGGTGGCGCAAATAATGAATTGAAAATGAAAAACCGGAAGCTGAGCGCTACACCTGGTTACCGACGGTATGGCCCTGTGGGGCGGGCGGGGCACCTACACTGTCGTCGTTGCGCATGACACTCTCGCACATCTCGCCGGTCCATTGGGCAGGTTCATGCAATATCGGGCACGGCTGTGCCATGTGACAGTCCGAATATGCAATGGAGGCGTCCGCGTGACCGATCAGCAGATGGAGTCCGGTGGAATCGGGGGCCCTCGGAATTGGGCGCCGGAACCGGAAGGAACGGAGCTGGTCGGGCGCAGTCTCGGCCTGCGATGGGCCGTCAATGCCCGTGATCTGGGCGGTTACCGGGCCGCTGACGGGCGGAAGTTGCGACGCGGAGTGGCCCTGCGCAGCGATGGCCTGAACCATGTCACCGCCGAGGACCTGGGCCCGCTCGGCGCGCTGGGACTGCGCCGGGTGGTGGACCTGCGCAGCGCGGACGAGGTCCGCGACGCCGGCCCGGACCGGCTGCCCGACGGCGTGACGATGCACCATCTCCCGTTGCAGGCAACGGACTTCGACATCTACCTGATGATCAGGGACGCGCTGGGCGACAGCAGCCCGCAGCGGCAGCGCGCCCTGCTCGGCGAGGGCCGGGCGGGCGCGATGATGACCGGCCTCTACCGCTGGTTCGTCACGGACCCGGTGGCGCGCGAGCGCTTCGCCGCCCTGCTGCGCCTGCTGGCCGCCCCGGAGGGCACGCCGCTGCTGTTCCACTGCTCGGCCGGCAAGGACCGCACGGGCTGGGCCGCCGCGCTCCTGCTGACCGCCCTCGGGGTGGACCGCGAGACCGTCCTCGCCGACTACCTGCTCACCAACGAGCGCTCGGCCCCGGTCGTCGACCGGGTCCTGGCCGACCTCGCCGCCCGCGGCCTGATGCGCGAGCCCGAGCTGCTCCTGCCGGTCTTCCGGGCCGACCGCGACTACCTGGACGCGGCCTTCGCGGAGGTCGAGGCCGGATGGGGCGGCTTCGACCCGTTCTGGCGGGAGGGGCTCGGGCTGGACGACGACGTGCTGACCGGACTGCGCGTCAACCTGCTGGACGGCGGAGGACGCTGACCGGGCGGCTCAGCCCTCGCTGATCAGCCCCTCGCGGAGCTGGGTGAGCGTGCGGGTGAGCAGCCGCGAGACGTGCATCTGCGAGATCCCGATCTCCTCGCCGATCTGCGACTGGGTGAGGTTGCCGAAGAAGCGCAGCATGATGATCCGGCGCTCGCGCGGCGGCAGCTTGGCCAGCAGCGGCTTCAGCGACTCCCGGTACTCCACGCCCTCCAGCGCGAGGTCCTCGTAGCCCAGCCGGTCGGCCAGCGGCCCGTCGCTGTCCTCCTCGCCGGAGCCGGAGTCGAGCGAGCTGGCGGTGTACGCGTTGCCGACCGCGAGGCCCTCGACCACGTCCTCCTCGCTGACGCCCAGGCAGACGGCCAGCTCGGCGACGGTGGGGGAGCGGTCCAGCCGCTGGGACAGCTCGTCGCCGGCCTTGGTGAGGGCCAGCCGCAGCTCCTGGAGCCGCCGCGGCACCCGGACCGACCAGCTGGTGTCCCGGAAGAAGCGCTTGATCTCGCCGACCACGGTCGGCATCGCGAAGGTGGGGAACTCCACCCCGCGCTCCGGGTCGAAGCGGTCGATCGCCTTGATCAGGCCGATGGTGCCGACCTGGACGATGTCCTCCATCGGCTCGTTGCGGCTGCGGAAACGCGCCGAGGCGTACCGGACCAGCGGCAGGTTGAGCTCGATCAGGGTGTCGCGGACGTAGGTGTGCTCGTCGCTGCCGGGCTCCAGCGCGGCCAGCCGCAGGAACAGCGAGCGGGAGAGCGTCCGGGTGTCCAGCCCGGCGCCGGGCGGCGTCACCGGTGCCGTGTCCGGACCGGGCGGTGCCACCGGCGCCGCGTCGGGGCCGGGCGGCCCGGCCGGTTCGACCCGCTGCCGCGGGACCAGGTCCTCGGCGACGGCCGTGCCGCGGGCCTGACCAGCGTGGATCTCCGCAGTGCCCAGCTCTCCGGACATGCACCCACCCCCTCGTGACTGACACTTGAACGGGGGCCCTCGCACGGAGGTTCCCGGCAGGGCCCTCCCCCTCCATACCGGAACACGGTGCACGGCAAACCCGAACGTCGCAAGATGTCACGCGGGGGTAACGCGCTGCAATCTCACTCTTCCCATGAGTTGCCGGTCCGGAGCCGGGTGAGGATCCGCGAGAGCAGCCGTGAGACGTGCATCTGGGACATCCCCAGTTCGGTGCTGATCTGGGACTGGGTGAGGTTGGCGAAGAACCGCAGCATCACGATCCGGCGCTCCCGCTCGGGGAGTTGGACCAGCAGGTGGCGGACCATGTCGCGGTGCTCGACCTCGGCCAGCGCGGAGTCCTCGTAGCCGAGCCGGTCGAGCAGGGCGAGCCCGCCCTCGTGCTCCTGGGCGGCCTCCAGGGAGGCCGCGTTGTACGCCCGCCCGGCGTCCAGGCAGGCCCGGACGTCCTCCTCGGGGATCCGCAGGCTGGCGGCGATCTCCGGGACCTTGGGCACCCGTCCGTGCAGCACCGTCAGCTCCTCCATGGCGCCGCTGACCTGGACCCACAGCTCCTGGAGCCGGCGCGGCACGTGCATGGTGCGGACGTTGTCCCGGAAGTAGCGCTTGATCTCGCCCAGGATGGTCGGCAGCGCGTAGGTGGGGAACTGGACGCCGCGGCCGGGGTCGAAGCGGTCGATCGCGTTGATCAGGCCGATGGTGCCGACCTGGACGACGTCCTCCATCGGCTCGCTGCGGCTGCGGAAGCGGGTGGCCGCGTAGCGGACCAGCGGGATGTTCACCTCGATCAGGGCGGCCCGGACCCGCTCCCGCTCGGGGGCGTCCGGGGGCAGCTCGGCGAGCCGCTCGAACAGCACTCGGGTCAGCGTCCGGACGTCCACGACGGGCCTTCCGCCGGGGCCGCGCAGGCCGTCCGGGCGGAGCTCGCCGGCCGGGCTGATGATCGCAGCCAGCACCTCGTCCACGGACACGTCACCCCTCCCAAAGTCGACAACGGCGGGCCCTGCGGATCGGGTGTCGCGGCTGGTTCATCACCTGGCCATGTCCGGCAAAACCGGTCATAGCATCACAAGGTGGGCACAGGTCGGGCAAGCACCCGGTGGAGGTGTGTTGGTGGGGCGTTCAACCTTCGCGGGGGCCGCCGGTGAGCTGCGGCACGGGTCGTTCCGGGACGGAGCAAGGCGCCCCGTCCGGAGGCCGGACGGGGCGCTGCGGTCCGTCCGGGGGAAAGTCGCGGGACGGACTCGGGGCGGCCGGGGGGCCGGCCGGGTGGTCTGCCGGGTCCGGCCGGGCGTGACCGGGCCGGACGGGGGCTCAGACCTCGATGTCGGCGATCACCCAGGTCGCGAACTCGCGCCACTGGCCGGCTGCGGCCTGGTGGGCCGGGTGGGTCAGGTAGGCCTGCAGGGCGTCGCGGTCCTCGACCAGGCTGTTGATGGCGTAGTCGTGGGCGATGTCGCGCTCGGTGGTGTTCCAGCCGCACTCCCACTCGCGCAGCTCGGGGATGACCGCGCCGAGTTCGGAGAACGCCTTGGCGCCGGCGAGCGCGCGCTCGTCGTCCTTGCTGACGCCTTCGTTGAGCTTGAACAGGACCAGGTGCCGGATCACGATTGCCGCTCCTCGCGGACGGGGGCTGGGGGTCCCGCCCACCGTAGCCGGTGGGTCGGGGCCGGCGGACGGCCGTCCGCCGGCCGGGCGGTGGCCACCCGGCCGGGCCGGACTACTTGATCAGCCCGGTCATGAAGGTGCCGACCGCCTTGGCCGCGTTCGAGATGCCCTCGAACCCCAGCTGGACGAGCTCGGCGGACCGGGCCGGCGACGTGATGATCGAGTAGAGCACGAAGACGAGCAGGAGGACCATGCCGATCTTCTTCGCCTGCGCCATCGGGTGACCTTCCTCCCAGCGGTGGGCCGCCGTCATCCGGTCCCCGAGCGGCCTGCAGGGGGCAGCTTATCCACCCGGACGGGCTATCAAGTGTGCGACGCGTTCGGCCGGCGGGACGAAGGTCCCCGCGAGTGGGGCCTTTCTCCGGGTGCCCGGCCGGGAACCGGGCGGCAGGATGGATGACGTACCGAGGATCTGGCAGGAATCCCCGGTGCGTGGATCCGGAGCTCCCCGCTGTGGGACCGGCTGCCGCGGCTTCCCCCCGACGCGGCGCCGGTTGTGGGACTCCGCAGGGGGAGCGGTCAGTCCCCCCGAGCCGCTCCCCCCTCCAGGCTCCGTACGGACCGGGCACCGGTGGTCATCGGCCCGGGGTACGGAGCCCTTTCCGCGTCCGAGGGTGCGCGGAAACGCCGAGGGCCCGTCCGGATCGGACGGGCCCTCGGGCTTTCTGGCGGTAGCGGTGGGATTCGAACCCACGGTGGAGTTGCCCCCACACACGCTTTCGAGGCGTGCTCCTTTGGCCGCTCGGACACGCTACCGAGGGGAACTCTACCGGACGGGTGGCTCGGGGACGAAATCCGTATCGGGACGGCCGTCGGCGGGGCTGCGGGCGGGGTTCAGCGGTGGGCGTCGAAGAACGCCCGCAGCTGCTCGCCGCACTCCTCGGCGAGGACGCCCCAGATCACCTCGGGGCGGTGGTTGAGCCGGCGGTCGCGCATCACGTCGAAGAGCGAGCCGGCCGCGCCGGCCTTCTCGTCGAGGGCGCCGTAGACCACCCGGTCGATCCGGGAGAGCACGATGGCGCCGGCGCACATCGTGCACGGCTCCAGCGTGACGACCAGGGTGCAGCCGGAGAGCCGCCACTCCCCGACCGCCGCGGCCGCCTGTCGGATCGCCACCACCTCGGCGTGCGCGGTCGGGTCGCCCACGGCCTCGCGCTCGTTGTGGCCGCGCCCGATCACTTCGCCGTCCGGACCCAGGACGAGCGCCCCGACCGGGACGTCCCCGGTGGTCGGCGCCAGGGCGGCCTCGGCGATGGCGAGGCGCATCGGCGCCGCCCAGCGGTCGCGGACCGGGTCGGGGCGGACGGGGGCGGGCAGCGGGGGGACGAGCGGGACGGTCTGCGCGGTGGATGCGGGCTGCATGGCATCCAGTGTCGGGTATCCGGCCGCCCTACCGGACGGCCTCCAGGACCTCGCCGCAGCCCAGGGCCTCCGCGATCTCCTCCAGGGCGTCGCCCGGCACCGCGCCCTCGCCGCTGAGGGCGAGCAGCGCGTCGGAGGCCAGGCCGAACTCGGTGAGCAGGTGCGCGTCGCCGAGCGGGCCGACCGGGACCCCGCCGTTCGGCGCGGCGTCCTCGTTGTCCTGGTCCTGCGTCTCCTCGTCCTCGTCCAGCAGGTGGTCCAGGTCGCCGAACTCGCTCTCGCCGGCCTGGTCGACCAGCTCGTCGGTGAGGACGGAGCCGTAGGAGCTGCGGGCGGCGGCGGCGCCGTCCGACACGAAGATCCGGGGGTCGTCCTCGCCGTCCACGCGGACGACGGCGAACCAGGAGTCCTCCTGTTCGATGAAGATCAGGACGCTGTCGTCGTCCTGCGCGGAGTCGCGGGCCAGGTCGGTCAGATCGGCCAGGGTTTCGACGTCGTCGAGTTCCGTCTCGCTCACATCCCACCCGTCCTCGGTGCGAGCAAGCACTGCAGCGAAGTACGCCACCAGGGACACTCCCAAGATCATCGGTCTCGGCTGTCGGCGCGCTCGGGCAACGCGGAAATCTGGCCGCCCCCGCGCCAGAGGCGGTCCGCTCTTCGGACCGTCCCATCGGAATCGTGACAGAAAGCCCGCCCTTGCGGGGGGTGTTCGGCAGCGCGTCTTTGCAGGTCGTGTCGGAAGGGCCGGGCGGCGGAGGGCGAACCCGCGCGGGGACGGTCCGAAGGCGGTCGAAATTTGCTCCGAGCGCCCGTCGGGACCGGCGGCGGCCCGCTCCGGACCCCGGCCGGGGGCCCGTCAGATCCGGAAGGTTCGCATCCGCATCGCCTCGCGCATCCGCCGTTCCTTGGTCCGTCGCGGCTGGACCCGCTCCCGGAGTTCGCGCGCCTCGGTGAGCTCGCGCAGGAAGACGGCCCGCCGCTTGCGGCGCTCCGCCTCGGTCTCCGGAGGGTCGTCCGGCGGGCCCGGGCGCGGGCCCGCCCCGCCGCCGGGCTCGTCCGCCGAGCCGTCCCCGGCCTTCGGGTTGCTCGTCATAAGACGTGACATTCCCAGAACGGCCCGGTTGATACCACAGCAGACGCTTCCGTCCGGACATTCACCCGTTGTCACGGCGTGTCACGGCCGTGTCACCCGGTCCGGCGCCCGGGTCGGGCACGGCGTGTCGTACAGGCGTCCAGACCCGGGCTAACCTCGGTACATGCGTCTCCACGTCGTCGACCACCCCCTGGTCGCCCACAAGCTCTCCACCCTGCGCGACGAGCGCACCGACTCGCCGACCTTCCGTCGCCTGACCGACGAGCTGGTGACCCTCCTCGCCTACGAGGCCACCAGGGACGTCCGCACCGACGAGGTGGAGATCACCACGCCCGTGGCGGTCACGCTCGGTACCCGGCTCAGCTACCCGCGCCCGCTGGTCGTCCCGATCCTGCGGGCCGGCCTCGGCATGCTGGACGGGATGACCCGGCTGCTGCCGACCGCCGAGGTGGGCTTCCTCGGCATGGTCCGCAACGAGGAGACCCTGGAGGCCTCCACGTACGCGACCCGGATGCCGGACGACCTCTCCGGCCGCCAGGTCTACGTGCTCGACCCGATGCTGGCCACCGGCGGCACCCTGGTCGCCGCGATCAAGATGCTGATCGAGCGCGGCGCCACCGACGTCACCGCCGTGGTGCTGCTGGCCGCCCCCGAGGGCGTCGAGGTGATGCGGCGGGAGCTGGCGGACCTGCCGGTCACCGTGGTCACCGCCGCGCTGGACGAGCGGCTCAACGAGAACGGCTACATCGTCCCCGGCCTCGGCGACGCGGGCGACCGGCTGTACGGCACCGCGGGCTGAGAACCCGCGGAGAACGACGAAGGGCCCTCCGGCGCGTTGCCGGAGGGCCCTTCCGTTCGTCCCGGGTGTTCCGTCGTCCGGGTGTCGTCCGGGGTGTCAGCAGCTGCCGCTCGCGGTCGGGGTGGGGGACGGCTTGGTGGCGAGGGCGAGCGCGGCGGCCGCCTGGGTCTCGTCCAGCAGGGCGTTGTAGCTGTCGCCGATCACGAAGTCCACGCTGGTGTCGGTCCGGGCGTCGGCGGTGACGGTGGCCCCGGCGATCTGCGAGCCGACCAGGGTGCCGGCTCCGGCGCCGGTCGGGCCGGCGATCACCTGGGCGGTGCCGGGCACCTTCTTGTCCAGCTCGGCCGGGGCGTTGCCGACCTTGCCGATGGTGAAGCCGCGCTTCTTGAACTCCTCGGCCGTCCGCCCGGCCAGGCCGGCCTTGGTGGTGGCGTTGTAGATGTTCACCGTGACCGCGGCGGCCTGCGGGACGGCGTGCGGGTCGCCCTGGGCGGCGGGTGCGCCGGAGGCGGCGGGGGCGCCCGGGGTGGCGCCCGCCGTCGGGGCGGCCAGCGGCTTGCCGGACGGGGCCGCGCACGCCTGGGCGGAGGAGTTCTTGTTCTTGCCCGTGAAGATGTCGTACAGCTGGACGCCGCCGAGGGCGATCAGGGCCAGGGTGAGCAGGCCGACGAGCGCGGCGATCACCTTGCGGCTCTTCTTCGGGGGCCGGCCCAGCCGTGGGTAGGAGTTGCCGGTGATGCGGTACTGCTTCCCCTTGAGGCCTTGGGGAGTCAACATGCTCATGGTTTGTCTCCCCCTCGTACCGGGGCGGGGTCGGGATGACGGGTCGGCCGGGCAGGAGCTCCCCCGGTGCGGGCGGATCCCCTGGTCGCAGCCGTAGTCAGCAGCGTAGTGCCGTACAGCTGTGAAGGTACTAAACGATCATCATTTGGAGTACCCCGGTACCCGAACGGGGGTACCGGGGTACGCGTGGACCGCCCGCCGCCGGGGTCGGCGAGGGGGCGGTCCGGAAGTCCGCAGGGGTGCGACCCGCCCGGTGCGGGCGGTCCGTCGCTCCGTTTCGGTCCGTCACTCCATTTCGAGGACACGGGCGTGCAGCACCTGGCGCTGCTGCAGCGCGGCCCGTACGGCCCGGTGCAGTCCGTCCTCCAGGTAGAGGTCGCCGTGCCACTTCACCACGTGGGCGAAGAGGTCCCCGTAGAAGGTCGAGTCCTCGGCCAGCAGGGTTTCGAGGTCGAGTTGGCCCTTGGTGGTCACCAGCTGGTCGAGCCGCACCGGACGCGGGGCGACGTCAGCCCACTGTCGGGTGCTCGTCCGGCCGTGATCCGGGTACGGCCGCCCATTGCCGATGCGCTTGAAGATCACACGGAAAGCCTACCGTTTGGGCGGCGAATGGCGCAGCAGCCGCGACGCCGCCACGCGCGTCGGCGTGAACTGCGCGTGGACGAATGCGGTTGTTTGATGGGAAATGTCGCGAACATCGCCCGGAGACCGATGTGGCTCCGATTCCGATGCCGATGCGTTCCGATGCGTTCCGAAGCGTTCCGATCCGCCCAGGAGTGTGCACCGATGTCCTCCGCCCCCACCCCGCAGGCCGTCCGGGAGATCGCCGACGGGTACGCCTTCACCGGGCCCGCCCTCGACCTCGGTGTGGTGCTGCTGGACGGCACCGCCTACCCGGACGCCCAGGTGCGCATCCCGCTGGGCGTGCTCAACCGGCACGGACTGGTCGCCGGGGCCACCGGCACCGGCAAGACCAAGACCCTCCAGCTGATCGCCGAACAGCTCTCCGGGCAGGGCGTGCCGGTCTTCCTGGCCGACATCAAGGGGGACGTCTCCGGTGTCGCCGCGCCCGGCGTGCCGAGCGAGCGCACCGGCGCCCGGGCCGCCGAGGTCGGGCAGCAGTGGACGGCCCGGGGCTGCCCCGCCGAGTTCTACTCGCTCGGCGGACAGGGCGAGGGCATCCCGGTCCGGGCCACCGTCACCAGCTTCGGGCCGCTGCTGCTGTCCAAGGTCCTCGACCTGAACGAGACCCAGGAGTCCTCGCTCGGCCTGGTGTTCCACTACGCCGACGGCAAGGGCCTGGAGCTCTACGACCTCAAGGACCTGACCGCGGTGATCGCCTTCCTCGCCTCGCCCGAGGGCAAGGAGGAGCTGAGGACCATCGGCGGGCTCTCGGCGGCCACCGCCGGGGTGATCCTGCGCGCGCTCACCGTGCTGGAGAACGAGGGCGCCGGGGCGTTCTTCGGCGAGCCCGAGTTCGACACCGCCGAACTGCTGCGGACCACGCCGGAGGGCGGGGGCGTGGTCTCGGTGCTGGAGCTGCCCGCGGTGCAGGACCGGCCGCGGCTGTTCTCCACCTTCCTGATGTGGCTGCTCGCCGACCTCTACCAGGAGCTGCCCGAGGTCGGCGACCTCGACAAGCCCAAGCTGGTGTTCTTCTTCGACGAGGCGCACCTGCTGTTCAAGGGCGCCTCCAAGGCCTTCCTGGAGGCGATCACCCAGACCGTGCGGCTGATCCGGTCCAAGGGCATCGGCATCTTCTTCGTGACCCAGACGCCGCGGGACGTCCCGTCCGACGTGCTGGCGCAGTTGGGCAACCGGGTGCAGCACGCGCTGCGCGCCTTCACGCCGGACGACGCCAAGGCGCTCAAGGCCACCGTCTCGACCTTCCCGCGCTCCTCGTACGACCTCGGCGCGGTGCTGACCTCGCTCGGCACCGGCGAGGCGGTGGTGACCGTCCTGTCCGAGAAGGGTGCGCCGACGCCCGTCGCGGCGACCAGGCTGCGGGCACCGCAGTCGCTGATGGGGCCGATCGAGGCGGGGGCGCTGCGGGCGGTCGTGGACGCCTCTGCACTGACGGCGCGCTACCGGGACGCGATCGACCGGGAATCGGCGTACGAGAAGCTGGCGGCGCGGGCGCCCCGGCCGGAGGCGGTTCCGACGGAGCCGGGCACCCCGGGGCAGGGGCCGGAGCCGGCCCCGGAGCGGCGGGAGCCCCGGCCGGCGGAGAAGGAGGGCGTCGGCGGTCTGCTCGGGTCGCTGCTGAGCAATCCGACGGTGAAGACCTTCGCGCGCTCGGCCGGGCGGCAGCTCGGGCAGGAGATCTCCCGCAGCCTGTTCGGGACGTCCAAGCGGCGGCGGTGAGGCCCAGCCGGAGCGGGCGGCGGTGAGGCCCAGCCGGAGCGGGCGGCGGTGAGGCTCAGCCGGAGAGGGCCGCGCCGATCCGGTCGAGGGAGGACAGGCGCATCAGGCCGTAGTGGTAGAACTCGACCTCGGGGACGCCGAGTTCGCGCAGGACGGTGATCTTGGCGGCGAGGTTCTCCGGGCCGTCGCAGTCGGAGGACATCGGGCGCAGGATCACCGCCAGGTCCTGCGGGCGGACGCCGTGCAGGGCGAAGGCGGCGATCTTCTCCCGGACCGCCTCCGGGGTCCGGGCGTAGCCGAGCGTCTCGATCCCGTCGGCGGCCTTCGCGAGGGCGGGCAGGTCGATCCCGGAGAGCCAGCCCTTGCCGGGGCCGCCGCCGTCCATGAAGCTCAGCCGCATGCCGTGGCGGCGGGCCTGCTCGGACAGCTCGGCGGCCAGCGAGGTGACGGTGGCGGCGGAGGCGTCCACGTACGCGGCGAAGGCGCCGTCGGCGAGGGCGGTCAGGTCGGCGGGCTCGGTGGCGGCGGACTCGTCGGCCAGGCGGCGGCGCACTTCGGTGCGGACGGCCCCGGACACCTCCTCGGCGGGGACGCCCGCGGCGGTGGCGGCGGCGCGGCAGTGCGGACAGAAGCAGACCCCGAGCAGGGCCTCGGTGACCGGGCCCAGCTCCTCGAAGTAGCGCTCGTGGTGGTGGCCGTGGCGCAGTCCGTGGAAGTGCAGCGACTCGGCGCGGACGGCGTCCGCGCCGTACCGGGCCAGTTCGGCGACCAGGGTCAGCGCGTACGCCCGGACCTCGGGGTTCGCCGGGCAGAGCTCGGTGAGGTGGCGGTCGCCGAAGGCGTTGGCCGGGGCACAGTCGGGGTGGACGAAGCCCAGCCGGTCGTTGTGGCAGAACACCGTCCAGGCGTGCAGCTTCAGGCCGCGGCGGCGGGCCTCGTCGGCGGCCTCGGCGAAGGGGTCGCGGTCGCCGATGGCGGTGGACGGCGCGGGCGCCAGGCGCCGGCCCCGCCAGGCCGCCGGGTCGGGGCGGAAGTACGCCGCGCCCGGCTCCAGGTGGCGGACCACCCGGTGGGGGTTGTGCGGGAAGACGTCGCGGGCCTCGTGGTAGACCGAGGCGAGGGTGACGCCGCCGACCCCGGCGCGGTCGGTGAGGTTGCCGAAGAAGGTGTCGGGGCCCTCGTCGAGCAGGTCGGTGGCGAAGGCGAGGACGGACGACTCCACGGTGCGGCTCCGGGGCTGGGGGCTGGTGCGCCGTCCACGCTAGCCGCAGGGGTTGAATTGGTCTATACCTGACGGTCCGAGCGGGCTACAGGCCCAGATCGTCCAGCTCCTTGAGCAGGGCGGCGTTGGGGCTGCCCGGGGCGGTGCCGGCCGGCCCGGCGGCGGCCCTCGGCCCGGCGGAGGGCGCGGGCACCGGCCCCGGCCCGGCCGGGGCGACCGGGCGCGGGACGCGGTTGCGGAAGATCCAGGCGCCGGCCAGGCCGCCGATCAGACCGCCGAGGTGCGCGGACCAGCTGATCCCCGGGGCGACGCCCGGCAGCGCGGCGGTGACCATGTAGGCGAAGGAGGCGCCGAGGACGACGCCGATCAGGGTGTCGACCAGGTTGCGGTCGAAGACCCCGCGCAGCACCACGTAGCCGAAGTAGCCGAACACCACGCCGCTGGCCCCGGCGCCGACCGAGTTCGGACTGTCGAAGACCCAGGCCGTCAGCTCGCTGGTCAGTGCGACCAGCAGGGTCAGACCGAGGAACTTCCTGACACCGCGGTAGGCCGCCAGGAAGCCGAAGACGAACAGCGGCCCCGAGTTGGCCTCCAGGTGGGCCCAGTTCCAGTGCAGGAAGGGCGCGGTGACGATGTTCGGCAGCCGGCTCACGTCCTGCGGGACGACGCCGAACCGCCGGCCGAGGTCGTAGTCGTCCATCCAGTTCACCAGCTGGATCAGCCAGATCGCCGCCAGCACCCCGACCATGGTGAAGAGCGCGCGACGGGCGTCCGCGATCATCGTGGCGGGGTCGAGCGCGGTCGTCGCGGGGCTGCGGTCGTTCGAGGCCATGACCCCGACTGTAGGGGCGCCGGGATCGGACGTGCACCCCATTACAGTGACCGGTGTCATTCCCGTCGCGAGAGGTGACCACCCATGAGCAAGCGTCCGCCGCTGCCGTACGAGTTCCTGCCGCAGGTGCCGTCCTTCGAACTGAGCAGCCAGGACATCGCCGAAGGCGGCACACTGGCCGCGGAGTTCATCCACGCCGGCGGCAACCTCTCGCCGCAGCTGGCCTGGTCGGGCCTGCCGGAGGGCACCAGGAGCATCGCCGTGACCTGCTACGACCCGGACGCGCCCACCGGCTCCGGCTGGTGGCACTGGCTCGCCCTCGGCCTGCCCGCCGACACCGCCGGACTGCCGCGCGGCGCCGGCTCCTCGGACGACGACCTGCCGGGCGCGGCCTCCTTCCACGGCCGCAACGACTTCCCGGGCACCAAGTACGACGGCGCCGCCCCGCCGCCCGGTGCCCCGCACCGCTACGTCTTCGCCGTGCACGCCCTGGACGTGGAGAAGCTGGACGTCACCGCCGACACCCCGGCGGCGCAGATCGGCTTCCACCTCACCTTCCACACCCTCGGCCGCGCGCTGCTGACCGCCGAGTACGGGGTCTGAGGTCCGCTACCGGCATCGGGCCGGACGGGGAACCGGCCGTCCTCCGGTAGCCCGACGGCGAGCCGGTCCGGTCCGGTCCGGTGCGAGCGGGAGGGCGGCGACGGTTGCCGGGTGGTCCGCCGGGAGCGGGTCGGCGCCTCGGCGCCCTCGGCGCTCCCGGCGCCCTCGGGGAGCTCGGGGAGCTCGACCGGGGGCGGGCGTACGGCCGGGACGGCGTGCGCGGTTTTCGGCCGGGCAGCGGCTGGTACCCGGTCGGGGCATGGGACAGGGGCCACCCGGTCGGGGCCTGGGACCGGGGCCGGGTCCGGCGCGGCCGGGGCGGGGCTGCCGGCCGGGGCCGGGGGTCAGTCGGCCGGGCCCGCCGCGTGGGCGGCGCGCGCGGCCAGCCGCCGGAGGTGCTCGCGCAGCTGCGGCGGCTCGTGCACCTCGAAGGCGCGGTCCAGGGACAGCAGCCGCATCGCCGTCCACTCCAGCGAGTCGGAGCGCGAGCGCAGCCGGCAGCTGTGTTCGTCGAGCGGTTCGATCTCGGAGTCGCCCGGTTTGAAGCGCTGCCGGACCAGTTCGGCCGGGGCGTGCACGGTGGCGACCACGGTGCCGCTCGGCGAGGGGCGGCGCAGCTTGCCCGCCACGTACGCGGCGGCGTCCTCGGCGGGCAGCGGGCGCGGGGTGAAGCGGGCGCCGGTGGCGAAGGGCTCGCTCAGCCGGTCGACCCGGAACAGCCGCCAGTCCGCGCGGTCCAGGTCGTAGCCGACGAGGTACCAGCGGCGGCCGACCGAGACCAGCCGCTCGGGTTCGACGAGTCGCCTGGTGCCGGTGCCGTCGTAGGAGCGGTAGGCGAAGCGCACCCGTTCGTGGTTGGTGACGGCGCCGGCGAGCAGGGTGAGGTCCTCCGGGTCGACGGTCGGGCCGTCCCCGGTGAGCAGCGGCACGGTCGCGGTGTTGAGCGCGCCGACCCGGTGCCGGAGCCGGCCGGGCAGTACCTGGAGCAGTTTGCCGAGGGCCCGGACCGAGGCCTCCTCGATGCCGACCACCGCGTGCCCGGCGCCCGCCCGCAGCCCGACCGCGATGGCCACGGCCTCCTCGTCGTCCAGCAGCAGCGGTGGCATCGCGGTGCCCGCGACCAGCCGGTAGCCGCCAACCGCGCCCATGGTGGCCTGCACCGGGTAGCCGAGGTCGCGCAGCCGGTCGATGTCGCGCCGGATCGTCCGGGGGCTGACGCCCAGTCGCTCGGCGAGCTCGCTGCCGGGCCACTCCCGCGGGGTCTGGAGCAGGGACAGCAGGCCGAGCAGGCGGGCGGGGGTGTCGGTCATGCCGTCCAGCATGCCGGATGAACTGGGACAGGAACTGACCTACATGCCCCTTACCGTCGGGGACGTCGAGAAGCGGGAAGTGCGAGCAGTCGAGGAGTACGGAATGAGCGCGGCGGGAGCCGATCGGCGGAGGTGGATCGCGCTGGCGATCGTGATGGTGGCCTCCTTCATGGACCTGGTGGACGTCACCATCGTCAACATCGCCATCCCCAGCATCCAGGCGGACACCGGCGCGTCCTTCAGCGCCGTGCAGTGGGTCACCGGCGGGTACGCGTTGGCCTTCGCGATCGGGCTGATCACCGGCGGGCGGCTGGGCGACATCCACGGCCGCAAGCGGCTGTTCCTGATCGGGATCGGCGGCTTCACCGTGGCGTCCGCGCTCTGCGGGCTGGCCTCCGGGCCGGAGATGCTGGTCGCGACCCGGCTGCTGCAGGGCGGGACGGCGGCCCTGATGGTGCCGCAGGTGCTGTCGATCATCCACGCGACCTTCCCGGCGGAGGAGCGCGGCAAGGTGTTCGGCATGTTCGGTGCGGTGGTCGGCCTGGGCGCCGTCTCCGGTCCGATGATCGGTGCGCTGCTGACCGAGTGGGACGTGTTCGGCCTGGCCTGGCGACCGATCTTCCTGATCAACCTGCCGGTCGGCATCGCCGGCCTGCTCCTCGGCCGCCGCTTCATCGACGAGTCGAAGGCCGACCAGGCCCTGAAGCTCGACCTGGTGGGCGTGCTCCTGGCCAGCCTCGGCCTGCTGATGCTGATCTACCCGCTGACGCACGGGCGGGAGGCCGGCTGGCCGCTCTGGGGGTACCTGTCGATGGCCGGGAGCCTGCCGGTGTTCGCCCTGTTCGTGGCCTACGAGAAGGTCAAGACGCGGCGGGACGGCTCGCCGCTGGTCGAGCTGGCGCTGTTCCGGGTGAAGTCCTTCGCGGCCGGCATCTGCGTGCAGCTGGCCTTCGGCGTGGCGCTCGGCATCTTCTTCCTGGTCTGGACCCTCTACATGCAGGTGGGCCTGGGCTGGAGCCCGCTCAAGGCCGGCGCGACCGGCATCCCGTTCTCGATCGCGGTCTCCACGGCGGCCGGGCTCTCGGTGCAGAAGCTGGTGCCGCGGTTCGGGCGCAAGGTGCTGCAGACCGGCGCGCTGGTGATGGCGGCGGGCGTGCTCACCTACGTCTGGGAGGCCGACCGGTACGGGACGGCGATCGCGCCCTGGCAGATGGCGCTGCCGCTGGTCGTGATGGGCCTCGGGATGGGACTGATCGTCGCGCCGATCACGGACGCGGTGCTGGCGGAGGTGCCGCGCGAGCACGCCGGTTCGGCCTCCGGGCTGATCAACACCGTGCAGCAGGTGGGGAACGCGCTCGGACTCGGGCTGGTCTCGGTGGCCTTCTTCGGGGCGATGGACGACGTGGTCGCGCCCGAGGCGGTCGGGACGGCGTTCGGCGGGGCCTTCGTGCACGCGCTGTGGTGGGTCGCGGGGGTGCTGCTGGCGGTGTTCCTGCTGATGTTCGCGCTGCCGCGGAAGCGCGGTGCGGCGGTCGGGGCCGCCACCGAGGACGCGGCGCCGGAGCCGGAGTCCGTCCTGGTCTGACGGGACGGGTCCGACCGGGCCGGCTCGTACGGACCGGTCGGGCGGAGGGGGCCCGGGGGGGGGGGCGGGGGGGGGGGGGGGGGGGGGGGCCCCCGCCCCCCCGCGGGGGGGGGTGTGCGGCGCGCGCGCGGCCTGGGGGGGGGGCCCCGGGGCCGGCGGGGGGGGGGGGGGGGGGGGCGCCCCCGCCCGCCGGCCCCCCCCCCCCCCCCCGCCGCACACTGGAGGGCGATGGACCGTACGGCGGTGGACTCCTCGGTGCTGCGCTCGGTCGGCTACGACCGGGCGGCGCGGCTCCTGGAGCTGGAGTTCGCCGGTGGACGGCTGTACGTGTACGCGGACGTACCGGCCCGGGTGCACCGCGAGCTGTTGGCCGCGGAGAGCCACGGGCGGTACTTCGTCCGGCGGATCCGCGGGCGGTACGCGTACCGGCGCTCGGGGACCGGCCGGTAGCCGCCGCCGTCCCGGGGACGGGCGAGGTGGCCGGCCTCGACCGGGGAGCGGTGCAGGGCGGGGCGTCGTCGCGCCCGGCGTGCAGCACGGCGGTGACCTCGGCCCCGGTGGAGCCGCGGCCGGGTTCGACGAGGGTGTCGGCGAGGTGGGCCAGGAGCTCTCCCGGCGGGCTGCCGTGCGGGGCACGGTGATCAGGCGCCCGTCGGGGGCGAACCGGGCGGACACGCTCGGCGGGGCCGGGGCGGTTGCGGTCGTGCCGGGGGGTGCCGCCTCGCGGGGTGGGACGACCGGTTCTCAGCGGGCGCCGGTCGGGGTCGGCGCGACCGTCGTCCGAGTGGTGGTGCGGGGCTTGGCGGCGGCCTTGGCCTCCTTCGCGGCGCGCTTCACCTCCTGCTTGAACTCCCTCACCAGGGTCAGGGATTCGGGGCCCGTGATGTCGGCGACCGAGCGGTGCGCACCCTCCTCGCCGTACGCGCCGGCGGCCTCGCGCCAGCCCTCGGGGCGGACGCCGTACTGCTTCCCGAGCAGGGCGAGGAAGATCTGCGACTTCTGCTTGCCGAAGCCGGGCAGGGCGTTGAGGCGGCTGAGCAGTTCCTTGCCGGTGCGGACGTTCTTCCACAGTGCGGCGGCGTCGCCGTCGTACTGCGCGACGAGGAACTGGCAGAGCTGCTGGACCCGTTTGGCCATCGCCGCGGGGTAGCGGTGGACGGCGGGCTTGGCCGAGAGGAGCGCGACGAACTCCTCCGGGTTGTAGGTGGCGATCTCGTGGGCGTCCAGGTCGTCCCGGTCGAGGCGCTGGGCGATGGTCAGCGGGCCGGTGAACGCCCACTCCATCGGCACCTGTTGGTCCAGCAACATGCCGACGAGCGCGGCGAGCGCACTCCGTCCGAGCAGTTCGTCGGCCTCGGGCTGCTGTGCGAGCCGCACGGTGACGTTCATGGGCTTGCCCTCCTCGGAGTTGACGTCGGGTCGGCGCCCAGTCTGGTGGACGCGACCTGGGGGGAGGCGGTCAACACGCCCGTAGCGGTGGAAGTCTTGGTGTGCCAGGCCTTGCCGCACCTGCTTTGTTCGTTGGCGGAGCGGTTGTTGGGCGCTCCCGGGCGTGGCGCGGGATATTTTTTGCCCGCGTCTGTCACATCCGTCGCGGGTGCCGGGTCGGAGGGGTGTCGAACCGAACAGCCTGCGAATGGGGAGCACTTCAATGTCCGTCACCCACACCGTCGTCACCGTCCTCGCCGCCCTCATGGTCGGCTTCTCGGCCTACTCGGTCTTCGCCGGTGCCGAGTACGTGGTCAAGCCCCTCGCCGACTACGGCGTCCCGCGCGCCTGGTGGACCTGGCTCGGCGTCGCCAAGGCGGCCGGCGCCCTCGGCCTCCTGGCCGGCCTCGCCGTCCCCGCCGTCGGCTACGCGGCCGCCGTCGGCGTGATCCTCTACTTCCTCGGCGCCGTCGTCACCGTCGTCCGTGCGCGGGCGTACGCCCACATCCCCTTCCCCCTGGTCTACCTGGCCCCGGCGGCGGCGTCGCTGGCCCTGGGACTGGCCGCCTGAGGTCGCGGAGGGTCGCGGGGCGTCCCGGCGGGCCGGGCCGATCGCGGTCCGCCCCGGCGGAGTTGGGGCCCGGGGTGGTGAAGGGTGGTGCGCGGCGGGGCGGGGTGCGCGTGGAGGTGTGGGCGCGCTCGGCCGGGCGGGTGGTTCCGGTGGGGTGGGTGGGGCGGTGGGGGTCGGGCCGTACGTACGATCCAGGGCTGGCCGGTCGCTCGGGCGGCGGTTCGAGCTGGGGTTCGAGCAATTTGGTCATCTCATATGACTGTTCCTGTTGTGCCGGTGTGGCGTCCGGGTCGCGGGTCATTCTTGGTCCAATCGACGCGTCCAGAAAGGCTCGCCCGCCGTGACCCAGCCGTTCGAACTGCCGTCCTTCTACGTGCCGCACCCGGCACGCCTCAACCCCCACCTGGACGAGGCGCGGACCCATTCCACCGGCTGGGCCCGGGAGATGGGCATGTTGGAGGGTTCCGGCATCTGGGATCAGGCCGACCTGGAGGCCCACGACTACGGGCTGCTCTGCGCCTACACCCACCCGGACGCCTCCGCCGAGGTGCTGTCGCTGGTCACCGACTGGTACGTCTGGGTCTTCTTCTTCGACGACCACTTCCTGGACATGTACAAGCGCACCAACGACCGGGAGGCGGGCAAGGCGCACCTGGACCGGCTGCCGTTGTTCATGCCCGCCGACCCGGCCGCCGCGGTGCCCGAGCCGGAGAACCCGGTCGAGGCGGGCCTGGCCGACCTGTGGCGGCGCACCGTGCCGGCGATGGGCGAGGACTGGCGGGCCCGGTTCGCCGAGAGCACCCGCAACCTGCTCGACGAGTCGCTCTGGGAGCTCTCCAACATCGACGCGGGCCGGGTGGCCAACCCGGTCGAGTACATCGAGATGCGCCGCAAGGTCGGCGGGGCGCCCTGGTCCGCGCAACTGGTCGAGTACGCCGCCGACGCCGAGGTGCCGAAGGAGGTCTCCGGCTCGCGCGCGCTGCGGGTGCTGATGGACGCCTTCTCCGACGGCGTGCACCTGCGCAACGACATCTTCTCGTACCAGCGCGAGGTGGAGGACGAGGGCGAGCTGAGCAACGGCATCCTGGTGCTGGAACGCTTCCTGGAGTGCACCACGCAGGAAGCCGCCGAGGCCGTCAACGACCTGCTCACCTCGCGGCTCCAGCAGTTCGAGAACACCGTGTTCACCGAACTGCCGGTGCTGTTCGCGGAGACCGGGCTGGACCCGGCGGGTGAAGCGAAGGTCCTGGCGTACGTCAAGGGCCTGCAGGACTGGCAGTCCGGCGGGCACGAGTGGCACATGCGTTCCAGTCGCTACATGAACGGCGGTGGGGCGTCGGCCGGTTCGGCCGGCGAGGTGGCGCCGGGGTCGGGCGGTGCGTTGCCTGGCCTGCCCGGGCTGCCGGGCTCCGGCAACTGGTGGGACCAGTACGCGATCGGCGGGATCGGCACGTCGGCGCTGGACGTCCTGCGCAGCGGGGCCGTGACGGCCGTGGAGGCCGGGGGCGGTGCGGGCGGCGACACGGCGGCGCGCGCGGCGAAGGACGCGGCCGGCCCGGCCGGACGGCGGGCGCGCTCGCACGGGCACGTGCCGTTCCGGGCCGTCGGCCCGTCCCGACTGCCCGAGTTCAAGCTGCCGTTCACCCTGTCGCTGAGCCCGCACCTGGACGGCGCCCGGGAACGCGTGGTCGAGTGGGCCGAGCGGATGGGCCTGTTGGCGGCGGACCCGGGGGTGCCCGGATCGGGCATCTGGGACGTCGAGTCGATGCGCGACTACGACCTCGCGCTCTGCGCGGCCGGCCTCCACCCGGACGCCACCGCCGAACAACTCGACATCGGCTCGGCCTGGTTGGCGTGGGGCACCTGGGCCGACGACTACTACCCGACGGTCTTCGGCCGCACCCGCGACCTGGCCGGCGCCAAGCGCGCCACCGAGCGGCTGGGGCTGTTCATGCCGGTGGACGGCAGCCCGGCGCCGGAGCCGGCCAACGCGCTGGAGCGCGGCCTCGCCGACATCTGGGAGCGCACGGCCGCACCGATGAGCGTCGAGGCGAGGAGCCGGTTCCGCTCGTCCGTCGAGGCCATGACGGCGAGTTGGGTCTGGGAGATCGCCAACCTGATCCAGAACCGCGTCCCGGACCCGGTGGACTACCTGGAGATGCGCCGCGCGACCTTCGGCTCCGACCTCACCGCGAGCCTGTGCCGGCTCGGCCACGGCCGGGTGGTGCCGCCGGAGGTGTACCGGCACGGCTCGATGCGCGCGCTGGAGAACTCCGCCATGGACTACGGGGCCATGGTGAACGACGTGTTCTCCTACCAGAAGGAGATCGAGTACGAGGGCGAGCTGCACAACGTCGTCCTGGTGGTGCAGAACTTCTTCGCCTGCGACTACGCGGCGGCGGTCCGGATCGTCGACGACCTCATGCACTCGCGGCTGAGCCAGTTCCAGCACGTCGCGCAGAAGGAACTCCCGGTCATGTACGAGGACTTCGGGCTGGACGGAGAGGTGCGCAAGGTCCTCGACGGATACGTGAAGGAGCTGGAGAACTGGCTCGCCGGCGTCCTGAACTGGCACGAGGGCTGCCGCCGGTACGGCGAGGACGACCTGCGCCGGCACTACGGCGCGGAGCGGGACCTGGCCGCTGCGACGCGGGCGCGGCGGGCGGCCGCAGTGCCGTCCGTACCGGTGCCGCTCGGGCCGACCGGCCTGGGCACGGCCTCGCTGCGGCCGCCGCTGAGCGGGGCGGTGACGGAACACTGAGCGGTCAGAGCGGTCAGAGCGGTCAGAGCGGTCAGAGCGGTCAGAGCGGTCAGAGCGGTCAGGGCGGTCAGGGCGGTCGCAGTCGCGGCGGTCGGCGTCGTCGGGGTCGTCGCGGCTGACGGTGGGCGTCCGGGGGGCCCCGGGGGGGCCCCCCCCCCCGGGGGGGCGCGGGGGGGGGCGGGGGGGGGGGGGGGGGGCCGCGGGGCGCCGCCCGCGGGCC
>NZ_JBHWBZ010000004.1:33041-48091 GCF_042735475.1 Kitasatospora sp. NPDC059577 | reverse complement strand
GGGCGGGGCTGCGGGGGGAGCCCGCCCCGCCGGGGGGGGGCCCCCGCCCCCCGCCCCCCGCCCCCCGCCCCCCCCCCCCCCCGCGTCGTGGCTAGGCTGGCGAGTCGGGGGCCGGCGTGCGCCTTCCGGTGCGCGCATTCGCCGCACACGAGGGCAGAGACATGGCTGCGCTACCTGAGGGCACACCCTGTTGGGCCGACGCGATGTTCACCGACCTGGAGGGCGCGAAGGCCTTCTACGGCGACGTGCTGGGCTGGACCTTCGGCGAGAGTTCGTCGGAGTTCGGGAACTACACACAGGCGTACTCGGACGGCAAGGCGGTCGCCGCGGTCGTTCCGCCGATGCCCGGCCAGCAGGCGCAGTCCGCCTGGTGCCTGTACCTCGCCTCGCCGGACGCCGGCGCGACCGCCGCGCGGATCCGCGCCAACGGCGGCGAGGTGGTCATGGGGCCGATGCAGGTCGGCGACTTCGGCACGATGGTGATCGCCAAGGACCCGGGCGGCGTCGTGTTCGGCGTCTGGCAGGCCGGGCGGCACGAGGGCTTCGAGAAGCAGGGCGAGCCCGGCGCGTACAGCTGGGCCGAAGTGGTGACCCGCGAGCCCGCGAAGGCGGACGCCTTCTTCCCGGCGGTCTTCCCGTACGGCGTGCGGAAGATGGACTCCGAGGAGTTCGACTACCGGATGTTCCAGGTCGGCGACCGGCCGGTACTGGGCCGGATGGGAGCGGAAGGCGACTTCCTGCCGCCCGAGGCCCCCTCGTACGTCAGCGTCTACTTCGCCGTGGACGACGTCGACGCCGCGATCGAGCGGCTGACGGCGCGCGGCGGCAAGGTGTACTTCGGGCCGATGGACAGCCCGTTCGGCCGGTTCTCGGCGGTCGGTGACCCGCAGGGCGCGGCCTTCGGGCTGATCGACCTCGGACGGACCGTCGGCGAGACGCCCGGCACGGTGGAGGTCTGATGGGGACGCGCCGGTCCGGGCAGCGCCCGTGGGGCGCGCGGCCGTCGGGGTGCGTCCGATGAGCGAGCGCGAGGAACTCGTCGAGACGCTCGACAAGCACCGTGGTCTGCTGCGGCGCACCGTCCGCGACCTCACCGACGCGCAGGCGGCCGAGCGGACCACGGTCAGCGCACTGTGCCTCGGCGGCCTGATCAAGCACGTGGCGGCGGTCGAGGCGCGCTGGGTGCGGTTCATGACCGGAGGCGCGGAGGCGATGCGGGCCGGGGACGGGGACCCGGGCGGGTCCGGCGCCGCCGAGTCGTGGGCAGCCCAGTTCCGGATGGTGGAGGGCGAGACGCTGGCCGGGCTGCTCGCCGAGTACGAGCGGGTGGCGCGCGGGACGGACGAACTGGTCCGGACCCTGCCCGACCTCGACCTGGCCCACCCGCTGCCGCCGGCGCCGTGGTTCGAGCCGGGCGCGACCTGGTCGGTCCGGCGGGTGCTGCTGCACCTGATCGCCGAGACCTCCCAGCACGCCGGGCACGCGGACATCATCCGGGAGTCGTTGGACGGGGCGAAGTCGATGGGGTGAGGGCGGGCCGGGCGAGGCCGCCGGAGACGGCCCGGGCCGCTCGCGGGGCCGCTGCTCGGAAGGCCGTCAGGGGATCTCCACGCCGAGCAGGTCGCGCAGTGCCAGGCTGCCGTCCGGGGTGACCCGCAGGGCCCGGCCGGAGCCGATCCGCTCCACCCAGGCCCGGTCCAGGGCGGTCCGGCAGAGCGCCGCGCCCAGAGCCCCGCCGAGGTGGCTGCGGCGCTCCGTCCAGTCCAGGCAGCCACGCACCACCGGGCGCCCGCCGCGCCGGCCCGCGCGCGGCGGCAGCTCGATCGCCTGCGCGGCCAGCCAGTCCCGGCCGCGCTCGGTGACGGCGAGGCCGGACTCGTCGGCGACCAGGCCGCGGGCGAGCAGGGCGTCGGCGACGGCCACGCCGAGGCGGCCGGCCAGGTGGTCGTAGCAGGTCCGGGCGCGGGCCTCGGCGCTGAGCCGGGTCGCCTCGCCCAGGGTGCGGGGCGCGGACGAGCCGTTGCCGCCGACCCCCTCGGCGAAGGAGGTCAGGTCCTCGATCAGGGTGGCCACGGCGGGCGTGGCCAGCCGGACGTAGCGGTGCCGGCCCTGCCGCTCCTCGGCCAGCAGGCCGCCCGCGATCAGCCGGGACAGGTGCTCGCTGGCCGTGGACGGCGCGACGCGCGCGTGCCGGGCCAGTTCGCCGGACGTCCAGGCGCGCCCGTCGAGGAGTGCGGAGCAGAAGGCGGCGCGGGTGGGGTCGGCGAGCAGGGCCGCGAGGGCGGAGATCGCCGCGCCGCCGTGGTCGGCGCGCCGGGCCGGGCGGGGAGCCGGGGAACGGGCGGGGCGCGGTTCTGGCTGTGCCTGCGGGTGTGGCTGAGGCTGCGGGTGTGGCTGAGGGTGCGGTCGTGCTTGCGGTTGCGGGGGCATGGCTCCATGGTCGCTCCGGCACGTTTCGGCCGGGGCCGAAACGACCTGGGGCCACGATGACGGCATGAGCGAACCGACAGCCGTCTCCGACCGCGCGATCACGACCTTCTCCCGCTACGACGACGTCACGGCGGCCCTGGCCGACCCGGCGCTGGTCCCGCTGCCGGCCGCGCCCGTCGCCCCCGGCGGGCCGGCCGGGGTGGCCCGGCTGCGGGCCGCCGTCGCCCGGTTCAGCTCGGGCGGGACGCACGCCCGGCGCCGGGCGCTGGTGCTGGCCGACCTGGAGCGGCTGGACCCCGCCGCGCTGCGGGTGGCCGCAGCGGCCGGCTTCGAGCCCGACGTGCGGCTGCGGGTGGTCCGGGTGCTGGCGGCGGCGCTCGGCCTGGCGGACCCGGAGGCCGTGGCGCGGGACGTCGCGACGGTCGCCCGGTCGTACTTCGCGGACGTGCCGGACGACCCGGCGGCGGACGCGGCGGTGGCCCGGCTGCTGCCCGCGATGGGCGACCCGGACGAAGAGACGGCCGCCAACCGGATCGGCCTGCTCGTCCAGGCCTGCGACGCCACCGCCGCGCTGGTCGAGCACGCCCGCCGGAACGGGCTCGGACCGGCCGGCGCGCTGCGCGAGGACCCGCCGGTGCGGGTGATGCGCCGCCTCGCCGCCCGGGCGACCGAGGTCGGCGGGGCCGCCGTACCGGCGGGGACGCACGTCGTGCTGGACATCGCGGCCGCACAGGCGCAGGCGCCGGAGGGCGTCGCGCTCGGGTTCGGCGCGCCGCCCCGCCTCTGCCCGGGGCGTTCGCACGCGCTGGTCATCGCCGAGGGCATCCTGTTCGGGGCCTCCGATCCCGCGGACCCGGCCCTGAAGTCGGAGCCGGTGGACCGCGATGCGGTGGACGTGGAGCCGGCGGACGTGGAGCCGGCGGACCGCGGCGCGGAGGTCGGGAGGGGCGCCGGGAAGGCCGAACTCGCCGTACTGGTACCGGAGATGGTCGACCACGTACTCGCCCTGGCAGCCACCTGGACCGCCTGGGACGGCCGTCCGGTCGTCAACGCCGACGGACGCACCTACACGCCGCACAAGGCGGTTCGGCGGGTCACCGACCACCTCCTCGACCACCTCGCGGAGTGGGACGCCAGGCTGTCCGGCGAGCCGACCGACCCCGACCACTGGCACGCCTCCAGCGTCACCACCCCGGCCGACCTCGCCCCGTTCACCGCCGCCGACCTGGACGAGGCCCGCAGCCGGCTGACCCGACTGGCCGGGATCTGGTCCCGTCGGGTGGCCGCACTGCCGGAGGCGTACCTGGACGACTCGCCGGGTACGGGCTGGAGCTTCCGGCGGATCGTCCGCCACGTCGCGGAGTCCGGGTACTACGCGGACTCGGTGGGGGACCTGCAGAAGAGCAGGTGAGTGCCTGCGCTCGTGAGCGCATCAGCACGTGGGCGCGGGACCGCGCAGGAGCCCGTGCTGCCCGTACGAGCAGACGAACCCCGGAGGACACATGAACCACGGAGGCCCCACCATGACCCCCTTCGCCGCCCTGCACCACCGCCCCGGACGGCCGCTGCTGCTCCCCAACGCCTGGGACCACGCCTCGGCCGCCGCCCTCGCCGAGGCCGGCCATGCCGCGATCGGCACCACCAGCCTGGGCGTGGCGGCCGCGGCGGGGCTGCCCGACGGCGCGGCAGCCACCCGGGCGGAGACCGTACGGCTGGCGCGGCGGCTCGGCCGCGGCGGCTTCCTGCTCAGCGTCGACGCGGAGTCCGGCTTCAGTGACGACCCGGACGAAGTCGCCGCACTGGCAGTGGAGTTGGCCCAGGCCGGGGCGGTCGGGATCAACCTGGAGGACGGCCGGGCGGACGGCACCCTGGCGCCGGCCGCCGTCCACGCGGCGAAGGTCGCGGCGGTGAAGGCGGCCGTGCCGGAGCTGTTCGTGAACGCCCGTACGGACACCTACTGGTGTGCGCAGGACGACCCCGAGCCGGAGACCCTCCGGCGTCTGGAGGCGTACCGGCGAGCGGGCGCGGACGGCGTGTTCGTCCCCGGGCTGGCCGATCCGGCGGTGATCGGCCGCGTGGTCGGCACCCTCGCCGTCCCGCTGAACATCCTCTGGACGCCGGCCGGTCCGGGCCTCGCCGAGCTGGCCTCGCTCGGGGTGGCCCGGGTCAGCCTCGGGTCGCTGCTGTACCGCGCCGCGCTGGCGGCGGCGGTGGCGGCGGCCGACGCGGTCGCCTCGGGCGGACCGGTCGGGGCGGTGCCGGGGTACGCGGAGGTGCAGGCTCTCAACGAGCGGTGATCCGGAGGGGGTTGGGCTCGCCCCCGGTGGCCGGGTCTTGTTTCCAGGCCCCTTTCCCGGATCCTTCTCCTCGGGATCCGGGATCCGGGATCCGGCCTCCGGCTCCGGCTGTCAGGCCCGGCCCTCACGGTCGGTGGACCGGGCCGCCCACGCGGCCTCGATCCCGTCCAGGATCAGCCGGACGCCGCTGAGGAAGGAGGAGTCCCGGCCCGCCAGGATCTCCTGGTCGACCTGCGTGGTGTACAGCCGGTGCAGTCGCGGGTGCTCCTTGGTGGCCTCGATGACGGCGGGCAGGAGCTGGTCCATCCACTCCTGTTCCTCCCGACCCCGCTTGGCCAGCGTGCTCAGCCAGGCGGCCTCGACGGTAGCCGCGCCGATGGTGTAGCCCATGACGACGCCCATCGCCTCGTTGGCGTCGACGAGGTCGACTCCCGAGTCCTCCAGCAGTGCCAGGAGCGCCTCGGACAGCCGCATCCAGCTGGGGCCGAAGTAGACCATCCCGACGTCGCCGATCACCGACACCATCCAGGGGTGGCGCAGGACGGCCGCGCGCACTTCCTCGGCGACCTCCTCGATGGCCGCGCGCCAGACCTTGGGGTCTCCGCCGGTGTTGCTGCCGTCGGCTCCGGTCGGCTCCGGTAGGGGGAGTTCGGCGAAGACCTGGTCGACGGCGAGCGCGAGCAGCTCGTCCTTGTTGGCGACGTAGGTGTACAGCGAGGTGGCGCCGGCGTTGAGGCGGGCGCCGAGCTTGCGCATGCTCAGCGCTTCGATGCCGTCGTTGTCCAGGAGGGCGAGGGCCGCGGTCACGATCTGCTCGCGGCTGAGGGCCGGCTGATCCCGGCGGGGTCGCTGCGGTCGGGTCCACAGCGTCGGGATTCCCGACGTACCGTCCTCCGGCTTGGCCGCCATCCGGCCCTCCTCGTCACTGGTGCTCACCTGCGGCCGCCCGTCCGGGCTCCGCCGGGTTCAGCATAAGTGGCTCCGCACGGTGTACGGCGTTGCGAACACTGTGCGGTCTCCGTACAGTGTTCGGAGCGGCGCACACCGCACCCGTGGGGACGGCGGACGGTGTGCCCGCACCGACCTCCGCAGGGCTCCGGCCGCGGCGGACGACCACCCGCGCGGCCACGGCCTGCGCGCCGATGCCGATCCCGGGATTCGCGGACCGCGAACCCCGAGGAGTTCGTGACGTACGTGGCGAACGCGCCGTACGTGAAGTTCGAAGGGGGAAACGCGGTGGAACGGAATCCGCGGCGCTGGCTCATCCTGGTCGTGCTCTGTCTCAGCAGCCTGGTGCTGGTGATCGACAACATGGTCCTGACGGTCTCCATCCCGCCGATCGCGGAGGACCTCAAGGCCGGGGCGCAGGACATCCAGTGGATCATCGACTCGTACATCCTGGTCTTCGCCGGCCTGCTGCTCACCTCGGGCAGCCTCTCCGACCGCTACGGGCGGCGGAAGGTGATGATCGTCGGACTGGCACTGTTCGGCGCGGCCTCGCTGGTCGCGGCCGTCGCCGACAGCCCCGGCCAGCTGATCGCCGGGCGCGTCCTGATGGGCGTCGGCGGCGCACTGGTCATGCCGAGCACGCTGTCCATCCTGATCACCGTGTTCGACGCCGACGAACGGCCGAAGGCCATCGCCGCATGGAGCGCGGTGGCCATGGTCGGCCTGGTCGGCGGGCCCGTGCTCGGCGGCGCGCTGATCGCGCACTTCTGGTGGGGCGCGGTCTTCCTGCTCAACGTGCCCGTCGCGGCGGTCGCGATCCTCGCGGCGGTACTGCTGATGCCCGAGTCCAAGGGGCCGTGGCGCCGGCCCGACCTGCCGGGCATGGTGCTGTCGATGGTCGGCATGGCGGCGCTGGTCTGGTCGATCGTCGTGCTGCCCCGCGACGGCCTCACCAGCGCGAGCACGCTCGGCGCGCTCGTCGTCGCCGTGGCCGCGCTGGCCGGGTTCGCCGTCCGGCAGGTCCGCACCGACTCGCCGATGGTCCCGCTCAAGCTGTTCCGCAACCGGGTGTTCACCGGCGCCAGCTTCTCGCTCGTCCTGCTGACCTTCGCCACCGGCGGACTGATGCTGGTGCTCACCCAGTACCTGCAGTTCGTGCTGGAGTTCTCGCCCACCGACACCGGACTGGCCTTCATCCCGCTGGCCGTCGCCTCGCTGGTGTTCAACGGGGTGGGCGCCGCGGTCGGGAAGAAGGTCCCGGCACGGGTGCTGACCGCGGTCGGCATGCTGGTCATCGCCGGCGGGTTCGGGCTGCTGGCCACCCTCTCGGTCGGCGACGGCTTCCCCAAGGTCGCCCTGGCCATGCTGGTGCTGGGCGTCGGCTCCGGCCTCGGCATGCCCGCCGCCGCCAACGCGCTGATGAGCGCCATCCCCGGCGAGCACGCGGGTGTCGGCTCCGCGCTCAACGACACCGTCCAGCAGTCCGGCGCCGCGCTCGGCGTGGCCGTCCTCGGCACCGTGCTCTCCGGCACCTACACCGGCGCGATGCCCGCCGGCGCCCCCGAGGCCGCGCGCCACGACATCACCGGGGCCCTCGCCGTCGCCGGCTCCACGGGGGACGGCGCACTGGTCGCGGCCGCCCGCGAGGCGTTCAACACCGCCACCTCCACCACGTTCACGGTGGGCGGCGTCGCGGTCGTGGCGGCCGCGGCACTCACCCTGGTGCTGATGCGCGGCGGGGGTGCGGAGAGTGCGGGGAACGGGGCCGCCGGGAACGGGGCCGCGGGGTCGGGGGCCGCGGAGCCGGCGGTCGAGGCGGTCGGCTGAGCCGACGTCGCCCCGGTCGGAGTCCTGGCCCTCGGGCCGGGGCCTTGGCCCGGGGTCGGCGGTGTTCATCCGACCCCGGCCGGGGCCCCGACCAGGCGCTCCCGGGCGCTCCCCGGCGCGGGCGCGTAGCCTTCGCCCCATGTCCTCGGAGTACGTCGAGCGTGCGTCCCGGGTCCCCGGCGCGGTCGTCTGGACGAAGCGGGCCGTCGGACCCACGGGCGCCGACGCCGCCGGGCCCGTGCTGCCCGACGGCTGCATGGACCTGCTGTGGACGCCGGGTCGGCTGCTCGTCGCGGGCCCGGACACCCGGGCCTTCCGCCCGGGACCGGGCCTGACGGGCCCGTGGGCCGGTGTGCGCTTGCGCCCCGGTGCCGCGCCCGCACTGCTCGGCGTCCCCGCGCACGAGCTGCGGGACCGCCGGGTCGACCTGTCCGACCTGCGGCCCGGGGCCGAGGTGCGGCGCCTCACCGAACGGATCGACGCGGCGTCCGACCCGGCCGTCGCACTGGAGGCCCTGGCGCTGCGCCTGGCGGCCGCGTCGCAGCCCGAGGACCCGCAGATCCGGGCCGTGGTCGCCGCGCTCGCCGCCGGCCGGTCGGTCGCGGCCACGGCCGCGGCGGTCGGCCTCGGCGCGCGCCGACTGCACCGCCGCTCGCTGGCCGCCTTCGGCTACGGTCCCAAGACGCTCGCCCGGATCCTGCGGATGCAGCGCGCCCTCGCACTGGCCCGCTCCGGCGTCCCGCTCGCCGAGACGGCGGCCCGGAGCGGCTACGCCGACCAGGCCCATCTGGCGCGCGACGTCAGGGAGTTGGCGGGCATGACGGTGACCGCCCTGCTGGCTCCCTGACGGCTCAGGACAGCGGGGCGAGCAGGTCGACGCCGTTGCCGTCCGGGTCGTGCACCGTGGCGTAGCGCTGTCCCCAGAAGGCATCCCACGGCTTCAGCTCCCCGTGGTACCCG
The DNA here is from genome assembly GCF_042735475.1 of Kitasatospora sp. NPDC059577. Lineage (NCBI taxonomy): Bacteria > Bacillati > Actinomycetota > Actinomycetes > Kitasatosporales > Streptomycetaceae > Kitasatospora > Kitasatospora sp. NPDC059577. Next base: position 39,629 of record NZ_JBHWBZ010000004.1, on the reverse strand, counting down.
GCGCCGGTCAGCTCCTCGTACAGTGCGTCCACGTGCGCGGGACTCCCGCAGCGGAAGGCCAGCGCGGTCCGCCCGCCACCGGTCGGCGGCTGCCAGGCCGGGTGGAACGAACGGATGGTGGACTCGGCGTCGAGCACCAGGAGCAGCCCGCCGGGCAACTGCGCCTCGACGTGCGGTTCCTGCTCGGCGCCCTCGGGGAACGCGATGCCGAGCCGCTGGTAGAAGGCGACCGAGGCGGTCACGTCGGAGACGGCGAGGCCGATGAAGGCGAGCTGCGGTGCGGGTGTGCTGTTCATGCCCCCACGCTAGGCAGGGCGCCCCACCGGGTCTTGAACGAATCGGACGTTGCCGCCCGGCGTCCCCCGGCGTCCTCCGGGGTTTCCGGCGTCCCCCGGCGTTTCCGGCGTCCCCCGGCGTTTCCGTCCGTGGTGACGTGACGGCTCCGGTGTCCTACTCGGTGGTCGGCCCGGCGCCCGAGCGCAGCGTGAGCAGGGTGATCTCGCTCGGGGCGAAGACCCGGAAGGGCGGGCCCCAGAACCCGGTGCCCCGGCTGGTGTAGAGCTGGGTCCGCTCCCCGTGCCGGCTCAGGCCCCGTACGACCGGCTGGTCGATCCGGACGAGGAAGTTGAATGGCCAGATCTGGCCGCCGTGGGTGTGCCCCGAGACCTGCAGGTCGATGCCGGCGGCGGCGGCCTGCGGGACGTACTTCGGTTGGTGGGCGACGAGCAGCACCGGATCCGCCGGGTCCGCCCCGGCGAGCGCGCCGGCCAGGTTCGCGCGGTGCCCGGCCAGGCCGGAGTGCTCCGCGGTCACGTCGTCCACGCCGGCGAGCACGAGGGCGTCCCCGCCGCGCTCCACCACGACGTGGCGGTTGTGCAGCGGTTCCCAGCCCAGTTCCGCCATGCGGTCCAGCCAGCCCTGGGCCTCCCCGCCGTACTCGTGGTTCCCCGTGACGTAGACCTTGGCCAGCCGCGAGCGGATCGTCCCGAGCGGCGCGGACTGCTCCCGGCGCTGGGCGGGGGTGCCGTCGGCGATGTCCCCGGCGTGGACCACGACGTCCGCGTCGAGCGCGTTGACCGCCTCCGCGACCCGCGCCGACCAGTGCGCCCGGTCGATCGGCCCGTAGTGGGTGTCGGCCAGCACCACGACCCGGGTTCCGTCCAGCCCGCCGCCCAGCCGCGGCACGTGGACGTCCAGCCGCCTCACCCGGGGCACGCGCATCGCTTCGTGGTGCCCCCAGCCCAGCAGCCCGGCCGAGACCGAGGCCACGACCACCGCCACGGTCCTGGCCCGGCCGGTGCCGCCGACGTCGAACCCGGCCAGCGCCAGGTCCGCCACGCCGCCCAGCACCGACCAGGTGAACAGCACCCAGATCACGCCGAGGCTGGTGTCCGCGATCCGGGCGGCCCGGTCGGAGCGCCGCGGCCCGTGGCCCGCGATCATCAGGAAGGGGAAGGAGACCATCCAGCCCGCGAGGACGACCGTGCCGGCCAGGAAGACCGGGAACGGCCAGCCTGCGCCACCGGCGAAGAGCGTCCACCACGGCGGGAAGCACAGGAGCAGGAGGACGAGGACGAGCACGGCCAGCCGCCGGAGCCCGGACCGCCGACGCCGCGCGCCCCCGCCCGCGGCCTCCGTACCCGGTGCGGCTGCCGCCGCCTCCCCGGGCGCGGTGCCGTCCACGACGCTCCCCGGTACCCCGCCGGCCGGCCGGAGGTCCGACCCCGACCCGATGGATCCGCTGTCAGTCACTGCGCCGCCCCTCACGTCGTCCGCTGTCCCCCCATCATCCGACGAAGGCCCCGACCGATCCGCGGTCGGGGCCTTCACGATCACACCGGGAGGCGTCCGCCACCCCCGTCGGCTACGGGAGTGACGCGAGGAAGTCCGACAGCAGGGCGTGCAGGACGTCGGGCCGGTCGAGGTGGACGTCGTGGCCGGTGCCCGGGACGGAAACCGCCGTCGTCCGCGCCGACGGACCGGCCGAGTCGAGCATCCGCACGGACTCCGCGGGCGGAATGATGCCCTTCTCCCCGAAGACGAGCAGGACCGGGCACCGGACCTCGCGCCACTGCGGCCACCAGTCGCGGACGGACACCCCGGCGACGGCCCGGGTCATCACCGACCGCTCGAAGCGCGGGTACCAGCCGTCCCCGCGCCGCTCCAGCCCGGCCGCCCAGGCCTCACCGTTCAGGCCCTGCTCGGTGAGGAACGCCCGGGCCGCCGCCCGCGAGGGGAACGGGACCGGCCAGGAATCCAGCCACTCGCCGATCCCGTCCGCGGTCCCCGGGTCCCCCGCGGCCGCGCCGGACTCGACCAGCACGAGGCCTCGCACCAGCTCCGGGTGGGCGGCCGCGGTCAGCATCGCGGTGTGGCCGCCCAGCGACTGGCCCACCAGCACCGGGCGGTGCACACCGAGCTGCTCGCAGACCGCCCGCACGTCCGCGACGTACGCGGAGCGGGAGACGTCCGCCGGACGGCGCTCGCTCGCGCCGTGGCCGCGCTGGTCCACCGCGACCACGCGGTGCCGGGGGAGGAGGTGCGCCGCGGCCGCGTCCCACTCGCCGACGTGCCCGGCGAGGCCGTGCAGGAGGACGACCGGGACACCCGGGGGCGAACCGCCGTCGCCACCCCGGTCGCGGCAGCTCAGCCGCACGCCGTCCCGGACCACGATCCGCTCGGTCCACTCCGTCAGTCCGGCCACGCCGTCCGTCAGTCCGGCCCGCCCGGCCGGGCCGGTCCGTTCGGCGGGGCCGGTCTGCGGTTCCTGTGGCGTCTGCTGAGGCATCCGCCGATCATCCGCCACCCCTCCCGCCCCGAGCGACGGAATTTCCGCCCGCCCGGGCCGGCCCCCGCGACGGCGCCGCTCGGCGCCTTCCCATTCTCACGAGCCCTGTCCGTCGGGGTTCACACCCGTTCTGACCTGCGACGGAGTGAACGGCGGTGCCCTGGTCAGTCGATGCTGGGGCTGCGACGCTCAACCAGGGTGACGTCCCGCCAGTTGCCGTGGTGGCGGCCGATGCGTTCGCGGATACCGATGACGCGGAAGCCGACGCGGGCGTGGAGGGCCAGGCTGGCGGTGTTCTCGGGGAAGATGCCGGACTGGATGGTCCAGATCCCGGCGGCCTCGGTCGAGGCGATCAGGGCGTCGAGGAGCGCGGCTCCGACTCCTCGCCCGCGCGCGTCGGGGTGGACGTAGACGGAGTGCTCGACGACGCCCGCGTACGCGCACCGGTCGGAGACGGCGGTGACGGCAGCCCAGCCGAGGACCCGGTCGTCGGTGTCGAGGGCGACCAACCGGTGGTCAGGAAGCTTGGCGCGGTCGAAGGCGGCCCAGGTCGGGGCGGTGGTCTCGAAGGTGGCGTTGCCCTCGTCGATGCCGTGTCGGTAGATGGCCAGGATCTGGTCGGCGTGCTCGGGCGCCATGGCGGCGACGCGCAAAGCCCCGCTCATTCGGCAGTCTCGACGCCGAGGTCCGCGAGCAGGCCGCGGACGCGCCGCTCGATCTCGTCGCGGATCGGGCGGACGGCGTCGACGCCCTGGCCGGCCGGATCGTCGAGCTTCCAGTCCAGGTACTGCTTGCCCGGGAAGTACGGGCAGGCGTCGCCACAGCCCATGGTGATCACGACGTCGGACGCCTGGACGGCTTCGGTGGTGAGCACCTTCGGTGTCTCGGCGGAGATGTCGATCCCGACTTCGGCCAAGGCCTCGACCACGGCCGGGTTGACGGTGTCGGCCGGGGCGGAGCCGGCCGAGCGGACCTCGACCCGGTCGCCGCCGAGGCGGGTGAGGAAGGCGGCGGCCATCTGGGAACGGCCGGCGTTGTGCACACAGACGAACAGCACGGACGGGACGGCGGGCGTGCTCATGAAAGGGGTCCTTCGGTCGTCGAAGCGGGAAGCGGCGGCGTCAGCGGGAGGCTTGGGCCGGGTGGTGGTCGCCGTGCGGGACGACGATGTCCTCGGCGGCGGGCGCCGGTCGGCCGAACAGCACGGCGACCAGCGTGATGCCCACGATCAAGCCGACGAGTTGGGCAGCGATGAACGGCAGGACGGAGGCTGGGGCGATGCCGGCGAAGGTGTCGGTGAATGCGCGGCCGATCGTCACGGCGGGGTTGGCGAAGCTGGTCGAGGACGTGAACCAGTAGGCGGCGCCGATGAAGGAGGCGACCGCAGCCGGAGCAAGGTGCGCGCGGCCGATGCGGGCCAGGCCGAAGATCAGCAGGATCAGGCCGGCGGTCGCGACGACCTCGCCCAGCCACAGATGAGGCGCCCAGCGATCATGCGTCGACCAGCTTACGAGCGGTTCGGCGAACATCGCGTCCGCGAGCACCGCGCCGCCGATCGCACCGGCGGCCTGGGCCGGAACGTAGGCCGCGACCTCCTTCAGCGCGGGCCCGTCCCCGTCGCGGCGGCCGGTCCACCAGGCGGCCAGGGTCACGGCCGGGTTGAAGTGGGCGCCGGAGACCGGGCCCAGCAGCAGGATCAGCACGCCGAGGCCGAACACGGTCGCGAGCGAGTTGGCCAGCAACTGGACGCCGACGTCCTGGGAGAGCTTGGTGGCCTGGATGCCGGAGCCGACCACGACGGCGACCAGCGCGCCGGTCCCGACGAACTCGACGGCTGCCCGGCGGCTCAGCGGAGCCATCTCGGTCATCTGGCCCCTCCGGCGGCGGTCGGGGCCTGGAGCAGGGAGGAAAGCCGGGCCAGAGCGGCGGGCAGCACCCAGTAGTAGACCCAGGTCCCGCGCCGCTCGGAGCCGACCAGACCGGCCTCGCGCAGCACCTTCAGGTGGTGGGAGATGGTCGGCTGGGAGACGTCGAACGGCCCGGTCAGGTCGCAGACGCACGCCTCCCCGCCCTCGTGCGAGGCGATCAGCGACAGCAGTCGAAGCCGCACCGGGTCCGACAGGGCCTTGAACATCTTCGCCAGGTCGACGGCGGCCTCTTCGCCCAGCGGCTCGCGGACCATCGGCGAGCAGCACACGACCGCCGCCTCGTCCTGGCCGAGCACCTTCAGTTCCAGATTCGACATGTGTCTATGTTGACGCTCATCTAATCCAGTGGCAAGCTCGCCTGTATCGACACCCGTCGAAACAAGACCCGGATCGGGGAGGACAGCCATGTCCCGCGTTCAGCTCGCCCTGCGCGTCGCCGACCTCGAAGGCTCCGTCGCCTTCTACTCCAAGCTCTTCGGCGCCGAGCCCGCCAAGCGTCGCCCCGGCTACGCGAACTTCGCCATCGCCGAGCCGCCGCTCAAGCTCGTCCTGATCGAGGGCGAGGCGGGCGAGGACACCCGCCTCGACCACCTCGGCGTCGAAGTCGAGAGCGCCGAGCAGGTCACCGCCGCCACCACCCGCCTCAAGGACGCCGGCCTGGCCACCTTCGAGGAGAACGACACCTCCTGCTGCTACGCGCTCCAGGACAAGGTCTGGGTCACCGGCCCCGGCAAGGAGCCCTGGGAGGTCTACGTGGTCAAGGGTGACGCCGACACCCTCGGCAAGCGTGCGGACAGCGCACCGGACGCCTGCTGTACTGCCGATGCGCGGCTTCTCGACCCCACCCGAAGCCCGGCCGAGGTCGGGGTTGCTGCGGATTGCGCCTGCGGGAGCTGATCCGCGCAGCGGCTCGGGCTCGGGGTCGGCCAGGCGGAGAACCCACGTCCGAGCGAGACCATCGAGGCTCGGGTGGCGGGCGAGCGCCCGTCGCCAGCGCCCGAAACCGCGACTGCGAACAAAACCGAGACCACGGAACGCAGAAGGCCCCGACCGGTGAACCGGTCGGGGCCGGATGAACGAGACCAGGATTGGGACCACCGGTTTCTCCTGGGCCGTGGCCTTGGCGGAGCCGGCGGGATGGTGCGATCATCCACCGATCGTTCCCGGTCGACGACGACGGCCGGCCCCGGGCCGGACAGGGGAGTTGGACGTGCCCAGCACCGAACTGAGCCACAGCTACGACATCGCGGCGACGCCCGCCGCTGTGCTCGCCCATCTGGCGGACCCCGAGAACTACATCGGGCTCTCCCCGCTGCTCGTGGACGTGCGGGACGTGCGGTGCGAAGGCGGGGTCACGCACTACGTCGCCGTCGAGCGCTTCCGGTTCCTCGGACTGGTCCGGCACGACAACGTCATCCAGGTCAGCCTGCGCACCGAGGACGCCCGGCTGCCGGATGAGGCGACGGTCAGCGGCGAGGTGGTCAGTCCCGGCGGTGTGCGGATGGACTACCGCTTCGTCGTCACCGCTCTGGGCGACGGCGGCTCCCTGGTGGTCGATCGACTCCGGCTGCACGCGCCGTTCGGCCTGCTTCGCTATGCGGCGGGGAAGGCCGGAGCGGTGCAGGCCGAGCGCGGCCGAGTGTTGGCCCGACGGCTGGGCCGCGGCACCTGAGGCCGGTGGGCCCACGGGCGTCGCCGAGCGGGTGGGGGGTCTCATCCGGCGGGTGGCCGAGGGCGTCGAGGAAGACGGCCCGACAGCGGACCGAAGGGCCCGTTGAGACTACGAGCAACGACGGCCCCCTGCGCGACGCGCGGGGGGGCCGGGGTATTCGGGGGGGGGCGGGGGGGCCGCCGGCACGAAAGATATACTTT
>NZ_JBHWBZ010000004.1:21614-33031 GCF_042735475.1 Kitasatospora sp. NPDC059577 | reverse complement strand
GCGCGCAGCCCCCCCCGACCGCCCCCGAGGGGCCCGGTTGACACAACTCCCACCGCGGCCCCCGCCCCCGCCGCGGGGGGGCCCGTCGTTTGCCCTGGCGGGCGGAGGCGGAGGCTACGAGATTCGAACTCGTGAGGGAGGCTCCCGACACGCTTTCCGACTCCCACGAAGGGTGTCCGCCGGGGTTCGAGCCCGTTCCGAGCCCGTTCCGAGCCTGTTCCGAGCCGCTTGTGTCGCTGGTCTTCGAACCCTGTTGGGCCGGGGTGAACGAGACCGGAACCGAGACCGGAACCGAGACCGGTGGCCCTCGGGCGCTACGCGGGCATCACGCCGTGGATGCGGGAGATGGTGAACACGCGTTCGTCGTCCCGCAGATGGCACCAGGCGTGGAGGTAGGGCGCGTCCAGTTCGAGTCGGCTGAGGGTGCGGACGGTCGCGCTGCCCGAGGTGGCGACGTACTCGATCGTGATCGTCCGGCCTTCGTTGACGGCGTGGGCCAGCTGGCGGACGTCGGTGAAGGACAGGTTGCGCGCGTGCCCGGCGATGATCTCCTCGGTGTCGCTGTCGTAGGGGCGTCCGTCCCAGGGATCGGGCTCCGGGACGTCCTGCGGGGCAGTCAGCAGTCGGGCGGCGAGGGAGCTCAGGTCGACGGCCGTCCGGGCGTCGGCTGCACGGGCCTCCGTCTGCCGCGGCCGGGCCGGGCCGCCGGGCGGGCGCGGGGCCGGGACCGGGCTCGCCACGCGGGGACGCTGGGCGCGCTCGATCCGGACGGACCCGTCGGGCGCCTCGGCGACGGGGGCGTAGCCCGCGGACCGCAGAGCCGCGAGCGTCCTGTCCGGCGGGGTCCGGCTGATCAGCACCGTCGGTGCCAGTTGCCGCAGGCCGAGCTGGGTGAGCTTGCGGTGGGCGGCCAGTTCGGTCAGGAGGGCGGGCTCCTCACCGTGGATCACGCAGGTCGCGGAGACGACGCGCACCCGGCCGTGGCTGCGCGCGGCGTCGTGGATCAGGTACGAGAGCGGCTGGGGGAGCGGTTCGACGGCGACAGCGGCCAGGTCAGCCGTGATGACATCGGGGGTGAGGCCCGCGTCGAGGGCACGGCGGACGCTTCCCGGGCTGAACCGCCAGACGGACGCGGCACCGGCGGTCTCCCGGTCGGCGACGGAATCCAGCAGCGTGACCAGGGCCGCCGACGGCGTGCCGGCGACCACGGCTGTGAGATCGCTGCCGAACCGGGCGGTCCCGCTGGCGGCGGGCAGCAGGCGCCGACAGGCGTCCACCAGCGCTCGGGCGTCATCGGCGAACAGGGCGGCCCCGATCGGGGACAGGGCTCCGAGGGCGAGTGCGCCGAGCACCTCCGCCTCCTGGATCAGGGTGGCGAACGGTGTGGCGTCCTGGGCGAGTTGGTCGACCAGCGGACGGTGCCACACAATCGACATCCCCAGGTCGGCGAGGTCCGCTGAGCCTTCGCCCGCCGGGAGCTGCGCCGCCACCGCGAGCAGCCCGTGCCGGGCCTGGACGCAGCCTCCGCAGGGCGGTGCCCCGGTGAGGGCCGGCAGCGCCTTCCCGTCCTCGTCGCGGCTTCCGCCGGGGGTCAGCGCCAGTGTCCACCACGACCGGAGCAGCACGGCGAGTCGGTCGGCCGGCTCCTCTTCGGCCCAGGTGTCATAGGCGGCGGTCGCCGCGACCCGCTCGCCGTCCCGGGCCAGCAGTCCGGCCGCGCTCGCCGCCTCCAGTACGAGGCGCACCACGATCTCGTCGCACTGTGCCGCCTTGCCGATCCGGGACAGTTCGCGGGAGCCGATCCCGCCGGCCTTCAGCCGAGCCGGGGGAGTGGCGGCGCACACCCTGAGGACGGAGGCGGCATGGGCGGCGAACGCCATCGCGGCCGCTGCTGCCTCCCGCTCGACGTCCGAAGCGGTGACGGACACCGATCGCAGGACGGGCGGGACCGGCGTGAACGGAGCGTGCCAGTCGGGGCCGCGCAGCGCGAGCGCCACCTCTGCGGGCATGCGGGCCGGACCGTGCCGGTGCCGGTCCTGGATCAGCAGCCCGCGTTCCAGCGCCCATCGTTCGCCCGGCCCGGAGTCGGACGACGGCGCGCCGAACAGGATGAAGCGTGATCGCTCCGGCGCCCGAACCGCCTGCCGCTCAAGGAGCTTCCGGGCGGCGGCGGGAGCCTTGGCCACCAGCGCGGCGACCCGGTCCGGATCGCTGTGATGATCGATCAGCGCCGCCAGCCGGTTCTGCTTGTTGTTGCCGGTCGGCTTGATGCCGAGGGCCGCCAGCATGCGGCCCAGTTCGGCGGAGGCGGTGTTCGCCAGGAGCTGCGCCAGCGACGCGTCCAATCCCAGGGGCGACTCCCACGCCTGTCGCAGCGGTGCCGCCATGCGCAGCAGCCCGTTGCCGTCCGGCCACACCAGAGCGCGATCGGCCAGCGCCTCCAGAACCGCGTCCAGGTCGTGAGTGCGCTCCCCGTCCGCCGCGTCCAGGAGACCGGCCAGGACGTCCCGCGAGGTCGGCGTGAGCGCGGCGAGCGCCTCCGCCACCTGCAGGTACGGCAGCACGAGCCGGGGCAGCGCCAGCGCCACCGACGCCGGGCGCTGAAGGCGGTCCGCCAGTTCACCGATCGACCGCGGCTCCGGGGCCGACACCGCATCCGGGCGCGCCGCCAGGACCCGTTCCAACTCGGGTGCGCCGAGACCGCGCAGCCACGTGGCCAGAGTCGATCCGCTCTTCTTGCTGATGGGGAACACCTCGCCGGGTAAGGAGCCGTCCTGTCCGGCGTCGGCCGGGCAATTCAAGAATGGCGCACCACGTGGAGGACGTGGATCGCTTCCGGCACCGGCTCCGGCCGGCCACCCGGAGACCACGGAACGCAGAAGGCCCCGACCGGTGAACCGGTCGGGGCCTTCGTTCGCCCGGGCGGGCGGAGGTGGAGGATACGAGATTCGAACTCGTGAGGGATTGCTCCCAACACGCTTTCCGATTCTCCTCGGTGCCGTCCGCCGGGGTCCGTGCCGGTTCTGACCAGCCGTGTCGGACCGGCCCGGCGCTCTCGGCGAATCAGAGGGTGGCGGCGCGCAGTGCGATCAGGGCGATGGAGGCCATGGTGAGGACCACCGCCGGAGGCGCGCCCTTGCGGTCGCCGACTCGCAGGTGGGAGGCGACCGCCCCGGCGAAATAGAGCGTCAGGCCGATCGCGGCGGCGATTCCGACGGATCCCCACCAGAGTCCGGCGATCGCACCTGCCGCGCCCGCGATCTGAGCGCCGATCAGGAAAGCCATCATGCCCTGCGGCACTCCGAGGGCGGACATCTGCTCGGTGATGTGCCGCGTCCGCAGGGACTTGGCCCCGGCCGATACCAGGAGAACGGCCGACATGAACACAGTGACGACGGCAAGGGAGACGAACACGGCTGAAACCTCAATCGTGCGAGATACGAGCAAGGGACGTGCGCACCTCGACGACGATAGGCGGCCGATAGGTACCTCCAGGTAACCTTCGGGGCATGAGCCAGCGACCCGGGATCGCCTTCCTCGCCGACTGCCCCGCACTCCTGGCCATGGAGATCATCGCCAGCAAGTGGTCCATGGTCACGCTCTTCGCGCTGACCGACGGCCCGTTGCGCCACGGCGAGCTGGTCGAGCTGAGCGGCGGCATCTCACGCAAGGTACTGACCCAGACGCTGCGCCGGCTCCAGGCCAACGGGCTCGTCGAGCGGCACGCGTATGCCGAGGCGCCGCCGCGGGTGGAATACGGCCTGACCGATCTGGGGCGAACCCTGGAGGAGCCGATCAGGTTGCTCACCGCCTGGGCGCGGGAGAACGGCGAGGCGGTCGTCGCCTTCCGGGAAGCAGCCGACGCGGCCACAACCACCGAGGCGGACCGGGCGACCCCGGTGAGGATCCCTCCTGTCGACGAGAACCCGAACCGTTTCTGATCAACAGGTTGCGAAGGGGCTTCGCGGCGGGATCGTTCGCTCCGGCCGCGTCGGTCCCGTCACGACAGCGCCGCGACGGAGAGCTGGTTCGCCCTGTTCCAGGCCGGGACCACCGGCCCGTCCCAGCAGACGGCGAAGGCCCGGGACCGCTGATGCAGTCCGGGCCTTCGGCCGGCGGAGGATACGGGATTCGAACTCGTGAGGGATTGCTCCCGACACGCTTTCCACATGTTCGCCCGGTGGTCCGGGAGCGTCCGCAGGCATCCTGACCTGCGCCGGAGCGTCCGCCGGCCGGTGACTGCACGGTGCCGGACGGAGGTGAATGCCACCAGAACTGCAACCACGGTGGGGCTTTGCTCCGCCCGACCCGGTGGGCGTACCGGCGGGCGTACCGGTGGGCGTACCGGCGGGCGACCGGGGGGCGACCGGGGGCGCGATGCACTGCTGTCGGGCGTAATGGAAGGACCCGCCCCGGCGAACGGCACCGGGGTTTCGGGGTCGATCGAGCCGGTGCCGAGTGCCGTGACCGGAGGAGGACGGCGGTGAGCGAGGATGCGCGGTGAGCGGTCGTCCGGCGCAGCGGGGCCGGACCGGTCGGCGGGGCGCGGCGAGTGTCCGCTGGGCGCGCTGCTCGATCGGGCCCACGAGCTGCAGCCCCAGCTGATCGCCCCGCTGGTCGCCGACGTGGTGCGCGGGCTCGGCGGTCGTGGCTCGGCGCTCCTGCTGCAGGACTACGGCCAGCTGGTGCTGGTGCCGCTGCCGGAGCGGGGGCCGGCGGCCGGGGAGCCGGTGCCGATCGACGGCTCCCCCGCGGGTGCGGCCTTCCTGCACGGTGCCCTTGTCGAGGAGCCGCAGGTCGACGGGGTGCGGGTGTACCTGCCGTTGCTGGACGGTGGCGACGAGGTGGGGGTTCTGGCCCTCACGCTGGATACCGTCGATGACGACGACCGGCGGTTGTTGCGGCGCCTCGCCGCCCTGGTCGCCGATCTGCTGATCACCAAGAGCGGCTACACCGACCGGATCTTCCAGGCCCGGCGCCTCGAACCGATGAGCGTGGCGGCCGAGATCCAGTGGTCGTTGTTGCCGCCGTTGTCGATGACCGTCCAGCGGGTCGCCGTGGCCGGCATCCTCGAACCCGCCTACCAGGTGGCCGGTGACAGCTTCGACTACGCGCTCAACGACGACCTCCTGCACGTGGCCACGATCGACGCCATGGGCCACGGGCTCGACGCCGCGACCATGGCGACCGTCGCCATCGGCGCGTACCGGCACGCCCGGCGCGCCGACATCGGGCTGGCCGAGATCTACGCGTTCATGGACCGCGCCATCGCCGAACAGTTCGGTCCGGACCACTTCGTCACCGCTCAGATGATGCGCCTGGACACCCTGACCGGCCACCTGCAGTGGGTCAACGCCGGCCATCCTCAGCCGCTGCTGATCCGCGACCACGTCGTCATCGAGCGGCTTGAAAGCGAGACGACCCTGCCGGTCGGTTTCGGCGGCGAGGAGCCGGTGATCAGCGAGCGGGTGCTGCGGCACGGGGACCAGGTGCTGTGCTTCACCGACGGCCTGGTCGAGGAGCGCGAGCCCGGCGGGGAGCAGTTCGGGGAGGAGCAGCTCATCGACTGGGTCAACCGGGTCGAGCGCTCGCAGGCCGGAGTGCGGGCCGTGGTGCGGGCACTCTCCAACGTCCTGAAGGAGAAGCGGGGCGGGCGCACGAGCGACGACGCGACCCTGTTCCTGATCGAATGGCGCTGAGCGGGCCGGCACCCCCGCGCCGACTCTCCTTGCCGGTCGGCAGACCGGATCGGCGAGCTGTGGGCGGAGTACCGTGGGGATATCGGGGCGGCCCAGCTGCCGCTCCCCGACGGTCGGCCCTCGTTCGGTGGGGCTGGTGAGTGTCCACGGACGGGCGGCGAGCCATGTCGGACGAAACGGGTGCTGCGCTACCGGGACTTCTGCCGGACCGGTTCCGGCAGGCCGCGAAGCCGGGGACGGTCCTGTTGCGCCTGGAGACCACACGGTCCCGCGAGGGTGTGCTCGACGGCGCGTGGTGGCCGCGTTCGCGGGACGTGGAAGCTGAACTGCCGGGTTTGGTCAGGGCGTTGACGGAACACCTCGGCCCCGTGGTGAGTGTCGGGCTGGACACCGAAGCCTGGGACGACGTGCCGGCCCGGCTGGTCGTCGACGGCCGGTCGGTGCACATCGACCGGTACCCGGTCGGTGACGACACGGTGATCGTCACGCGGGGCGACCGCGATCACTTCAGTCTGCTCGTCGTCCCCCCGCGGGCGAGCCGGGAGGCGGCCCTGGCCGCGATGGCACGTGCGGTCGAGGCCGACGGAAGCGACTCGGCACGGCAGATCCTCGTCGCCACCGGCATCGGCTCCGAGGCACCGGGCGAAGCGTCCTGAGGGACGGCCTCGTTGCCGGGCTCCTCGGGCAGACAGGAAAGGCGGGACGGAGAGATGTCCGTCTACGTGAAACTCTCGGCCGACGCCCGGGCACCGGCGGAACCCTCGAAGGGGCCGCTGGACCTGCAGTACGAGGACGGCGCGGACGACGGCGTCACCTTCGAGTACGACCTGCACGCCAGCGGCGCGCTGCGCATCCTGCGGGTCTTCGAGGACACGCCGCACCGGATCGAGGCGTGCTTCAGCCCCGGGGCATGGCTCCAGGTCGCGGGCACCTACCTGCGAAGCGGCTCCGAGTACTGACGACGATCCGTTCCGGGGGAACCGCGCGCCCCGACGGCGGCCGACTGCTCTGCGGTGGGCGGGCGGATCACCGGTCGCTGTCGATCGGCCCCGCCCATACAGTCGTGTCCGGGGGCGGGATCGTCGGCACGGGAGGCCAGGATGCGGCACTACCGATGGGTTCTGGAGACACAGGACGACGACGGCCGGTGGTCCCGGCAGGACGGGGCTCCCCCGCAGGACCCGCTGGAGTACGACGGGCCGCCCCAGCAGGCGGCCAACCACCTGCGGGAGGTGTTCGTACGCACGCTCTCCCGGCCCGTGCCCGGACCCCGGGCGATCAGGATCCTTCTCTGGGACGGGGCCGACATCGCCGGCCGGCCCCTGGCCGAGGCCGAATGGTCACGCGAGTGACACACCCGGCCCGCGGCCGTAGGGCCTGTCCGGCGGACGGCTCCCGTTCCGCCGGGCTACGCGGGTACCGGCCAGGAGGCGGCCCGGCTGCGGGCGACCTCCGCCCGCCTGCCCGCCTCACCGTCGCCCTCGGAGGGGGCGACGGCCGACGGCAGGAAGGCGGAACGGGGTCCCCGCCCCTGTGAGCCGCCGCCGCCCGTCTCCACGGCGAGTAGACCGCTCGCGGCCGTGGTGTTCGCGGGACTGGCGGCTTCGGCCATCAGCCGAGCGGCACCGACGGCATCCGTCTCCGGCGGGACGACCAGCAGGTTCAGCCGGCGCGGGGCGTACGAGAACACCGCGATCGTGTGCTCGTCCTGCTCGGTGGTGAACCAGCCCGCGTGCACGGTGTGCCCGGTGACCGGGATGCGCGGGGGGATGACGGGCCACTGCGCGGGGTTCACGGTGATCCGGGTGACCCGGCCCCACTGCTCGTCGATGTCGGCGGCCAGGGCGGGGAGTTCGAGGAGAAGATCACGCGAGCGGGGCCACCAGGCTCCGTCCAGGCGGCCGGGCCGCACGCCACCGGGCGTGAGCGAGAGCCGTGCGGTGGAATCCGGGGCGGCGGGCGTCGTCGCACGATCGAGCATCGTGGTCATGATCAAAAAGCCTGTCCCCGGGCCCGGTCCACGAGGCCGGGTCCGGTGTTGCCGTGCGCCGGAGACGACGCCAGTATCCGGTGCCGGCATGCGAAGTGCCTTCGGTGATCTCCAGGTTACTCTCGCTCCGGCCCGGGCCCGGCACGGTCGCGGCGGTGAGGATTCCGCCCGGTTCCTCCGGAGGGACACGGCGCAACGGGTGAGGGCGGCCGCTCAGACCCGCCCGTAGCGGACCGCCTGGTCGGCGAACTCCCGGGCCATCTCCTCGGAAACGGTCGGACGGGTGCGGTGGATGGCGTCCAGGTAGTCCTGGGTGCCGGGTTGGGTCCGTTCCCCCGTGTCGAGGGTCTGCTCGAAGGTGATCTGGGCGACCGCCATGGCGACCTGCCTGATGTCGGCGGGAGTGAAGCCCTCGCTGGCTTCGGCGAGCACCGCCGTGTCGGCGGCGGTACCCGTCCTCGCCGTGTAGCCGGCCCACAGCGCGTCGCGGGCTGCCGAGTCCGGTGGCCCGACCGGCAGGACGTAGTCGAACCGGCCGTGCCGCAGGAACGCCGGGTCCAGGGCGGCCACCGAGTTGGTGGCGCAGACGAGGAGCCGTCCGTCGCGGTCACGGAACCGCACGATCGACTTGAGGAGTTCGTTGACCACGCCGACCGCCGCGGGGGCGGCGAGGCTGCGCGTACCGGCGACCTCCTCGACCTCGTCGATGAAGAGCAGCACGTGGTCGAGTTGCGCCACCTCTTCGAAGCGGCGGCCGAGTCCGGTGGCCAGCCCGTCCTCGGACGCGATCCGGGAGGGGAAGAGCTCGATGAACGGCCAGCCGAGCCGGCCGGCCACGGCCTTGGCGAACGTGCTCTTGCCCGTGCCCGGCGGACCGAACAGCACGACCGCGCGGGGAGGTTCCACCCCGTGGGCGTCCGCCAGCTCGGGGTTCGCCAGGGGCAGCACCAGCCGCCGCTCGATCAGCCGCTTCTCGTCGGCCATGCCCGTGAGCCGCTCCCACAGGCGGGCTTCGGGCATGACCGCGCCCAGCATCGCCAGGACCGTCGGGCCCTGGGTGCTGACGACCTCCGACTTCTCGAAGTACGTGAGCCCGCGGTGGGGGTGGAATCCGGAGTTGACCAGTGCGGTGGCGCCGGTCTCCTCATCGGGCAGCACCGCTGCGACGATCCGGGCACCGGCGTCCCGCAGACGGTGCTCCAGCGCGGACAGCAGGGCGGTGCCGATGCCCAGGTTCCGCCAGCCGGGGTGCAGGGCGATGCGCAGCACCCATGCCCGGTCCCCGTCCACCCGGCCTACCGCCGCGCCCACGAGACGCCCGTCGGCCACCACGACGACGCTCGGATCACGTGCCTGCAACGCGGCGACCACGTCGGAGAGGCGGAAGACGGCGGCGCGGTCCGTGGTGGCGCTCTCCGCGTCGAGCCGGACCACCGCTTCGAGGTCGTCCGATGTGAAGTCCCGGACATGCCATACAGCCATACGCCGCCCTCGAACGTCGCGGGCCCCCGGATCTCCATCATCGGTCGGCCCCGGTACGGCCGCCTGCCCGGACGACGGCGGACCGGAGAACGACGAAGGCCCCGACCGGCGAACCGGTCGGGGCCTTCGTGCTGCCATGGCTGGCAGAGGCGGAGGTTACGAGATTCGAACTCGTGAGGGATTGCTCCCAACGCGCTTTCCAATTCTCCCGAACCCTGTCCGCCGGCGTCCGTACCCGTTCTGACCTGCGGGGAAGCGAACCGTTGGGCAGCGGTCGAACCCAGCCGGACGGGGGTGAACGAGACCAGAACTGAGACCGGGGCCGGGCCGGGCCATGCGCCGAAACAGGTGCCCGGGGGCGCTGGTGGCCTCGAAGACCGGGCTCTCCCGGGTCCATCAGCAGACTCCGGGCGAGCTGCGCCATCCGCCCCGCCTTAGGCCGGGAGGAGTCGTGGGGCCCGTTGCTCGACCAGCCCCGGGCAGAGGACAGCGACTTCGCGCGCCCTGCGTCACCTGTTCGGTGGTCAGCCGGCCCGGCCGTCGTCGTCCTGCAGGAGTTCGACGATGATCTCGATGCCGAGCGCGTAGGCCGGCGTGCCCGAGGTGATGAGCGCGGTCTCGGCGACTCCGATGAGGTCGGCGATGCCGGCGCCCGCGTGGAGTGCTCCCCGGGCGTGGATCCGGGCCGGTTCCGCCCGACCGAGAGCCAGCAGCTGCCCGAAGTGGACCAACTGTTGCACTCGACCACCGAGTGGGCTGTCGGCCAGCACGATGTGGCGCAGGGCCGTGAACGCCTCCTCCGTGGGGAGCCGGCCGAAGGCCTGGGCCACCCGCAGACGGTCCTCCACCGCGCCCGGGACGGCTCCGAGCGTCGTGCGGTAGCGGTCCCGCAGGGCTTCGGAACGCTCGGCGAAGGTGTGGTCGGTCATGACGAGACCCGTGCGATCGAGGCCCGGACGGCCTCCAGAGCGCCCTCGGGGAAGTCCACGGCCCCGCCGATCGCCGCGGCGGCGATCTCGGCCTCGGCGCTTTCCTCGATCGCCACCACGAGGTGGCCGGCAGCCGCCGCGTCCGCGCCGAACACCAGCAGCCCGTGGTTGGCCAGGAGGACCGCGGCCGTCGTCGGGCGTCGTTCCAGGACGTCGGCGATGCCCCGGACCGACACGTCCGACCCGCGCGGCCCCCAGGGCACCACCGGTACGTCCTCGGGCTGTCCGAAGCGGAGCATCGGTTCGGTGCGGCACGGCAGCGGCCGGTGGGCCACCGCGAAGGCCGTCGCGGCGGGTGAGTGGGTGTGGATGATCGCGCCCACGTGCGGGCGGGCGCGGTAGACGACGCTGTGCATGGCGATGATCTCGACGCTGACGGAGCGCAGTTCTCCTTCCAGGACCTGTCCGTCGAGACCGACGGTCGCCAGCTGGTGGGGTTCCAGGTCGCGGACGAATCCCGGGGTCAGCAGGAAGCGGTCGGCGTCGAGCCTGACGCTCAGGTTGGCGTGTCCGGAGTGCGACATCACCCCCGCCACGAAGAGCTGCCGGGCAGCCTCGACGAGCTGGTGGGCCCGGCTCGTCACTTCAGGTGCGTCTGTCATCTCTTCATCTCCCAATTCTCTGTCGGCGGCGGCCGGTTCGCCGCTGCTGCACGTGCCGGCCACTCTGCGACTTGAACTAAGGTTCAAGTCAAGCGTCGGGCCGGTACGACGAGATGACGAGAGAAAGGGGAGGGGCGAAGCGTGCGCATGACGATCGGTCAGCTCGCCGAGATCACCGACGTTCCCGCGTCGGCCATCCGGTTCTGGGAACGCCACGGCCTGCTGCCTCCGCCCGAACGGCAGAGTGGGCAGCGGCGCTATCCGCCGCAGGCCGCGGAGCGGATCGTGCTGTTGCGCAAGTTCCAGCAAGCCGGGCTGAGCCTGGCCGAGGTCAGGGAGTTCCAGCAGGACCAGCCGCGCAGGCAGGCGATGATCCGCGCCAAGGTCGCCGAGATCGAGCAGCGCATGGTCGATCTCGACCACGCCCACCAGCTCCTGACCCATGCCCTCCAGTGCAGCAAGACGGACATCGTCAGCTGCCCGACCTTCCGGGAACAGATGGCGACGTGGAGTCGGTCCAGCTGACGGCAGAGACCGCGACCACGGGACGACGAAGGGCCCGGCCCCCGCGCCACGGGGCGGGGCGGGGGGGTAACGCGGGGGGTATCTGAATGAGAAACGGGGGGGGGTTGTGGACAAACACGTGTAAAAAGAG
>NZ_JBHWBZ010000004.1:13208-21604 GCF_042735475.1 Kitasatospora sp. NPDC059577 | reverse complement strand
TCGGCGCTCCAGGTCGGGCGGGGTGTTGGGCACCCTCGGCCCCGACTCCCCCGCCCCCCGGCGCCGCCCCGCCCCGCCCCACCCCACCGGCGGCCGGGCCCTTCGATCAAAGGCGGAGGATACGAGATTCGAACTCGTGAGGGATTGCTCCCAACACGCTTTCCAAGCGTGCGCCCTAGGCCTCTAGGCGAATCCTCCGTGGGAGAGCTTAGTACATGTTTCGGGGTGGTCGCGACCACCTATCCCGCAGGCCCGGGGTCGGGGTGGCCTGTGGATCGTCGGGGCCGGGATCCGGTACTGTGGGGGTCAGCCCCTCGTGCGGCGTCATCTCTCTGAACCCCCCCAGGGCCGGAAGGCAGCAAGGGTAAGAGAGCTCTGGCGGGTGCACGAGGGGTCTTTGCGTTCCCCCGGGGGCCCTTGTGCGGGCGTGGGGGAGTGAGGGGCGACGCGTTTGTCGGCCCGTCCCGATATCGTCGGTGGTGTGTCCCTAGCCCTGTACCGCCGCTACCGCCCCGAGACCTTCGCGGAGGTCATCGGGCAGGAGCACGTGACCGCTCCGCTCCAGCAGGCCCTGCGCAACAACCGGGTCAATCACGCGTACCTGTTCAGCGGGCCGCGTGGCTGTGGCAAGACGACGAGCGCGCGCATCCTGGCCCGCTGCCTGAACTGCGAGCAGGGGCCGACGCCCACGCCCTGCGGGGAGTGCCAGTCCTGCCGTGACCTGGCGACCGGCGGGCCCGGCTCGATCGACGTGATCGAGATCGACGCCGCCTCGCACGGTGGTGTGGACGACGCGCGCGAGCTGCGCGAGCGGGCCTTCTTCGCGCCGGTGCACAGCCGGTACAAGATCTTCATCCTGGACGAGGCGCACATGGTGACCTCGGCCGGCTTCAACGCGCTGCTCAAGGTGGTGGAGGAGCCGCCGGAGCACCTCAAGTTCATCTTCGCGACCACCGAGCCGGAGAAGGTGATCGGGACGATCCGGTCCCGGACGCACCACTACCCGTTCCGGCTGGTCCCGCCCGGCACGCTGCGTGACTACCTGGCGGACGTCTGCGGCCGCGAGGCCATCCAGGTCGAGGACCCGGTGTTCCCGCTGGTGGTCCGGGCCGGGGCGGGCTCGGTGCGTGACTCGATGTCGGTCATGGACCAGCTGCTGGCCGGCGCCGGCGAGGGCGGCGTGACCTACCAGATGGCGACCTCGCTGCTCGGGTACACCGACTCCGCGCTGCTGGACGAGGTGGTGGACGCCTTCGCCGCGCACGACGGGGCGACGGTGTTCCAGGTGATCGACCGGGTGGTCGAGGGCGGGCACGACCCGCGCCGCTTCGTCGCCGACCTGCTGGAGCGGCTGCGCGACCTGGTGATCCTGGCCACCGTGCCGGACGCCGGGGAGAAGGGGCTGATCGACGCCCCGGCGGACCGGATCGCGGTGATGCAGGCGCAGGCGGACGCGTTCGGCGCGGCCGAGCTGAGCCGGGCCGCGGACATCGTCAACACCGGGCTGACCGAGATGCGCGGCAACGCCGCGCCCCGGCTGCAGCTGGAGCTGATCTGCGCCCGGGTGATGCTGCCCGGCGCGTACAGCGACGAGCTGTCGCTGCAGGCGCGCCTGGACAAGCTGGAGCGGCGGGCGGCGACGGGCGGGTTCGCCACGTCGGCGATGGTGCCGGGAACGGTGCCGGGGACGGCCCCCGTGGGCGTTCCGGCGGCCGGGCCGGTGTCGGTGGCCGAGCCCGTGGCCGCGCCGCCCGTGGCCGCGCCGGCACCGGAGGCGCAGGTCGCGGCTCCGGTGCAGGCCGCGCCCGTGCAGGCTCCGCCGCCTCCGGCCGCGCCCGCCGGGCCGGCGCCGGGCGCCTGGCCGATCCCGCGCAGCTTCCCGCCCGCCGGTGGCGGCGCGCCCGCTCCGGCCGCCGCCGCGCCTGCCGCGCCGCAGCCCCAGGCAGCTCCGGTCCAGGCCCCGGCCCCGGTGCCCGCGCCCGCCCCGGCTCCTGCGGCCGCCCCCTCGGCGGCCGCCGCCGGCGGGCAGCCGTCGGCCTCCGCGCAGCAGGGCGCCGCACAGGTCCGGCAGCTGTGGCCGCAGATCCTGGAGGCCGTGAAGAACCGCCGCCGCTTCACCTGGATCCTGCTCAGCCAGAACGGTCAGGTGGCCGGGTTCGACGGCAGCGTGCTGCAGGTGTCGTTCATCAACGCCGGCGCCCGGGACAGCTTCGTCGGCAGCAACAGCGACGACGTGCTGCGTGCCGCGTTGGCCGACGCGCTGGGCGTGGACTGGCGCATCGAGTGCATCGTCGACCCGTCCGGTGGTGTCGGGGCCGCCCCCGGTGGCGCTGCCGCCGGTGGTGCCCCGGGCGGCGGGGGCTGGGGAGCCCCGGCCCGTCCGGCCGCCCCGCCGGCCGTGGCGGCGCCCGCTCCGGCTCCTGTTCCCGTGATGGCACCCCAGCCGGTGCAGGCCCCGCCGGTGCAGGCCGCGCCGGTGCAGGCCCCGCCGCCCGCCGCGGCGCCGGCCCGTCCGGTGCGGTCGGTGGCCCCGGAGGACGACATCCCGGAGGAGGACGACCCGGACCTCAACGAGGAGGCGTTCTCCGGCCAGGAGCTGATCATCCGCGAGCTGGGTGCGACGGTGCTGGAGGAGATCCACCACCGGGGCAACTGAGTCATCGGGGCCTACCGGGCAGCCGGGCAGCCGGGCCGCCGGGGCACCCGGGCGGGGCGCAGCACGTAGGCTCGGCGGTGACGAACGACGCACCGCAGACAGCCGTGACAGCAAGGAGAGAGCCGTGTTCCCCGGTGGTGGCCAGCCCAACATGCAGCAGCTGCTCAAGCAGGCGCAGAAGATGCAGCAGGATCTCGCGAAGGCCCAGCAGGAGCTGGCCGACACGAAGGTGAACGGCACGGCGGGCGGCGGCCTGGTCGAGGCGACGGTGACCGGTGCCGGTGAGCTGGTGGCGCTGACCATCGCCCCGGCGGCGGTCGACCCGGAGGACACCGAGACCCTGGCCGATCTGATCCTGGCGGCGGTCCGGGACGCGACCCAGACCGCGCAGAAGCTGCAGGCCGACCGCATGGGCCCGCTGACCCAGGGCCTGGGCGGCGGCATCCCCGGCCTGCCGTTCTGACCCCGGCGGGAGCGGACGGGCCCGAACGGTCGGGCCCGGACCGGGCCGCCGGTGGCGACGGGATCGTGCCGGCGGGTCCGGGCCGCGGGTGACGAGGCCGTCCGACGGCCCCGCGGGTCTGGAGTTCAGACGACGGACCCATGTGATTTATGTGGGAGTCGGGCGTCGGGCGCTGTGTCCGACGCCCGATTCGTTGGATGATGGCACCGGAGCACCACCGACCATCCGAAGGAAGGCGCGACGTTGTACGAGGGCGTGGTTCAGGACCTGATCGACGAACTGGGCAGGCTGCCCGGCGTCGGGCCCAAGAGCGCCCAGCGGATCGCGTTCCACGTGCTGCAGGCCGACCCGACCGACGTGCGCCGGCTCGCGCACGCGCTGCTGGAGGTCAAGGACAAGGTCCGCTTCTGCGCGGTCTGCGGCAACGTCGCCGAGGCCGAGCAGTGCCGGGTCTGTCTGGACCCCCGCCGCGACCTCGCCGTCATCTGCGTGGTCGAGGAGCCCAAGGACGTCGTCGCCATCGAGCGCACCCGTGAGTTCCGCGGCCGTTACCACGTGCTGGGCGGCGCGATCAGCCCCATCGAGGGCGTCGGCCCGGACGACCTGCGCATCCGCGAGCTGCTGTCGCGCCTCGCGGACGGCACGGTCACCGAGCTGATCCTGGCCACCGACCCCAACCTGGAGGGGGAGGCGACCGCCACCTATCTGGCCCGGCTCTGCAAGCCGATGGGCCTGAAGGTGACCCGTCTGGCGAGCGGCCTGCCCGTCGGCGGGGATCTGGAGTACGCGGACGAGGTCACCCTCGGTCGCGCCTTCGAAGGGAGACGACTGCTCGATGTCTGACCGGACGATCAACCAGCAGCACACCCACGGGCACGGCTCGGAGCCGGACGACTTCGCCGTGCAGATCGCCGACTCGGTGGAGAGCTTCGTGCTCGCCGTCACCGAGGTCGCCAAGGGCGACGAGCCGGGCAGCGCGGTCTCGCTGCTGCTCCTGGAGGTCTCGCAGCTGCTGCTGGCCGGCGGCCGGCTGGGTGCCATCGAGGACGTCGTCCCGGAGGACCGCTTCGAGCCCGACGCCGGTCCCGAGCCGGACGGCGAGCAGCTGCGCGAGCGGCTGGCCGAGCTGCTGGCGCCGATCGACGTCTACCACGAGGTCTTCGACCCGTACGGCCCGCCGGAGAAGCCCAACGCCTTCCGGATCTCGGACGACCTGGCCGGTGTGGTCAGCGAGCTCCAGCACGGGCTGACGCACTACCGCGAGGGCCGGGTCAGCGAGGCGCTGTGGTGGTGGCAGTTCTCCTACCTCTCCAACTGGGGCACGACCTGCACCGCGGTGCTGCGGGCGCTGCAGTCGCTGATCGCGCACGTCCGGCTGGACAGCCCGATCGGTGCGGTGCCGGACGGCGCGGACACCGACGACGACGGGCTCACCGACGAGCAGCTGGAGCAGCAGGCGGGCGACCTGATGGCGGCCGAGCTGGGGGTGCAGCGGTAGGGCCGCGGCGGTGGGGCCGCGGTGGTGTGGCTGCAGCGGTGGGACCGTGGCGTCCGGGCCGCGGCGGACGGATCGCCGCCGCGCCGACGACTGTGACGGACACCTCAGTGATCCGCCCGGAAGGAAATCCGGCCGGATCGCCGTCCGCCGGTCCGCCGATTCTTCGGGGCCGTACCGAATCGCCCGCAGACCTGCCGGTGGGGCCGCCCGTCCGGCCGATCACCTGCTGAAACAGGCGTCTCATCATATGGAAAGCGCCGGTCGGGGCACCCCTGCTCGGTAGACTGACGCGGACCGCACACCCCCCTCCCCCGGGGGTACGGGGGCCTGGAGCCCCCGGAAAACGACACAAGTCGAGGAGCGCACGTGGGCCTTGTCGTGCAGAAGTACGGCGGCTCATCCGTTGCGGATGCCGAGGGCATCAAGCGCGTGGCCCGTCGAATCGTTGACGCCAAGAAGGCCGGCCATGAGGTCGTCGTCGTGGTGTCCGCGATGGGCGACACGACGGACGAGCTCATCGAACTCGCGGAGCAGGTGTCACCGATCCCTGCCGGCCGTGAGTTCGACATGCTGCTGACCGCTGGAGAGCGCATCTCCATGGCGCTGCTGGCCATGGCGATCAAATCCCTGGGTCACGAGGCCCAGTCCTTCACGGGCAGCCAGGCCGGTGTCATCACCGACTCCGTCCACAACAAGGCGCGCATCATCGACGTGACGCCGGGCCGCATCCGCACCGCCCTCGACGAGGGCAACATCGCGATCGTGGCCGGCTTCCAGGGCGTCTCCCAGACCAGCAAGGACATCACCACGCTGGGCCGGGGCGGCTCGGACACCACCGCCGTCGCCCTCGCCGCCGCCCTCAGGGCCGAGGTCTGCGAGATCTACACCGACGTGGACGGCGTGTTCACCGCCGACCCGCGCGTGGTGAAGAAGGCCCGCAAGATCGACTGGATCGCCTACGAGGACATGCTCGAACTGGCGTCCTCCGGCTCCAAGGTGCTGCTCGACCGCTGCGTGGAGTACGCGCGGCGCTACAACATCCCGATTCACGTACGCTCGTCCTTCTCGGGTCTCCCCGGGACGATCGTCAGCAACGACAACCCGAACAAGCCCGAAGGGGGCGAGATGGAGCAGGCCATCATCTCCGGAGTCGCCCACGACACCTCCGAGGCCAAGGTCACGGTCGTCGGCGTGCCCGACAAGCCGGGCGAGGCGGCCCGGATCTTCCGCGCCATCGCCGACGCCGAGGTCAACATCGACATGGTGGTGCAGAACGTCTCCGCCGCGTCGACCGGCCTGACCGACATCTCCTTCACCCTGCCCAAGACCGAGGGCCAGAAGGCCATCGACGCGCTCGGCCGGGTCAAGGAGGGCATCGGCTACGAGTCGCTGCGCTACGACGACGCGATCGGCAAGATCTCGCTCGTCGGCGCGGGCATGCGCTCCAACCCGGGCGTCACCGCGACCTTCTTCGAGGCGCTGTCCGCCGCGGGCGTCAACATCGAGCTGATCTCCACCTCGGAGATCCGCATCTCGGTCGTCACCCGCGCCGAGGACGTGCCCGAGGCCGTCCGCGCCGTGCACAGCGCCTTCGGTCTGGACAGCGAAACCGACGAGGCCGTCGTCTACGGCGGCACCGGACGATGACCCGGGAGCGGAGCGGGAGCACCGGGCGATGACCCGGCGGCCGAACCTCGCCGTCGTCGGCGCCACCGGCGCGGTCGGCGAGGTGCTGCTCGGGCTGCTCTCACTCCGCCAGGACGTCTGGGGCGAGGTCCGGCTCGTCGCCTCCCCGCGCTCGGCCGGCCGCAAGCCGGTCGTGCGCGGCGAGGCGGTCGAGGTCGTCCCGCTGACCGAGGAGGCCTTCGCCGGGATCGACGTCGCCGTGTTCGCCGTCCCCGACAGCGTCTCCGCCCAGTGGGCGCCGATCGCGGTGGCCAAGGGCGTCGTGGTGGTCGACGACTCCGCCGTCTTCCGCGCCGCCGGGGACGTGCCGCTGGTCGTCCCCGAGATCAACCCGGCCGCGCTGCGGATCCGCCCGCGCGGCATCGTCGCCGGCCCCGCCAGTACTACCCTCGCGATGATCGCGGCGGTCGGCGCGCTGCACGCCGAGTACGGGCTGACGCAGCTCGTGGTCGCCTCCTACCAGGCCGCCGGCGGCGAGGGCCGCGCCGGGGAGGCCGCCCTGCGCGAGCAGACCGCACTGGTGGCGGGCACCGACGTCGGCCGGCAGACCGGCGACCTGCGGCCCGTGATCGCCGACCACGGGCCGTTCGCGGCCCCGCTCGCGCTCAACGCCGTGCCCTGGACCGGCGGACTGCGCGAGGGCGGCTGGGCCGCCGAGGAACTGGGCATCCGCGACGAGTCCCGCAAGATCCTCGGCCTGCCCGCCCTCAAGGTCTCCGCGACCTGCGTCCACATCCCGGTCCTGCGCACCCACGCGCTGGCCGTGCACGCGCGGTTCGAACGGGAAGTCACCCAGGAGCACGCGCAGGACATCCTGCGGGACGCTCCCGGCGTGGTCCTCTACGACGACCCGGCGGCCGGCGAGTTCCCGACGCCGAACGACGTGGTCGGGACCGACCCGGTCTGGGTCGGGCGGGTGCGCCGGGCCCTGGACGAGCCGGACGCGCTCGACCTCTTCCTGTGCGGGGACAACCTGCGCAAGGGGTCGGCGCTCAACCTGTTGCAGATCGCGGAGCTGGTGGCAGGCGAACTGACGGTGGAGTAGGACCCGTGGCCGGCCGTCGAACGGGGCTCAAGTCCCCTGCGCGGCTTCCGATGTGTCTGCTTGTGTCCACACCTGTGTCCATACCTGTGTCCGCTCCTCGACACAATCTGTCCGGAATCCCGGGGGAATCCCCTGGAGGCAGCTTCCGCCCATACGGAAGAATGGGCCCCGGGCTGGGCAACCATGACAGGGGATCGAGTGTCCAACGGGCGTGGCGAACGTGATGGTGGGGGCAAGGGCAGGCATCCCGGCGAGGGCCGCGGTGTCGTTCCCCTCGCGCGCCCCGAGGCCTGCGAGTAGGCCGGAAGACGACCAGATGACGGCGGCCGCACGCGGTGCGGCGGACTCCGGCGCGGGTACCGACGCGGGTACCAGCGAGGACCTGCTCACCGAGACCTACCAGGCGCACTACCGCTCGCTGCTGCGGCTCGCCGCGCTGCTCCTGGACGACCTCTCGACCTGCGAGGACGTCGTCCAGGAGGCGTTCATCCGGGTGCACGCCGCCCGGCGGCGGGTGCGCGAACCCGAGAAGACCCTGGCGTACCTGCGGCAGACGGTCGTCAACCTGTCCCGCTCCACGCTGCGTCGCCGGATCCTCGGTCTGAGACTGCTGCAGAAGCCCATGCCTGACATGGCCAGTGCAGAAGAAGGTGCCTACGATGCCCTGGAGCGCGACCAGTTGAAGGCCGCGCTGCGTGGACTGCAACGCCGTCAGCGGGAGGTTCTGGTGCTGCGTTACTTCCTGGACATGACGGAGGCACAGGCCGCCGAGACCCTGGGCATCTCGCTCGGCTCGGTGAAGGCCTACGGATCGCGCGGACTCGCCGCCCTCCGCACGCAGATGGAGGCCGGTCATGGCTGAGGACGACGGCGCCGGGCGGCGGGCGGTGGACGACACGACACCGGAGGGCCCGGGGGGCACGGCGCGACCGGGGGACACCGCGCGACCGGCCGCCCCGCCGGGGGCCGGCGGCCCCCCCGGGCCCCCCCCCCCCCCGGGGGGGCCCCGGGGGCCGCCCGCCCCCCACGCCGGGGCGGATAACAAAAG
>NZ_JBHWBZ010000004.1:0-13198 GCF_042735475.1 Kitasatospora sp. NPDC059577 | reverse complement strand
GGGGGGGGGGGCACCACCCCCCCCGGGGGGGCCGGGGGGGGGGGGCGCGCGGGGGGGCCCCCGCCCCCCCGCCCCCCCCGGGGGGCGGGGGGCCCCCCCCGCCCCCGCCCCCCGCGGGGGAGGCCGCAGGGGCGCCGGACGCCCCGGAACTCTCGGGACCGGGCGGGCTGTCGACCGACGAACGGGCGGTGCGGGAGCTGATGCACCACGCCGTCGCCGGGATCCAGCCCTCGGCCGGCGGACTGCCCCGGATCCGGCGGGCCGTACCCCGCCGCAGGGCCGCCCGGCGCGGTGCCTGGACCGGGGCCGCCGCCCTCGCGTTCGCCGTCGCGATCGCCCTGCCGGTCCTGCACGAGGGAGAACACCTCGGACTCTCCGGCGGCCCCGGATCGGCCGAGGCCAAGAGCCCCGCCGCCACCGCCCCCAGCGGCACCGCCACCGGCACCACCGGCCACGGCAGCGTCCCGCCCGCGGGCCCGGGCAGCACCGGGGACACCTCGACGGCCGCCGGCACCGCCACCGTCTCCCACACCCCCGACACCGGGGCCGTGCACGTCGACGGCACCGTCCCGCCCACCGGGACCGCCGGGGCCGGCGACGGCGGCATCATCCCGCTCTGCACCCGCACCGACCTCGGCGACGGCGCCGCGCAGGTCGGCTCGGCCGATGCGACGGGGCGGATCTACGGCTCCTTCACCGTCTACAACGTCTCCGGCCACAGCTGCCGCCTCGGCGGACCGGGCGCCGTCGCCGTCACCGGCGTCAGCGGCGGCGACCGCAGCCGCATCCGCACCGCCGACCACGCCCCGGGCGACGCGGCCGGCGGCCTCACCGCGATGGACGCGGAACCGCCGGTGCTCGCCCCGCAGACCGGGTACCGGCTGCCGTTCGCCTGGATCCCCGACCAGAGCTGCACCGGCGGCGCCACCAGCGCGCCGACCGGCCCCAACCAGGTCGCGCTGACCTCCCAGGCCCCGGTGTCCTCGGGCGTCCCTGCCGCCGGGGCAGCCGGGGCCGCCGGGGCCAGCGGCGCGCCCAGCGCCAACCCCCAGGCCACCTCGTCGCCCTCGGCGGGCCCCACCTCGGCCCCCAGCCCCACCGCCACCCCGACCGGAAACCCCACCACCGCGCCCCCCACCGCCACCATCGCCCACACCCCGGCCCCGGGCAGCCCCACGGCCGCCACGGCGACGCTGCCGCTGGCCTGCAGCGGGACGTTGTACCGGGGCGGCGTGCAGGCGGTGGGCGGTTCGGCGCCGCAGCCCTCCGGCTCGCCCTCGGCGAGGTGAGGGGCGCCCGCGGCCGAGGTGGCGGGCCGTCGGACGGGCGGTCGCGAGCGCGCTCGGACGTGCGGCCGGACGTGGGGGGCGCGAACGCGGGGTCGCACGCGAGGCCGACCACATCAGCTGGTTCCGGGCCGCCGGGGACGGGCACCGGGCCGACGCCCCGGGTGCGCCGTCGGGTGCGCCGTCGACGGGAGTGAGGGGCTCGACCGGGCCCTGGGGGCGGGACGGGTGTGAGGACTGGTTACCGTGGGGGTGTGTACCGGTTCCTCCTGACTCCGCGGTGGCTGAGCGGCACCGCTCTGGCCGTGGCGGCCGTGGCGGTGTGCCTGTGGCTGGGCTCCTGGCAGCTCGGCCGGTTCGAGGACCGGGTGTCCACGCACAACGAGGCCAAGCAGGCGATCGCCGCCACCGGTGAGGCCAGGCCGATCGACGCGCTGCTCGACCCGGCGACCCCGCAGGTGACCACGGAGACCGTCGGCAAGCCCGTCACGGTGACCGGCAGCTACGACGCCGAGCACCAGCTCCTCGTCCCCAACCGCGTGGTCGACGGCAAGCAGGGCTACTACGTGCTCACCCCGCTGCGCACCGCCGACGGACACGCCGTCGCCGTGGTGCGCGGCTGGGCGCCCGGGGCACCCGCCGCCGGGGCACCCGCCGGACCGCCGCCGGACGGGCCGGTGACGGTGACCGGGCGGCTGCAGGCCAACGAGGCCGTGGGCACCAACGGTGCGGTGGCCGGCGGGCTGCCGGCCGGGCAGCTCGGCATGATCAACCGCGCCTCGCTGCTGAACGTGCTCGCGTACGACGGCTGGTACGACGGCTGGGTGGCCGTCGACGAGGCCCCCGCCGGGCTGACCCCCGTACCGACCGTTCAGCCGCAGGGCGGGGACGGGCTCACCCTGCGCGCGTTCCAGAACCTGGGCTACACCCTGGAGTGGTTCGTCTTCGCGGGTTTCGTCGTCTTCATGTGGTTCCGCCTGGTGCGCCGGGAGGCGGAGGCGGAGCAGGACCGGGCCCTGGGACTGGACCCGGTCCTGGACTGACCGGACTGACCGGACTGCTGGACCGGCTGGACCGGCCGGACCGGCCGGACCGGCCGGTTGGTGGCGCCGGACCGGGGTCCGGCGTTCCTGGCTCAGCGCTTGGTCGGCAGCGGCGGCACCGCCGTCGGCTTGACCGGCGGCAGGGTCGGCGCCGGCGGAGCAGGGCTGGGGAGAGCCGGGGTCGGCAGGGCCGGGGTCGGCGTCGGGAACGGTGGCTGGGCCGGTGTCGTCGATCCGATCGGCACCGGCGTCGGGCCGCCGGAGCAGTGACTGTGACCGTTGCCGGAGGTGTTGTCCGAGTCGTAGTGGTCGATGTGGTGGTGCACGGTGCGCCCGGTCTTCGAGCCCTTGGACCCTGAGCCCGAAGACCCGGAGGAGCCCGAGGAGCCGGACGAGCCGGACGAGCCCTTGGAACCGCTCGACCCCTTGGACCCCTTCGAGCCCTTGGCGAGCTGGACCGTGCCGTCCCCGGGAGGCGGCTCGTACGCGACGAACGCCGCCGGTACGACGGAGACCCCCGCCCCGCCGGTGCTCGCCCCGCCCCTGCCCGCCCTGTCCAGGCTCGCCCGGGTCGCCGTGGCGAGCGGCGTGGCGGGAACGGGGGGCGCGGTGGGCGCGGTGGTGGGTGCGGCCGGGGCGCTCGGCTTGACGGCCGACGGGGTCGGCGCGGGCGGGCCGACCGGGGGCGGGCAGGAGGCGTTGTCGCTGTGCGATCCGGAGCAGCCGGTGAGCACCAGGGCCCCGGCCACCACCGCCCCCGCGAGTATCAGCACACGTCTCACGCCGACTCCCCGTCAGCGTCGCCCGCGGCCACGTCCAGGTACCGCCGGACGAAGTCGATCTCCAGCCGGAGCTGCTTGATCCGCTCCTCGACGACCAGCGACCCGTGCCCGGCGTCGTACCGGTACACCTCGTGCGGCTTGCCGAGCTGCTCCAGCCGCTCGACGTAGTTCTCGATCTGCCGGATCGGGCAGCGCGGGTCGTTGACCCCGGCGCTGATGTACACCGGCACCCGCACCCGGTCCACGTAGGTCAACGGCGAGGAGGCGGTGAAGCGGTCCGGGACCTCCTCCGGCGTGCCGCCGAAGAGCGTGCGGTCCAGCGACTTGAGCGCCTCCATCTCGTCGGCGTACGCGGTGTGGTAGTCCGCGACCGGCACGGCGGCGACGCCGACCGCCCAGGCGTCGGGCTGGACGCCGAGGCCGAGCAGGGTCAGGTAGCCGCCCCAGCTGCCGCCGGTGAGCACCAGCCGGCGCGGGTCCGCGAGGCCGCTGTCGACCGCCCACGCGCGGACCGCCGCGATGTCCTCCAGCTCGATCAGACCGACCCGCTCGTGCAGGGCGTCGGTCCAGGCTTGGCCGTAGCCGGTCGAGCCGCGGTAGTTGACCCGGACCACCGCGAAGCCGTGGTCCAGCCAGGCGGCCGGGCCGGCGGCGAAGGAGTCGCTGTCGTGGTGGGTCGGACCGCCGTGGATCTCGAACACGGTCGGGAGCGGGCCGTCCCCGGGGGTGGTCCCGGCCGGCCGCTGCACCAGGGCGTGCACCCGCCCACCGGGCCCGTCGACCCAGACGTCCTCGACCGGGACCGAAGCGGGCGGCACCGCGCCGGGCGCCCGCAGCACGACCGTCCCCGCGGTGGAACGGACGGCGGAGGGCTCGGCGGCGGACGACCACAGGTACTCGACGGTGCCGTCCGGACGGCCGGTGGCACCGCCGACGGTGCCGCGCGGGGTGTCGAGGCGGGTCAGCCGGCCGTCGGCGAGCGCGTACGAGAACAGCTCGCTGCGCGCCTCGTACTCGTGCTCCACCAGCAGTTCCCCGGCGCCGGGACGCCACTGCGCGGAGACGTCACCGGGGAGCTCGCGGCCCTGCTCGTCGCGCAGCGGCAGCGCGGTCTCGACGCCGGTGGCGACGTCCCAGATCATCGGCTCCCAGCGGCCGGTGCGCTGGTGGGCGACCAGCAGGCGGGTGTCGCCCTCGACGGGCGCGAAGCCCAGGCAGGCGACGCCGCGCGGTTCGTCCCGGCCGGTGACCTCGTCCAGTTCGGCGACGGTCTCGGGGGTGGCGGCGGTCCCGGCGGTGCCGGTGCCGGTGGCGGTCCCGGTGGTGGCGGTCTCGGTGGCGGTTCCGGTGAGGCGCACGACGCGGATCGCGGAGTGCATCGCGTCGCCGTGCTCGGTGTGGTCGATCGCGAGCAGCGTGCCGTCGTGGCTGAGGTCGCCGATGCCGCCGTACTCCGCGTGCCGGTAGATCTCGACGGGCTCGGCGTCGCCGGGGCGGCGCAGGTGCAGGGTGGTGCCGTCCTCGTCCGTGGACCGGCCGACGACCACGGTGCCGTCGCGGCCCAGGGCCAGACCGGCCGAGTAGGAGGGGGCGAGGCCGGGCACGGCCTCCTCGTCCGGGCCGCCCGCGAACGGCTGACGGCGCCAGACGCCGAACTCGTCGCCGTCGTGGTCGTCGAACCACCAGACCCAGGCGCCGTCGGGGGACAACTCGGCGTCGGTGGTGCCGTTCGGACGGTCGGTGACCCGGCGGTGGTCGCCGGTGGCGCGGTCCCAGGCGTAGACCTCGTAGGTGCCGGTCGCGTTGGACACGTACAGCGCCCGGTCCGGGGCGTCCTCGGCCCAGTCGGGCAGCGACACCCGGGCCGCCCTGAACCGCTGCTCCCACGCCGGTACGGCGCTCTTCTCCTCGCTCATCCGACCATCCAACCCGATCGGGGGGAGGGAATGGAACGGGCGGGTGGGCCTGGGGCCACCCGCCGGTGGTTCGGGGGAGTGCGCGAAGCGGCTGCGGGGCGCGCGAGGGCGTTCGCGTACGGTCCTTGAGAGGGCGTGCCCGCCGGGTTCGAGCCCGCCCGGCTTCCGTGCGCCGGGTCCGGGTGGGGCGGGTTCGCGTACGGCGGGACTGCCTGCGGTGGGTCCGGGCGGGGCGGCTCGTGCGGGGGTGGGTCCGTGTGGGGCGGCTCGTGCGGGGTGGGTCAGCTCGTGCGCGGCAGCAGCCGGACCAGGGCCACCAGCACCAGCTCCAGCACCGCCAGTGCCAGGACGCTGTGGCCGAAGGCGGCGGTCGGGTCACCGGCGCCGTAGTAGAGGAGACCGATCAGCGCGATCCCGAGCGCCCCGCCGACCTGCTGCACGGTGGACACCACCCCGGCGGCGGAGCCGGCCAGCCTCGGCTCGACCCCCGCCAGGACGACGGCGGTGACCGGGGCGATCACCAGGCCCATGCCGAGGCCGTCCACGAACAGGCCGGGCGCCAGCCACCAGACGCTGCCGTCCGAGACCTCGTACGCGGCGAGGGCGAGCAGGGCCAGCCCCGCGGCCATCAGCAACCCGCCGACGGTGATCGTCCGGCGGACGCCCAGACGGGCGGTGACCCGGTGCGTGGTGTTGGAGGTGATCAGGTAGCCGAGGCCGATCGCGGTGAAGACCAGGCCGGCGCCGAGCGCGTCCAGGCCGCGACCGAACTGCAGGTGCAGGGCGAGCACCAGGAAGAAGGAGCCCTGGCCGAGCCAGAAGGCGAGTTGGGCGAGCACACCGGCGCTGAAGGCGCGGTCGCGGAAGAGGCGGGTGTCGACCAGCGGGGTACCGGTGGCGGCTCCCGTGGCTCCGGCGGTGGTCCCCGTGGCCCCCGTGGCTCCGGTGGTGCCGGTGGCGGGCCCGGTGGTGCCGGTCGGGGTGCTGCCGGTCGGCGCGGTGTCGGTCGGCGTGCTGCGGTGCTGGTGCACGGCGAAGGCCGCCAGCAGGGCGAGCGAGGCACCGAGGCAGAGCACGGTCCAGAGCGGCCAGCCCAGCCGGGGGCCCTGGATCAGCGGCAGCACCAGCGCGGTCAGCGCGGTGGAGACCAGCAGCACGCCGACCGGGTCCAGACCGGGCCGCTGCGGGGAACGCGACTCCGGCAGGCAACGGCGGACCATCACCAGAGCGGCCAGACCGATCGGCAGGTTGATCAGGAAGCAGCTGCGCCAGCCGAGGCCGAGGAGGTCCGCCCGGATCAGCAGCCCGCCGATCAGCTGGCCGAACACCGCGCCGACGCCCATCGTCAGCCCGTACCGGGCGAAGGCTCGGGCCTGCGCCGCACCGCTGAACGCGGTCCGCAGGATCGCCAGCACCTGCGGGCCCATCAGCGCCGCCGCCAGGCCCTGCACCACCCGGGCGCCGACCAGCGTGCCGGCGGAAGGGGCGAAGCCGCAGCCCGCCGAGGCGAGCGTGAAGAGCGCCAGGCCGAGCGCGAACACCCGGCGGCGGCCGTAGCGGTCGCCGAGGCGGCCGGCGGTGACCAGCCCGGCCGCCAGAGCCAGGCTGAACCCGGCCATCACCCACTGGACGGCCGCCGGGCCGGCGCCGAGGTCGGCCTGGAGCGAGGGGAGGGCGACATTGACGACGAAGATGTCGAGGGCGGTCATGAAGGTGGCGGTCAGGACGACCGGCAGCAGGCCCTTGGGGGCCGGTGCGGCCGGCGCCGCCTGCGTGGCGGGCGGGGCCGGGGTGGGCCGCCGGGCGTTCAGGGCGGTGCTCATCTCGGGCTCTCCTCAAGGGCGTTGGTGGTCGGGCAGGTCGGGCAGGTCGGGCAGGTCGGCCAGGTCGGCCAGGTCGGGTGGTCCCGGGGCCGGGGTGGTGCGGGCGTTCGGTGGGCCGGGCGTGGGGGAGGGCCGGGCATGGGGAGGGGCGGGCGAGGTGGGGCAGGGCCCGCCCCCGCGCGGGGCGATGGCGGGCCCTGCGGCCCCGCGGCGTCGTGGCTTGCGGCCGGTGGGCCTCAGGCGCCCGGCACGCGGTCGAGGAAGCCGTACACCGCGCCGATCCGGCCGTCCGGGGTGGCCGCCAGCACGTCGAAGCCGATCACCACCGGCTCCGCACCCGCCGGGCCGAGGTTCCAGGTGAAACGGGCGATGTCGTGGTGCGCGTCCACCGGGCCGAGGGTGAACTCCAGCCCCGGGAACTGGGCCTGGGCGGCGCCGATCAGCGCGTCGATCGCGTCCCGGCCGACGACCGCGGCCAGTGGGTCGGTGTAGCGGCCGTCCTCGGCCCACACCTCGTCGACCAGCTTGCGGCGGGCCGCCGGGTCGGTCTCGTTCCACACCGCGAGGTAGCGCTCGGCGAGCTGCTGAAGGGCGGCGGTTGTGATCTCGGTCATCGTCATCTCCCGTGTTCAGGTGGGTTTTTGGCCGGTCGTTCCCGGTGCTCACCAAGGTAGGGAGGACCGGGCGGCGGCGAATCCGTCACGTATAGGCATGGGGGTACGTACGCCCGGGGCGGGGTTGCCGGTGTCGACCCGGTGTCGACCCGGTGCCGGCCCGGTGCCGGCCCGGTGCCCCGTGCAGGCGGGCCGACGCCGAAGACGTGCGCTGTGGCGGCGCGGCCAGGTGGGTAGGGTCGGGGCATGCTGTACGGACGGGAAGACGAACAGGCCTCCGTGGAGAGCCTGTTGGACGCGGCACGGTCCGGCCGTAGCGGCGTGCTGCTGCTCCGCGGTGAGGCCGGCATCGGCAAGACCGCGCTGTTGGACGACGCCGTCGCACGGGCGGGAGAGGCGTTCCGGGTGATCCGGGCCGCGGGCGTCGAGTACGAGGCCGAGCTGCCGTACGCCGGCCTGAGCCTCCTGCTCGCACCCGGACTCGACCGGCTGGACACCCTGCCCGGTCCCCAACGGCGCTCCCTGGAGGCGGCGTTCGGGCTCGCCGACGGCGCGGACGGCCCGGGTGAGGGGAAGTCCCCCGACGGTGGGGAGGCCCCCGGCAGGGCGGCCGACCGGCTGCTGGTCGGACTGGCCACACTCGCCCTGCTCGCCGAACTCGCCACCGAAAAGCCGCTGTTGTGCGTCCTGGACGACGTGCAGTGGCTGGACCGTGCCTCGCTGGACGCGCTGCTGCTGGCCGCCCGGCGGCTCCAGGCCGAAGGGGTGGTCCTGCTCCTCGCCTCCCGCGACGACACCGGCGTCCCCCCGCAACGCCGACTCGGCCTCCCCGAACGGGAGGTGACCGCCCTCGGCGCGGCCGACGCCGGCCGGCTGCTGGCCCGGCGGACCGGCCCCGACCTGCCCGCCCCTGTCCGCGACCGGCTGCTCGCAGAGGCCGCCGGCAACCCGCTCGCACTCACCGAACTCCCCGTCGCCACCGGCCCGCAGGCCCACACGCCGGGCGTCCTGTCCCCGGGCGGCCCGCTGTCGGGCGGCCTCCCGCTCACCAGCCGACTGCTGATCGCCTTCCACGGCCAGGTCACCGGCCTGCCCGCAGCCACCCAGACCCTGCTCCTGGTCGCCGCCGGCGAGGAACGCGGCGAACTCGACGTCGTCCTGCCCGCCGCGGCCGCACTCGGCGTCACCGCCGAACACCTCACCCCCGCCGAGGAATCCGGCCTGGTGACCGTCGCCGACGGCTGCCGGATCACCTTCCGGCACCCGCTGCTGCGCTCAGCCATCCTCCAACGCGCACCGCACCACCAGAAGCTGACCGTCCACCGGGCCATCGCCGAAGCCCTGCCCGCCGGCGACCGCCGCACCTGGCACCTCGCCCTCGCCGCCACCGCCCCCGACGCCGACCTCGCCGACGCACTGGAACGCGCCGCCGTCCGCGCCGGACGCGGCGGCGGCCACGGCGGCGCCGCCGCGTACGAACGCGCCGCCCGGCTCACCCCCGACCGCGACGACGCCACCCGCCGACTCGTCCTGGCCGCCGAATCCGCCACCGAAGAAGGCGAGTTGATCAGGGCCGAGGCGCTCGCCGACGAAGCCGCCGCCCGTACCGACAACGTCCTCGCGCACGCCCTGCTCGACCAGGTCCGGGCCACCGCCCACTTCTGGCGCGGCTCCTACCCGACCGCCTACCGGCTGCTGCTCGACGCCGCCGGCACCGGCATCGACCCCGGGTACGCCGCCCGGATGCTCTTCCAGGCCTTCCACACCGCCTGGTACGCGGGCGAGGCACCGGTCATCGCCGTCCTCGACCGCCTCGCGGCCCTCCCCCTGGCCGACGACGACCCCCTCGCCCCGCTCGCCCGCCACCTGCCCGCCGCCGTCCTCCCCGCCCTCGGCCGGCCCGCCGCACCGCCACCACCCGTCCGGGAAGCCGCCGACGCCGCCCGCCGGGCCGGCGCCGAGAGCCCCGCCGACCTCGTCCAACTCTGCGGCGCCACCCTCGTCCTCGGCCGCGACGAGGAAACCGCCGAACTCGGCGCCGAACTCATCGCCGAAGCCCGCGCCAAGGGCACCGTCGGCGTGATGCCCACCCTGCAGTTCTTCCTCGCCGAAGCCGAACTCTTCCACGGCCGCCACCGCGACGCCGAACTCACCGCCACCGAAGCCCTCGGCCTCGCCCGCGACACCGGCCAACACCAGTGGGTCAGCCAACTCAGCGCCCTGCTCGCCTACCTGGCCGCACTCGACGGCCACACCGACCACTGCGCCGAACTCACCGCCACCGCCCTCGCCACCACCGGCCCGCAGACCGCCGCCCCCGCAGCCGGCCTCCCCTGGGCCCAGTGGGCGCTCGCCCTCCTCGACCTCGGCCAAGGCCGCGCCGGCGCCGCCGCCGACCGCCTGCACACCCTCACCACCGGCCCCCACCGGCACCACGTCAGCGCCACCCGGGCCGTCCCCGACCTGGTCGAAGCCGCCGTCCGCCTCGGCACCCCCGAACGCGCCGCCGAACCGTACGAACGCTTCGCCCGCTGGGCCGCCGCCACCGACCGCCCCTGGGCCGAAGCCCTCCGACTGCGCTGCCAGGCCCTGCTCGGCCCCGACGAACTCGCCGAAGCCGCCTACCGCACCGCCCTCGACCTGCACGAACCCGACCACCGCCCGTTCGAACAGGCCCGCACCGCCCTCCTCTACGGCGAATGGCTGCGCCGCACCCGCCGCCGCACCGACGCCCGCCCCCACCTGCGCGCCGCCCTGGAGACCTTCGACCGCCTCGCCGCCCACCCCTGGGCCGCCCGCGCCCGCACCGAACTCTCCGCCACCGGCACCCCGGCCCCCACCGCCACCCCCACGGGCACCCCGCAGTCCCCCCTCACCCCCCAGGAACTCCAGATCGCCCGCCTCGCCGCCCGGGGCCTCACCAACCGCGACATCGCCGCCCAGCTCTTCCTCAGCCCCCGCACCGTCGCCCACCACCTCTACAAGGCCTACCCGAAGCTCGACATCACCTCCCGCACCGAACTCACCACGGTCCTCTGAGCCCAGGGCAGCACCCCGGACGCGGACGGGGCCCTGCCGACGTCTGTCAACGGGCCCCGCTTCCCAGATTGTTGGCGGAGTTGTTCCGGGATCAGCCCTGGGTGTGTTTCCACCCCTCGGAGTAGTGGTCTCGGTGATACGACAGATGTGTCGGGTCGACCTGATGACCGGGGGCTTCCCGCAGCCTCCCTAGCTCTGTTCCCGTCGCGCGATCGGTGATCGTCAGGTCGTCTGCGATGGCCAGCGTGCCAAAGTCGAACAGTGTGTGGTGGTTTGGGCACAGACACAGCACGTTTCCTGCGACGTCGGGCCCGTTGTGGGGCGCTCCCAGCCCCCGGATGTGAGCTGCCTCCGCGTAGCTGCCCGTGGGCGTGTGGAGTTGGTTGCCGCAGACCTGGCATGCGAAGTCGTGGGCCCGTTTCACGAAGTTCGCCACCCGGGTGCTGCGGACGATCCGCTGCACCATTGCTTCTGTACGTGTCGGCGCCTCCTGGCCCGCGGGCTCCACCGCTGGGGTTCCGCCCAGGGGCACTGCGATCGTGGACTCGTCGTTCGATGCCTCGACGAAATCGAGTTGGACCAAGCGGTAGCGCCAGATCAGGAAGTCGGACCTCCCGGTCTCGTGCCAGTAGTCCACGACACGGAAGAGCCCGTCGTACCGATACCCGGTGGTCGGCGAGTGCTGGGGGTCACCCATCCATCCGCGGACCACCCGTACTGGTATTCCGGTTGCCATACTGGTGGCTAGAGCGGCGTTGCCACGTGTGAGCTCCTGGTCGTCAATCTGCTGGCCGGTGTCCGAATTCCGGCCGCCTTGTCCGGTGTAGACGATGGTCCCGCCGTTGTCCTGGTCGTCCTCGTAGCCGCCGGACACGACGATGGACTCCGCCCCACGCTTTCCCGTCCCGCAGATGCCCGCTTGCAGTGGTCGGTGGACACGGGCCTCGGCAAGTGCGCGGCGATTGGTGAAGAGCCGTCCCACCGCGACACCCGGCGCGGCTCCGAAGCCGTCGAAGCCATCCGAGGTCACGGGAAGTACGTTTGCCTGCAAGTCCGAACCTCTCAACGTCAGTGAACGATGCGCCCCAGGTGGGGCTTTCACACCGCGGAACGCTCATGAGCCCCGCCTGGTTCCGCAGCGAGCCACGAGGATCGCCGACGTGACTCTCGGGCGAACTCTCCAACCGCCAAGTTCAGTTGGAGGAAAAACCTACTCTTGATGTCGGGTGGCCGGCTTACGATGCTCTCCATGACGCTTCGAGGTTTCCTGCACGAGGTTGGCATGACCTACAACCGCCTGGGCGGGACCAGTACGCCGACGGCTCAGCTGCTTCGAGATGCTCCATCCCACTTCGCGAACCATGTGCGGGGTGGCTACGTCATCAAGGGGAGCGCGGGGGCCGGCGCGGCTGCATTTTGTCCGTGGGTCGCGTTCTTCGACCCGGACGAAACCGATACCGCTCAGAACGGCATGTATGTGGTGTACCTCTTCGCCGAGGACATGCAGACCGTTTCGCTCAGCCTTAACCACGGTGTCACCGAGCTCCGCAAGAAATACAAGACCTCGGAAGCAAACCGCAAGCTTGCCGTGGAGGCCGAGGCCATTCGCGAAGCAGTTTCTCCCGGCGGATTTCCAGATCTGGAGACGGAGATCGACCTCGGCGGGCGGTCCGGGCTCCCGAGGGCGTACGAGTACGGGAACGTCTTCGCTCGTACCTACAGGATTGCCGAATTGCCCGATGAGGCGACGTTGCGCGATGACCTCGAACGTTTCATTACGCTCTACCAGAGCGCCTTGGTGGCTCGTGAGCAGCTGCGGCAGACGACGCGGGACGTCATCTGCACTGTTCGGGCCGAGGGTACGTGGACTCACGAGCGGAACGACGCGCTGCTGCACTTCGCGCCCAAGAGCGACGAGGAGTACGTGCAGACGATCGAGGGTCGCAAGATCCTGAAGAGCAAGAGGCACGAAACCCTGGTCCGTGATTACGGACTTCACCTCATCGCCCATGGGTTCGGGGTGGGAACCAATGTGCACCCGAGGGACATGGTCGCGCGCCGGGGATCCGCGCACT
The DNA here is from genome assembly GCF_042735475.1 of Kitasatospora sp. NPDC059577. Taxonomy (NCBI): domain Bacteria; kingdom Bacillati; phylum Actinomycetota; class Actinomycetes; order Kitasatosporales; family Streptomycetaceae; genus Kitasatospora; species Kitasatospora sp. NPDC059577. Next base: position 620 of record NZ_JBHWBZ010000004.1, on the reverse strand, counting down.
GGTTGATCGAGGCCAAGGCCGTGCAGCGGGGAAATGCCACCGACGCCGTGCGGGAGGCGCTCGGACAGCTGGCGACGTACTCCTTCCTGCTCTATCCGCACACCGAGCAGCCGACGCAGCTGGCTCTCTTCACCGAGGGGATCGGGAACGTCTACGTCAGGCTGCTGGAACACCACGGGATCGCTTCCGTCTGGCGTTCGGCGGCCGGGTGGTCGGGATCGCCCACCGCAGTCGCGGCGGGGCTGGCCACGCACCCGGAGTCAGCCGCGTAGCCGGTTCCACTCCGCTGCTCCTCGCGAAGGCCGAAAGAGTGAATGCCGCCGCATGCCCGCCACGTGAGTTGCGTCACGACCTCGCCCCGCTCTCGGGCAGTGGCGTGCCCCTGGAGGAGATTCCCCGGTTGGTCGGCCACTCGAGACGTCGACCGGTTCACCCGGGGCCCTGAGGAGGAGTCACCCCGGTGGGTGTGCACAACGACAGAGGGGGGGGGCGGGTTATAAGGCGCGCCCCCAGGACCGGGGGGGGGGGGGGGGGGTTGTTCACGGGCCTTTGGGGTGTTCCGGTGGTCGGCGGGTAAATGGCGCGCGACGGCGGCCAGCCGGCGCTCGGCTACCTCGACC
>NZ_JBHWBZ010000003.1:288869-331303 GCF_042735475.1 Kitasatospora sp. NPDC059577 | reverse complement strand
ACCTCTTCGGCAACAGCCTCGGTCAGCTCGGCAGCGGGCTCCTCGGCCTCAACGGCCGGCTCCTCCACCTCGACAGCAACGGCCTCGACCTCAGCCGCAGGCTCCTCGGCGACAGCCTCGGTCACCGGCTCGGCCTCGACGGCCGGCTCCACGGCAACGACGGCCGGCTCCTCGACGACAACCTCAGCCACCGGGACGACCTCGACGACCTCTTCGGCAACAGCCTCGGTCAGCTCGGCAGCGGGCTCCTCGGCCTCAACGGCCGGCTCCTCCACCTCGACAGCAACGGCCTCGACCTCAGCGGCCGACTCCTCGGCGACAGCCTCGGTCACCGGCTCGGCCTCGGCGGGCTCCTCGGCAGCGACGGTCTCCACCGCCACCTCGTCGGTAGCCTCGTCAACCTCGGCGGCGGACTCGTCGGTGACGACGTCGGCCTCGGCGGCCGGTTCCTCGACGACGACCTCGGTCTCCGTGACCTCGGCCTCGACCTCGGCCGGAGTGGGCTCCTCGACCTCGACGGCCGGCTCGGTCTCCGCCACGGCGTCGACCGGATCGGCGGTCGCGGCGGCGACCAAGTCGTCGGCGGCCGGGGAGGGCGCAGGGAGGGAAACCGCGGCAACCGGGGTCTCTTCCTCCGCCACCGGCTCGACGTCAGCGGCGTCCTGGTCGACGCCCGAACCCGTCACCGCCTCGACCTCGACCTCCGCGACCTTGACCTCGGCGACCTCGGTCTCAGCCTCGGCGCCGGTCCCTGCCTCGGTCCCTGCCTCGGGCTCGGCCTCGACAACGGCCGCAGCCTCAACCTCGGCCTCGGCACCCGCCGCAACCTCGTCGGCTTCCTCGACCGGAGCCGACACCGGGACCTCCTCCACGAGGCCGTCCCGCTGTCCACCGGCCAGCGCCTGACGCGCAGCCGCTTCGGCCTCGGCGTCGGCCACGGCGGTGTCGTCCGCCTCCGTCGTCGGCGCCTCGACCGCGCTCTCCTCGGCGGCGGCCTGCTGCGCCAGCCCGTCCCGCTGCCCGCCGGCGAGTGCCTGGCGGGCGGCGTACGCGGCCTCGGCGGCGCGGCGGTCGGCCTTGGTGGCGGCGAGTTCGGCGAGCAGGTCGCCGAGGCCGGCCTCCTCCAGGCCGGCGCGCAGGCCCCGGATGGTGGGGAGGCGGTAGAGGGTGCCCTCGTCGGCGGCGAGCCGGTCGACCAGGTCGACGAGCTCGGTGAAGGGGAGCCCGTCCAGGTCGTGGTCGGGCAGCAGGCGGGCGAGGTCGCGCAGGCCGCTGTTGATCGCCTCGAAGGCCTGGGCGGTGCGGTCGACCAGGGCGCCGTCGGCGGGCGCGGTCGGGAGGGCGCCGGCCGGGGCGAGGGCGGCCCAGGCGCGGCGCTCGATCTCGGCGGAGGTGAGGGCCTCGTGCAGGTCCTCGCGGCGGATGCGGCGGTCGGTGGCGAGGGCGGTGGCCTGCTTGCGCAGCGAGCGGCCGCGCAGCCAGGAGAGCTTGACGCCGTTCTCGCGGCGCCAGGCGCTGTCGGCGGTGGCGGCGGCGAGGGCGCCGAGGTCGGCGTCGTAGGCGGCGCTGGTGAGGGTGGCGGAGGTGCGGCGCACCCGCTGGAGCATCTCGACCAGCAGCGCGGTCTTGGCGACGGTGTCCGGCTCGTCCAGCTTGGCCTCGGCGGCGAGGGCGGTGACGGCCTCCCAAGTCTGCTGGAGGTCGTGTCCGCGCAGTTCGGCGAGCGCGGTGGAGGCGGCGCGGGCGTCCTCCGGGGTGGCGACGGTGTCGACGGCCGCGTACCAGGCGTGGGTGTCGGCGGTGAGGGTGAAGGCCCCGAGTTCGGCGTAGCGGCCGAGGTCTTCGCGGAGGTCGGGCTCCGCGGCGGCGTCCTGGGAGTCCTTGACGTCTGCGGCGTCGGCGACGTCCGCCGGGTCGGCTGCGTCGGCGTTGCGCGAGTGAAGCACTGTCATGTGAGGTCCGGTTCTGGGCGACGACGGCGGGGCTGGCGGCGAGGGGGCGGCGGACCGGTTGCGCGGGGTGCCCCTGGGGCGGGGCGAGGGGGCGCGCGGTCGGCCTGCCGGTTGTGGAGGCCCAGAATACGGGTGCCCGTTCGAGCGTTGCACGCACCCACCGCCCCGACGGGTCGGTGTCGTCTGCCATACCGCCCACCTGGCCGCTACTCGGGTGACCCGCCCGGGTGGTCCGGCGCTGGTCCGGACGGGTGGCCGGGCCGCCGAACGGTGGACGGGCCGGGGCGCCGGCCGGGCTGCCGGGGCCGTTCCAGCGGGACTTCGCGGACGCTGCGGGGCGGTCGGCCCGGCGGTGGCCGGTACCCGGCCCGGCCGAGGGCGGGCAGGTCGACCGGCGCGAGGTACTCGTGCAACGCGGTGCGGTGCCACCACGCTCCGGTCTCCCGCAGTTCGCGCCAATCGGTGAACCGGTAGTGGTAGAGGGTCGCCCGGACGTGGGTCGGCGGAGCGTCCGGGAACGGGTTGTGGCGCAGCAGGCGCAGGGTCGCCGGGTCGCCGGCCAGGAGGCGGGCGACGAGGGGCAGGAACCAGGGGCGGGCGTAGCCGGGCGAGATGCCGGCGAACCACATCAGCCAGTCGAGCCGCAGGTGGTAGGGGGCGTACTGGCGGGGGAGCCGGTGGACGTCGCCGGGTTTGCCCTTGAAGCCGTACTCGCGCCAGACGGTCCGCGGGGTGAGGACCGCCTCGTCGGTGCCTTCGACGACGACCTCCTGGCGGAGGCGGTTGACGCTGCCGAAGGCGCCGTAGGTGTTGACGAGGTGGAGCCGGTTGAAGGAGCGGTTCATGACCTGGCCGCGGGAGATCATGTTCCGCACCGGCCAGTAGCTGAGGACGAGGACGGCGGCGGTCAGCGCGATCACCAGGGTCTCGTACCAGAGCGGGGCGTCGGGGTAGCCACGGGCGTGGACGGGCAGGCCGAGGCGGGCGGGTTCGACGGCGGCGAGGGCCAGGGCGACGGTGAGCCAGTTGAGCCAGGCGAAGTTGCCGGAGGCGATCAGCCACAGCTGGGTGGCGACGACGGCGCAGGCGGCGTAGCTCGCGATCGGCTGCGGGAGCAGCAGGCAGACCGGTACGACGAGTTGGACGGCGTGGTTGGCCGCGGCCTCGATCCGGTGCAGCGGGTCGGGCAGGTGGTGGAAGAACCAGCTGAGCGGTCCGGGCATGGGCTGGGTCTCGTGGTGGTAGCGCAGGCAGGTCAGGTCGCGCCAGCAGCTGTCGCCGCGCAGTTTGATCAGTCCGGCGCCGAACTCGACCCGGAACACCAGCCAGCGCATCAGCCACAGCACCAGGGTGGGCGGGGCGGTGTCGGCGTTGCCCAGGAAGGCGGCGAGGAAGCCGGCTTCGAGCAGCAGGGACTCCCAGCCGAAGGAGTACCAGGTCTGCCCGACGTTGACGATGGAGAGGTAGAGGACCCAGAGCACCGCCCAGAGCACGATCGAGGCCCACAGCGGGACGGCGTCACCGAGCCCGGCCGTGACGGCGGCGGCGAGGGCGGCCCCGCTCCGGGCGACGGCGGCGAAGAAGCGGTCGCTGTAGTGGAGGTGGAACAGGCCGGGCGACTGCCGGAACGGGACGCGGGCGGTGAAGCGCGGCACCGGGAGCATGCCGTCCGTGCCGATGAGTGCGCGGAACTGGGCGGCGGCGTTGAGGAATCCGATCAGGTACAGGGCGGCGAGCAGGCGTTGGACGAGCAGCCGGCTCAGCCAGTAGTCGGGGGCGGCGAACCAGTCCATGCGGCCCATGCCTACCACCGCCGCGCGGCGGGCGGGCCCGGCCGGGACGCGGGCGGCGGACGGTTCACCCGCTCGGCCCGGCGAACTGCGCCGCACGGCCCGGACTGCCGTCGGACCACCGTTGGACTGCCGCCGGACCGCCGTCGAACGGAATCGGAACGGAACCGGCCCCGGACGGCAGCGTGGCGGGGAGCCTCTCCTCGGGGGTGAGAGGCGCCCCGCCACGGCGGTGAGCGGTACGGGTGGTGCGGTGATGCGGGTGATGCGAGTGGCGCCGGTGGCACCGGTGGAGCGGTGGTGCAGGCCGTACGAGCAATGCGGGTAATACGGATGATCCGGATGGAGCGGACGGACGGTACAGACGGTACGGACGGCGAGGACGCGAACCCCGGTGCCGCACGCGGGCGGGCGGTCGGCGGTTCAGCCCGGCAGGACGACGCCGGATCCGCCGGGGATGCCCGGGCGGCCGGTCGCGGTCGCGGTGCCGTTCTGCTGCAGCCGGTCGACCAGCAGGGCGGCCAGCGTGCCGAGTTCCTCCTCCGTGCGGGACTGGGCGGTGACGTCCATGCCGACGGTGAGGACACCGTTGACCTGGCCGGTGCGCGCGGTCCGCAGCGGGGTGCAGGTGAAGCTGAAGATCTGCTGGATGCGCTGGGCCTCGGGGCGGGTCGACTGCACCCGGACCTCGTTGAGGACGGTGGTGCGGCCGGTGCGGTAGGCCTCGGAGACGGCCTGCTGGAGGCCGGCCACGCCGAGTTGCGGGTAGGCCTGCCCGATCGCGCCGTACGCCACCGGGGCGCCGAAGGTGTCGGCGTGCTGGGCGTTGGCGTAGCGGATCTCCTGGCCGGGGCCGTCGGTGAGCATGATGGGGAACGGGGAGCCGTCGAAGGCGGCGAACATCTCCTGCTGCTGGGCGAGGAGGTTGTCGCGCAGCCGGATCTCGGAGAGCAGCGCCTCGGCGAGGTGCTGGATGTCGCGGAGCCGTTCGCGCCCCCACTGCCGGGGTTCCCGGTCGAGGACGCAGACGGTGCCGATGACGGTGTTGGTGTCGTCGACGAGCGGGGCGCCGAGGTAGGCCCGGACGCCGAGTTCGTCGACGACGGGGTTACCGGCGAACCGGGGGTAGGCCAGGATGTCGTCCAGCGCGAGGGGCGAGCGCTGGGCGACGACGTGCGGGCAGAAGCCGTGGCTCATCGGCATCTGACGGGTCGGGAGGTCGAAGGCGATGCCGCGGTCCGCCCACGAAGCTCCCTCTTCGGCCGCGACCTCGGCCGAGTTTGGCGGAATGTAGAGCCCCCGGAACATCTGGCGCTCGTCGTTGATGAAGTTGACCATCGCGATGGGAGCGCGGGTGATGCTCGCTGCCAGGTGCGCGAAGCGGTCGAAGGCCTCGTCCGCGGACGGTTCGTTGAGACCCAGGCTGCGCAGCCTGCGAGTCCGCTCGGACTCCCCGGCGGCACCCGGGAACTGGCCTTGAGTGCTCATCACATCAGTCATGGCGCACATGTAATCAGACATCCGGGCCCTTCGGTGCTACCGGTACCGGTCACCACCCTTGCTGATGAACAGTCAAAGCCGCATGTGAACGGCCGCTCAGCCGGATCGTGAGGAGGGGGAAGATCACTCCCCCGTCCGCACGGGAACGAAACCCGCGAGTAACAACGACGACCGGAATCCCGCCAATCCAAGATCAACTAGGTGTGAAGGGGGTGTTCACATATGACAATGAGCCCTGCCGAAGACACGGACGGTATTCCTCTCCCCCCGGGAAGCCGCGCCAGGGTCCGCATGCACCGATTGCAAGGGAGCGATCGGCCGTCACCCCCACCGATTCCCCGCGGGGCGGCCGGAGCGGCATCGACGGCATGAACGGAGGCACGACACCCACTGGAATGAGAGGACCAAGCATGGCTATGGACTACTTCACCGACGAGCGACACGAGAGCCTCCGGGCGGAGGTCCGAGAGTTCGCGGAGAAGGAGGTGCGTCCGCAGGTCGCCAGAATGGAGGCCGACCGCGAGGTCGAGTTCGAACTCTCGCGGGAGATCGCCCGCCGCGGCTGGATCGGCGTGACGATCCCCAAGGAGTTCGGCGGCCTGGGGCTGGGTCATCTCGCCAAGACCATCATCGTGGAGGAACTCGCCCGCGTCAGCGGCGCGATGGGCGCCATGGCACAGGCCTCCCAGCTCGGCGTCGCCAAGGTCATCCACTTCGGTTCCGACGCCCAGCGGCGCGAGTGGCTGCCGAAGTTCGCCTCGGGCGAGTCCCTGCCGACCATCGCGGTCACCGAGCCGGAGTCGGGGGGCCACGTGCTCGGCATGGCCGGCACCGCCCGCCGCGAGGGCGACGAGTACGTGCTGAACGGCCGCAAGTGGTTCGTCGGCAACTCCCACATCGGCGACGTGCACGGCGTGGTCTTCCGCACCGACAAGGGCAGTGGGGGGCTCTCCGCGTTCCTCGTCGAGAGCGACCGCCCCGGCTTCCGCACCGGCACCCTCGGCACCCAGGGCGGCCTGCACGGCTTCAGCTTCGGCGAGCTGATCTTCGAGGACTGCCGCATCCCGGTCGGCAACCGGCTGGGCGAGGAGGGCCAGGGCCTGGACGTCGCCTACTCCTCCTCCACCCTGTACGGCCGGCTGAACCTGGGCGCCGTCGCGCTCGGCATCCACGTCGCGATCGTCGAGGACGTCGTGCGCTACGCCGAGGAGCGGGTGCTGTACGGCAAGCCGCTCAACCAGCTGAACAGCGTCGCGCTGAAGCTGGGCGAGCTGCAGTCCAAGCTGATGACCGCCAAGCTGGCCGCGTACCACGCCTCGCACCTGCTCGACCACGGCAAGCCCTGCGACGCCGAGCTGATGAACGCCAAGCTCATCAACACCGAGTACGCGATGGACTCGGCGCGCAGCGCGATGGAGATCCTCGCCGCCCGCGGCACGCAGGAGGAGTTCAACATCATCCGCTACCTGCGCGACGCCACCCACATCTACGCCCCGGCCGGCACCTCGGACGTCCAGAAGCTGCGGCTCGGTCAGGTCGCCTCGGGCACCTACGGGAAGCAGTGGTCGGCCGAGCTGTCCGACCTGGCGAGCTGGGCGTGGACCGAGCTGAACCAGCTGGAGGCCGAGGGCCGCGACGAGCAGGACGGACAGGTGGTGCGGATACCGCTGGCGAGCTGACCACCGGCACCGGAGCGGGCCGAACGCCGGCACCGGAGCGGGCTGACCGCCGACACCGCGCCGGTCGTCGGCTCCGGACCGGGCCGAACGCCGGTGTCCGCGGTCCGGGCGGGACCCGGCCGGACCGGACGGCGGCGATCCGTCGGCCCACGACCGCTTGACCTGTTCCTGACGGCTCTCCGGGAGGCGCACCCCGCCTCCCGGGGAGCCGTCCGCATGTCACGGTGAAGGCGCTGAGCTGCGGCGATCCGTCGGCGAACGCTTCGCCCCGCAGGGCCCGGCAGAGCCATCAGCCGTTCACATATCGTCAGTTGATGTTGCGATGAGGGCACCTGGGACTGATAGGTTTCCTGCCGTCGGCGGCCGTGGCTGTACTCCGCCCGGACGGTGACACCGCGTCACCCCGTCCGGCAACCCCGGCCTCGGCGCCCTGAAGCCCGCCCGGGCCGACCCGCCGTTAGGATCCGCGACCCGGCCTGCAACTCGGCCCTGCACCAAGGAATCAGATGCCAGGCATATCGGCCCCCCGCACGGGCCACCGCGCCGGCCGGTCCGGCTCCCTCCGCGGCTCGCTCCTCGCCCTCGTGCTGGTCCCCAGCCTGGGCCTCGCCGCGGCCTGGGGCTACGCCGCCTACCTGCTGCGCGACGCCGGGAACAGCACCGCGGTGCTGATCGGCACCGTCGTCGTCGCCCTCGTCCTGCTGTTCAGCCTGATCCGCGGCATCCGGGCCGCCCGGGCGCTGTCCGGCCGCCTGTCCGGACTGCGCGCCGACACCCTCGCGCTCGCCCAGAGCGAGATCCCCGAGGTGGTCGGACGGCTGCGCGCCGGCGAACCGGTGCCCACCCCGCCCGCCTGGGCCCCCTCCCGCCGGATCGGCGACGAGGTCCAGCAGACCGCCGACGGCCTCGCCGCCGTCCGCCAGGCCGCCGTCGCGGCCATCGTCCACCAGGCCCAGGGACGGGAGGGGACGAAGAAGGTCTTCCTCAACATCGCCCGCCGCACCCAGATCCTGATCCACCGACAGATCAGCATGCTGGACGCGCTGGAGCGCGAGCACGAGGAACCCGAGCTGCTGCGCGAGCTGTTCGCGGTCGACCACCTCGCCACCCGGATGCGGCGCAACGCCGAGAACCTCGTCATCCTGGGCGGCGCCCTGCCCGCCCGCCGCTGGCGCAACGCCGTGCCCATGGTCAACGTGCTGCGCAGCGCCGTCTCCGAGACCGAGAACTACGCCCGCGTCGTCGTCCAGGGCGTACCGCGCGCCTCGCTCAGCGGGCAGGCCGTCGCCGACGTCATCCACCTGGTCGCCGAGCTGATCGAGAACGGCACCACCTTCTCCCCGCCGTACACCCAGGTGCAGGTCTCCGCGCAGGAGGTGCCCAAGGGCCTGGCGGTCGAGGTCGAGGACCGCGGACTCGGCATGACCGAGGACGAGTACGAGCGGCTCAACGAGTACCTGGCCAACCCGCCGGAGCTGGACGTTTCGGCGCTCGGCGACGACCTGCGGCTCGGCCTGTTCGTCGTCGCGCGGCTGGCCGCCCGGCACGACATCCAGGTCACCCTGCGGCCCTCGCCGTACGGCGGCACCCGGGCCGTGGTGCTGGTGCCCTCGGCGCTGCTGGAGCAGGCCGAGCAGGCGGCCGCGGTACCCGGGCTGCCCTCCGGGGCGCGGGTCACCCGCACCCCGGCGCCGGAGGCCCGGCCGACGGCGGAGGGCGACCCCGGCGAGGCCGACCAGGCGCTGTCGGGCGCGCTGGCCGGAGTGCTCAGCGGGCTGCTGGGCACCGGGCCTGGCGGCGCCGCTCCGGAGGCCCCCGAGGGGAGCGCTCCGGGAACGGCCGCCGGGCCCGTCGCGGGCAACGGCAGTGTGATCGCCGGCGACGGTGTGGTCCTCGACGGGGTGCTCCTCGACGGCGGCCTGCCGGAGGACGGCCCCCTCGACGGCGTGCTCCTCGACGGGGTGCTCCTCGACGGCGGCCTGCCGGAGGACGGCCCCGCGGGACCCGCCAACGGCGGACTGCCCGTCGGTGCCCAGATCCCCGGACTCCCCGGTGCCGTCGTCGTGCCCAGGCCCGTACTGCCGCGCCGGTACGACATCCCGGGCGACACCTCCGGCGACGGGACCGCGAACGCCCCGGGGAACGGGCCGACGGCCGGCCGCCACGGCACGGACCTCCCGGCCGAGCCGGCCGCGGCGCCCTTCGACGGGGTCCCCGCCGACCACTCCGCGCCGACCCACGAACGCCCGCAGGAGGACAACGTGGAGCACGGCCCGGACGGCGAGCTGCGCACCCCGCGGGTCCTGCCGCAGCGGGTCCGCAACGCCAGCCTCGCCGAGCAGCTCCGCGAGGCCCACTCGCCCGGCGCCCTGCCGCCGTCCTCCGTCGGCCGCCCCGGCCCGGCCGGGCCCACCGGCCCCGCCGCACCGCCCGCCCCGGCCGCGCCGCTCGCGCCCCGGTACGGCGGCGCCGAGGCCGACACCGAGGACACCTCCCCGCAGCGCTCCCGCGCCACCATGGCCGCCATCCAGCGCGGCACCCGGACCGCCCGCGCGGCCGCCACCGAACCGGGCGCCCCGGACCCCACCGCGCCCGCCGCCCCGCACACCCCGGCCGCACCTTCCGCCGCTCAGGAAGCCTCCGCCGCTCAGGAAGCCAAGGAACAGCAGTGATGACGCAGCACACCGAAACCCAGCGCGACCTCAACTGGCTGCTGGACCAGCTGGTCGCACGGGTACCCGAGACCCGGCACGCCATCGTCCTCTCCGAGGACGGCCTGCTGGTCGGCATGTCCCGGAACCTCGACCGGGCCGACGCCGAGCACCTGTCCGCCGTCGCCTCCGGCCTGCAGAGCCTGGCCCGCGGCGCCGGACACCGCTTCAACGGCGGGCGGGTCCGGCAGACCGTGGTGGAGATGGACCAGCTGTTCCTGTTCGTCACCACCGCCGGTCAGGGCGCCCGGCTGGCCGTCCTGACCAGCGAGCAGGTGGACGCCGGACTGATGGCCTACGAGATCAACATGCTGGTCAAGCAGGTCGGCCAGTACCTCACCGCGGCGCCGCGCAGCGATGCCGGCCAGGTCGGCGCGGGTGGCGGTGCGTGACCACCGCCGACGCCGACGAAGGCTGGTTCTACGACAAGGACGCCGGCCACCTGGTCCGTCCTTACGCGATCACCAACGGGCGCACCGGCCCGGTCCGTGACGGCTTCGCGCTGATCACCCTGGTGGTCACCGCCGACCCGCGCGCCGACACCAGCCGGCTCACGCCCGAACCGGCCGCGATCATCGACCTGTGCCGCGAACGCCCGCTGGCCGTGGCCGAGATCGCGGCCACCCTCGACCTGCCGGTCAGCGTGGTCAAGGTGCTGCTGGACGACCTGGCCGAGGCCCGGCTGATCCTCACCCGCGCCCCGGTCCAGCTCGCCGAGGCACCTGACATCTCGCTGATCCAGGCCGTGATCGAGGGCGTCCGCCGGCTCTGACGGACAGGCGTCCCCGTCGCGGTCGCACCGCGCCGGCGGGGCGCCGCCCCGTCGGCGCCCCGGTCGCACCCCTTGCCCCCGTTCTCCCCGTTCCCTTCCAGGAGACCCGAATTGACGACCCAGAGCCTGGTGCCGGGCGCGGTCAAGATCCTCGTCGCCGGCGGCTTCGGCGTCGGGAAGACCACCATGGTCGGCTCGGTCAGCGAGATCGAACCGCTGCAGACCGAGGAACGGATGACCCGCGCCAGCATCGGGGTCGACAGCCTCGAAGGCGTCCAGGACAAGTCCACCACCACGGTGGCCATGGACTTCGGCCGGATCACCGTCCGCGAGGACCTGGTGCTCTACCTCTTCGGCACGCCGGGGCAGTTCCGCTTCTGGTTCATGTGGGACGACCTCGCGCTCGGCGCCCTCGGGGCGATCATCCTCGCCGACACCCGGCGGCTCGAATCCAGCTTCGCCGCCGTGGACTTCTTCGAGCAGCGCGGCATCCCGTTCGCGATCGGCGTCAACTGCTTCCACGGACGCCGCGAGGCCAGCCCCCAGGAGGTCCGCCGCGCCCTGGACCTCGGGCCGGAGGTCCCGGTCGTGCTCTGCGACGTCCGGGAACGGTCGTCCAGCAAGGACCTGTTGCTCGCCCTGCTCGACCGGGTGCACCAGGAGGCCCTCGCCGCCGGGCGGCGGTGAGGGCCCGCTCCCGGTCGGGCGGGGCGGGCGGGGCGGGATGACCTTCCGGGCCGGCCCGGCCCGGTGGCACAGACGGCCCTGCGGGACGGCCCTCCCCACCGGGTTCAGGCGTGGCCCCGAATGCAGCTCCCGGGCGTGGGCCTCAGGTACGGGTCTCAGGCGTGGGCCTCAGGTACGGGTCTCAGGTGCGGGTCTCAGGCGTGGGCCGGGTGGAGCTCGGCGAGCGAGCCGACCAGCGGGGCCAGTTCCGGGACCTCGGTGGCCTGCGCCAGCGTCGCCTCCAAGGCGGCGTCGTGCACCGGACGGGCGGCCGCCAGCAGGTCACGGCCCTCCTGCGTCAGCTCGGTGTAGATGCCGCGCCGGTCGTCCGCGCAGAGGTAGCGGCTCAGCAGGCCCCGGTCCTCCAGGCGGCTCACCAGCCGGGTGGTCGCGCTGCTGCTCAGCGCCGCCGCGCGGGCCAGCTGCTGCATCCGCATGTGCCAGCCGTCCTGGCGGGAGAGCGCTTCCAGCACCGTGTACTCGACCACCGAGAGCCTGCACTCGGCCTGCAGCGCCTTCTCCAGCGCGGTGTCGATCATCCCGTGCAGCGCGGCGAGCGTGCGCCAGCCACGGGCCCGGATCTCGGCCGCGTCGTCCCGGATCCCCATGGCGCGCCGTCCTTTCCGCTGCACCGCGTGTTCGGTGCCTCCCTCGTCCCAAGTATGCCAGTAGGCGCGGATTACCGGTCCCTGCAAACAGTTCCGCGGCCCACGGTTCACCCCTCCCCGGTCCAGGCCGCCGAGCAGAGCGCCGAGGCCAGTTCCTCGGTGTACCAGGCGGCCGCCAGCCAGGCGGTGGCGTAGGCGTCGTGGTCGTCCGCGACGATCCGGCCGAACACGTCCCGTCGGCGGTTCGCCGCGGCCGCCCGCAGACCGTCCAGGAGTTCGGCGGCGGTGGCCAACCCGGCGGCGCGCAGCAGGCCCCGGTCGGCCGCCGCCGTGGCCTCGCTCGGGGCGAGGGCGTTCCGGCCGGTGGTGACCGTCTGCTCCACCCGGCGGCCGAGCACGTGCACGGGCGGGCCGTACGGCGCCGGGGGTTCCGGCCGCTCCGGGGGCGTACCGGCGACCCCCTCGGGGGGCGTGGGGCCGGCGGGCCCGAGGTCCGTGGACCCGAGGTCGGCGGTCCGAAGGTCGGCGGTCTGCAGGCGTTCGAGACCGAGGTTGACCCGGCCCGCGCGGTCGGCGGGCAGCGCCAGCGGGTCCGGCGTCTGCACGTCGGGCGCCTGCGGGGGCGTGCCGATCGCCAGCAGGCGCAGCTCCGGGCGGTCCGCGCGCTCCAGACGGCCGACCACCCGCAGCCGTAGACCGGGCGCGGTGGCGAGCAGCGCAAGGTTCGCCCGGAACGGCAGGTCGGGGTGCTCGTGCGCCGCACGCAGGGCGAGCACCGGGCCGCCCTCCGTGCAGCGCGCCCGCAGTTGCGGCACTCCGCCCGGGCCGGTGGGGGCCGTGCCCAGCAGCGTGACGTCGAGGAACAACAGGTCGCTCCCGGCCGGGCGGCTCTCGTACGGCAGGTCCTGCACGGCGAGCGCCCGTGCCACCTGGGCGGCCACCGGTTCGGACCAGAGCCGGGCCGCCGGCTCCGCCGTCCACGCCGCACCCGCGGCACGCACGGCGCGGACGGCGGCGCCGGCGCCCAGCCGCCCGGTGGCGGAGCGGGTCGCGCCCTGGACCACCAGCCCGGCCCGGCTGAACTCCCGGTGGCTGAGCGCGGTGTCGCCCAGCCGGACCGTCCGGTTGCCGGCCCCGACCGCCTGCGGGACGGCGGCCGCCGCGTCGTCGTGCGGCATGACCTCGGCGATCGTGCTCAGCCGCCCGTCGGCGTCCACCGCCCAGCTGACCGCGCCCGCGTGGGTCGCCGTCAGCACCGGCTCGGCGAACAGCCCGTGGAGCCGCAGGCCGCCCTCCTCCCGGTAGGCCTGCCGCGCGGTGCCGCGCAGCTCGGCGACCGGGCCGGTGCCGGCCGTCAGGGCCGTGGTGAGGCCCAGCAGTTCGCGCAGGCCTGCCACCAGGTCGGCCAGCCGGTGGTCGGGGGCGCCGGACCGGGCGGCCCGGACCCGGGTCACGACGGCGACGGCCGCCGCGGCCGGGCGGTACAGGCCCGCGACCCGGGCCCGGTGGGCGGCGCGCAGGAGCTCGGCCTGGGAGACGGCGCCCGCGCCGCTCACCCCGGCGGCGAGGACGGCGGCCGCGGCCCGGTGCAGGTGCCGGGCGGCCTCCAGTTCGGCGGCGGTGAGGGAGGCGGGCGCGGTCGGCCCGGCCGCCTCCCGGGCTGCACCGGTGTCCGCCGCGCCGGCCGCTCCGGTCGGCGCACTCGGCCCCGCCTCCCCGGTCGGCTCCGTCGGCCCTGGCGACCCTGTCGGCCCTGGCGGCTCCGTCGGCTCCGGTGCCTCGGCGAGCGGGCAGAGGGTGACGGCCGCGGCCCGGTGCACGCAGGCCGGGGCGAGCAGGCAGCCGCAGCGGACGTCCGCCTGCTCGGCGACCGTCCCGCCCGGGGCGTGCAGGACGAGCACCGTCTCCTCGTCCACCTCCACCCGCCACTCGTCGCCCTCCCGCACCACCGGACGCTCCGCCAGCTTCGCCGCCGCACCGTCCAGCCGCTTCTGCAGCCGGGCGCTCAGCCCGGCCACCACCTCCGCGACCACCTCCGGCCGCACACCGGGCCAGTCGTTCGTCCGATCGGTCACGCTCATCGCACCTTCTCCCCCACCCAGCGGGCCAGTTCCAACGGGCTCAACGCCGCCACGGGCATTCCGGCCGCCACCAGCCGGCCCGCGACCGCCTTCGAGTAGCGGGCCGTGCCGGTGTCGTCCAGCGCCGCGCAGCCGAGCAGGTGCACACCGGAGTCCACCAGCGCGCGGGTCTGGGCCAGCAGCCCGGCGACCGGCCCGCCCTCCTCGAAGTCGCTGACCACCGCGACCAGCGTGCGGGACGGCACCGTCACCAGCTCCCGCGCGTAGCGCAGCCCGCTCGCGATGCTGGTGCCGCCGCCGATCCGTACCTCCAGCAGCAGGCTCAGCGGATCCTCCACGCGCTCCGTGAGGTCGACGACCTCGGTGGAGAACGCGACGAAGTGGGTGCTCAGCGAGGGCACCCCGGCCAGGATCGAGGCGGTCAGCGCTGCCCAGACCGTGGAGGCCTCCATCGACCCGGAGACGTCCACCACCAGGATCAGCCGCCAGTCGTTGGCCTGCCGCGCCCTGGTCCGGAACACCGGGCGCTCGGGCACGATCAGGGTGCCGCCCTCCGGCGAGGGACGGGCGGTGGCGAGATTGGCCCGGATCGTCCGGTCCAGGTCCAGCCCGCCGCCCGGACGGCGGGACGGGCGCGGCACCGCGATGCCGGTCAGGGCCGGGCGCAGCCTCGTCGCCAGCTCCCGGGTCAGTTCCTCCACCAGGCGCCGCACCAGCGGACGCAGCCGGGCCAGCCGGGCCTCGGGCAGCCCGCCCGCGTGCTCCAGGACGGTGCGCAGCAGATCGACGGACGGGCGGACCGCCGCCGGGTCGACCGCCTCCAGGACGTCGGTGCGGCCCTGCGCGACGGCGGCGGCCAGCACCTCCTCCCGCAGGCCCGGGCCGAACAGCGACTCCAGTTCCTCCGCCCACTCCCGCACGCCCGGGTAGGGGGCCTCGCGGCCGCCCCGGTTGCCCCGGCTGTCCGCTCCGGGGCCGGAGCCCTCGCCGTGGCCGCTGCCGTACAACTCGTCCAGGGCGGTGGCGAGTCGGGCGCCGCGGCCGGTCAGGCCACCGTTCCCGGGGCGGCCCAGGAGCAGCCGCCAGCGCTCGGCGGGGAGGAGGGCGTGCCGGTGGACCGGGTCGGCGGGGTCGGGCCGGGCGACCGCGGTGGGATCGTCGGGCTTCTCGGCCGTGTCTGCCGCGGGGGCTGCCGGTGCTGCCGGTGCTGCGGATGCCGCCGGTGCTGCCGGCAGCAGGCCGCGGCGGGCCAGAGCGGCGCGGGCCGCGAGGTCCGCACGCACCCACTCGGCCACCACCGCGGGGCCGGCCTCCTCGGGCAACGCGGTGAGCCGGGTGCCCAGACGCTCCTCGACCAGGGCCAGCAGCCGGTCGCGGGCCGCCGGGCTGAGCGTGTCGAAGCCGCCGCGCAGCGCGGGCAACCGGTCCAGGAAAGCGCCGTCGGGCAGCGAGGTGACCCGCTCCAGGACCGGCTCCAGTGCCTCCGGCGCGGCGTCGAACAGTCCCTCCGCGGCCGTCAGCAGGCCGACCAGCGAGCGCCCGAGCACCTGCCGCGTCTCGGGACCGGTCGCGCCGTCCACCCAGGAGGCCGCCCGGCCGCCCAGCACCCCGGCCGGCTCCTGCCCGAGCAGCACCCGAACCGCCCCGGCCGCTCCCCGTACCAACGGGCTTCCGTGCATGGCGAGTTCGGCCAGCACGTACGCCAGCCGCACCCCGCCCAGCCGGTCCGCCCGCCGCACCAGCTCCACCAGTGCCCGGGCGTCCTGCGGATCGTCCGACCCGCCCAGCCCCTCCAACTGCCGTACTGCGGCGACCGTCAGAACCTCACCGGCTTCGGCCGGCGACCCGGTGGCGCACTGCGCGTGATCGTCACCGACCGCGCCCTCCGCAGCGCTTGACGCTCCGCCACCGGCTGGCGCGGCAGCCACCTCGTCGTCGCTCCCGGACGCGTGGGCGCCCGCGTCGGGTGCGGCGCCGCCCGGACCGCCGGTCGTGCTCGGGGCCGCCGCCGCGTCCGGGGTGCGGACCGGGAAGTGGCCCGCGGCGAGGCGGTCCAGGAGGGCGAGGGCGTCGAGGAGTTCGGGGAGGGTGCCCGAGGCGGGGAGGGTGGTGGTGAGTCGGGTGAGGCGGTCCTCGGTGAGCACGGGGAGGGCGCAGGAGGCGGCGGCGGTGAGGCCGTCGATGATCTCGCGCGGGCCGGGGTCGGCGCCGAGGCGGATGCGCAGGGCGCCCTCGGCGGCCTGGGCGGGGGTGACGCCCCGGGTGCCGGCGACGGTCAGCATGGCCGCGGTGGCGGGCGTCCAGTGGACGCGCCAGCGGGTGCCGAGGGTTTCGGTGCCGCCCGCACCGGTGCCGGCGACGGGGTCGGCGTACGGGACCTCGCAGGCGGTGAGGCGGTGGAGGAGGATCTCGCGGCGGCGGTCGAGCGGGCTGCGCAACGGGTCGAGCCGCAGGTCGCGCGGGCCCGGGTCGGCGGGGCCGGGGAGGCCGAGGTCGGCGAGCAGGGTCTCGACGGCGGGGGCGAGCCCGCTGCGCGGGGCGGCGGGGGTGGGCCGGCCGGTGCGGGTGCCGACCAGGACCTGTTCCAGGGCGCGGGCGACGGCTCGGCCGCGGCCGAGCGGTTCGCCCTGAGCCAGGACGGTCTGCACCGCTTCGACCAGTTCGCCGCGGCCGGGGGCGGCGTGGCCGCGCAACCGGGCGAGGTCACCGGCGAGGCGGACGATCTCGCGGGCGTCGGCCGGTCCGCTGGGGTGGTCCTGGGCGCGCAGGGCGACGCAGATCCGGACGGCGGTGGTGGTGAGCGCGTCGGCGAGCCGTTCCGGATCGCCGCCGGCGTCGAGGACGGTGTGCTGCCACTCCGGGTCGCGGATGCCCGCCGGGTAGCCGGAGCGGGCGTCGAGCAGCGGGTAGGTGTACGGGATCAGGGAGAGAACGTGGCCCGGTTCGTCCGGGTGCGGCGGCTCCTCGACGGCAGGCGGCCCGTCCAGCAGGGCGGGGGCGTGGAAGGCACCGATCACGGCGGCGATCCGGCGCCCGCCGGCCGCGGCGTCCCGGATGCGGGCGCGCATCCACTCCTCGCGGCGCAGGTCGTACGGGTCGACGCCGGGGCCGGTCTCGGCGTCGTGGCGCAGTGCCCAGCCGACGAGCAGGGCGGCGCGCCGGACGGCTTCCGGGGTGGAGCCGGGGGCGGCGGTCTCGACCAGCCGGTCCCACAGGTCCTCGTCGGAGTCCCGGCCGGTGAGCCGGTGGCGCAGCGCGCCGGCCACGCCGGGCGCCTCGGCACCGGGATGCCCGGGGCCGGGTCGGCCCTCCCCGGAGCGGGCGGCGCGCCGGGCGAGCGGGAGGTCACAGGCGATCACCTCCACCCCGTTGCGCCGGGCCCACCGCAGGGCGGCCAGTTCCGGGGAGAAGTCGGCGAACGGGTAGAAGGCGGGCCCGCCCGCCTCCTCGGTCCCGGCGGGGGCGGCCGCGAGGGCGACCGGGGCTTCGGTCGCCTCGTCGGCGAGCAGGCCGAGCCAGGGCTGGAACTCGGCGGGCAGTTCGACCAGGACCGCCTCCGGCCGGGCGGCGTCGAGCAGCGCGGGGACGACCGCACTGAGGGACGGCGCGTGGTGGCGTACGCCGATCAGGTAGGGGCCCGGTCGGCCGGCGCCCGAGGCGGCCAGCCGGTCGGCCTCGGTCCGGACCCTGCGGTCCGCGTCGTCCGGGACGGGAGTCACCGCGCTGCTCATCGGATCAGGCCTCCAGTGCCGAACGGAGGTCCCACAGGGTGCGCCAGGTGCCGGCGCCCTGCTCGGCGCGGCGCCGGACCGGGCCGTCCCAGTAGCCGAGCAGACGGGCTGCGTCGGCCGGGTCGTCCTTGCGGACCACGCCGAGGAGCTGTCCGGGGAGGCGGCCGAGCAGGTCCCCGCCGTCGGGCAGGTAGGCGGCGGTGACGCCGAGCGCGGTGGCGACGGAGACCGCCTCCGCGGTGCTCATCACGGTGGACGGGCGCTCGACGTCCCAGCCCTCGGTGGAGCGGCCGGTGCGCAGGTCGCGGAAGGCGGTGACCAGGGCCTCCAGGACTGCGTCGTCGACCCCGTAGGCGGCGCCGGCCCGGGCGACGGCGACGGTCGACTGGCGGCGGACCAGGTCGACCTCGGCGGCGAGGCTGCCGATCGGGCCGACCGTCTCGAAGTTGAACCGCCGCTTGAGGGCCGCGGACATCTCGCTGACGCCCTTGTCCCGCAGGTTGGCGGTGGCGATCAGGGTGAAGCCGGCGGCGGCGTGCAGCTGTCCGTCCGGGGTGCCCGCCAACTCGGGGACGGCGATGCGCCGTTCGGAGAGCAGGGAGACCAGGGCGTCCTGCACCTCGGGCAGGCAGCGGGTCACCTCCTCGACCCGGGCGACCGCCCCGGTGGTCATCGCGGTGAGCACCGGGGAGGGGACGAGGGCCTCGCGGCTGGGACCCTTGGCGAGCAGCAGCGCGTAGTTCCAGCCGTACTTGAGCTGGTCCTCGGTGGTGCCGGCGGTGCCCTGGACGGTGAGCGCGCTGCTGCCGCAGACGGCGGCGGCGAGCAGTTCGGAGAGCATCGACTTGGCGGTGCCGGGCTCGCCGACGAGCAGCAGGCCGCGCTCCCCGGCGAGGGTGACGACGCAGCGCTCGACCAGGGCGCGCTCGCCGACGAACTTGGGCTCGATGACCAGGCCCTTGCGTCCGGCCTTGAGCTTCTCGCCGCCGCTGCCCATCACGAAGGTGACGACGGCGCGCGGGGTGAGGCGCCAGCCGGGCGGGCGCGGGCCGGCGTCGTGCGCGGCGAGGAACTCCAGCTCGGCGGCGTACTTCTCCTCCGGCGGGACGACCTGCCGCTCCGCGGGGGCCGGAACGGGCGGCGTACCGGTGGCGGTCCCGGGGGTCGTGGTCCCGGGGGTCGTGGTCTCGGTGGCGGTCATCGGCGGGCCTTCCTGCGCTTGCTGGTCTGGAGCTCTTCGTAACCGGGGGCGTCACCGTCGACGGTGCGCTGCCAGGCCCGGGCGAACAGCTCGGGAACGGGCAGGGGCGCCAGCACCGGGTGGTGGGTGGGCAGTTCGTACAGGGCGGCCTTCCAGGTCTCGGCCGGCAGGGCCGGGGACTTGGCCTCCTGCCAGCCGCCGGGCAGGAAGAGGGCGCGGCCGGCCCGGGCGCGCTTGGCCTCCAGCACCAGGTCGGTGGCGGCGAGTTCGGCGCGGGCCTTCTTCAGCCGGGCGGGCTTCCAGCCCGTCCAGCGGGCGACGTTGCGGTCGGTGGGGTCGGGCAGGGCGAGCAGTTGGAGGTAGAGCGCGGCCGCGTCCTCGCCGAGGCCGTGGGTGCGGGCCGCCTCGGCGACCAGCTCGGGGGCGGACAGCTGTGGGTTCTGCAGCCAGGCGGGGGCCTCGCCGGTGGGCGTCACCCCGGCGGCGGAGGCGGCAAGTCGCTCCGTTTCGCCGCGCAGGACGGACTCGATGGCGACGCGCTCCAGGGCGAACCAGTAGCTGTCGGAGAGCCCGTCGACCAGGTCGAGCAGCGGGTCGTCCGGGCCGCTGAGGCCGGCCGGGCGCAGCCAGACCCGCTCGAAGCCCTCGTAGCCGGGGCCGATGACGAGCGCCGGGCCGCAGCGGACCAGGCCGTCCGGGTCCGCGCCGCCCTCGGCGGGCAGCCCGAAGTGGGTGCGCAGCACGGCGGCCAGCGGGGTGCCCTTGGTGGTGCGGAGGAGTTCGAGGTCGAGCAGCAGCTCCGGGTCGGCCAGGCGCCGGCGCAGCGCGGCGGCCGCCTCGGGAAGTAGCGGGCGCAGCGGGCTGTCGGCGGGCAGGTGGTAGGCGAGCCAGCGCAGGGCGTCGACGGCCTTGTCCAGCGCGCCGGACTCGGGCACCGCGGTGATGTCCGCGGGCAGCAGCCGGGGGGTGTCCCGGCCGTCGCTGCTGAGCCGGAAGGTGGTGGTGCCGGTCAGCCAGCGCGCGCGGGCGGGGTTGAGCATCTCCTCGATGGTGGTGATGGAGACGCCCTGGACGGTGGCGTGGGCCTCCTCGGGGAGGGTGACGAGCCGTCCGAAGTGCCGGATCCAGGCCTCGGCCCCGGCGGCGACGTCGGGTCCGTCGGTCCACAGCGTCTTCGGGTCGGCGGGCATCAGGGCGCTCCAGACGGCGGCGACGCCGGCGTGGTCGTGTCCGCGCAGCCAGCTGTGGGCGGCCCTGGTCTCGGCGGTCTTGAAGCCGAACTCGGCGGGCACGTCGATGTTGCCCCAGTGCAGCAGCCCGGACGGCGGGCAGAGCAGCAGGGTGGCGCGGGTGGTGCCGATGCCGGTGAGCGCGGAGAAGGCGGCGGCCCGGTCCGCGTCCCAGGGGACGGTGCCGCTCAGCGCGGCGGCCTGCCGGAACGCGGTCGCCCAGGTGGCGTCGACCCGCTCCTCGGTGCCGCGCTCGGAGACGGTGGTGAAGTGCGCGACGGGGCCGAACTCGCCGCTGGGGTCGTGGTCGGCGGCGAGCCAGTGGACGGTGCCGTCGTAGTTCCGGCCCCGGTGGCCGAGGATGACGACGGTGCGGTCGCCGTGGCGCAGCACCTCGCCCTGGCGGTGGGTGGCGGGCCGGCCGGTGGTGTCGCGTTCCGCCGGTTCGGAGAGGACGATCTCGCGCAGGGTCGCACCGCGGTCGGCGAGCGGGGCCCCGGTGAGTTCGTCGATCAGCAGGAGCAGCGAGGGGCGGTGGGCCGTCCGGGTGAGCGGGGAGGCCACGGCGTGGGCGAGGACGTCGATCCGGCCGAGCAGCCCCAGCCAGCCGTGGTTGGCGTCGCCCCCGCGCAGGGTGACGGTGACCGGGGTGCTCCAGCCCTCGGCGCTCGCGGCGGGCGGGGCGGCCAGGACGGCGGTGACGGCGCGCAGGTTGTTGAGTACCCAGCACTGGTCGGAGCTGCCCCAGCCGCCGCCGAAGCCGTCGAGCTCGGGCAGGACCCCGCGGACGGCGTCGCGCAGCTCGTGGTCGCGGCCGTGCTCGGGCTGCCAGACGGCGGCCTCCGCCTTGGTGGGGCGCTCGGCGTCCGGCTGCGGGACGAAGCGGGCGGCCCTGTCCAGCAGGTCGGCGGCGGCGCGGGCGAGCCCGGCCACGCCGGCGAGCAGCAGCGGGTGGGCGATCCCGGGCAGGACCGTGCCGACCGCCTCGACGGGCAGGGTGTGGCGGGCCTCGCCCCGCTGGGCCACCGGGCGCCGGACGCCCTGGACCGTCAGCCAGCGCTGCTCGTCCTCCGGGACGGGCTCGGGGTCGACGGGCCAGGCGAGGTCGATCAGCCGGGCGGCCTGCCCGGTGGTCACGGTGCGCAGCACCCGGGAGCCGGCCTCGTCGCGGGGGCGCAGGGCGTGCCAGTGGTCGTACGGCGGGATCAGCGCGGTGCCGGCGGCGGCGAGGTCGCCGCCGCGACAGGGGCGCAGGTCGGTGGTGCGGGCCGAGCGGTCGGTGAGGTCGGGCAGGTTGAGGGAGTAGTGGTCGTCGCTGTCGTGGCTGACCACCGGGGCGGCTTCGCCGGGCAGGGTGAGCCGGCCGACCGGCACGGTGTCCGTCCGCTGCCGGCCGTCCAGCGGCATGACGATCCGTCCGCCGTCGGCGGTGAAGGTGGTGACGGCGCGTCCGGCGTCGGCGCGGACCCAGCTGCCGAGGACGGTGCCGTCGGTGCCGAGCGGGGTGCCCTCCAGTCCGGGCTGCAGCGGCAGCAGGCGGGTGCGGTCGGTGACGAGCCGGCCGGCCCCGGCGGTGGCGGCGATCACGGGCGGTTCGGCGATCCGGCCCAGGGTGCCGGTGGCCGGGTCGAGTTCGCGCAGGACGCGGCTGCCGTCAGTGGCGTGGCGCAGCGTCCAGTGGCCGGTGCCGTCGCCGAGGACGTGGCGTTCCTCGGGCATCCGGGTGTCGCCGGGGTGCAGCGGGCGCTCGCCGGTGGTGCGGCCGCCGCCGGACAGCGGGAGCGAGGGGGCCTCCGGAGAACGCTCGCCGTAGTAGTAGCCGGCGATGCTCTGGCCCTCCAGGACGAAGGTCTGCTCCGGCCGTCCGGACCAGTAGGCCCGCTGCTCGCCCTCCTCGTACCAGACGACGAGGAGTTCGCCGTCGACGAAGCGCAGTCGGGGCCGGTTGCGGGTGCCCTGCAGCGGGGGCACCCGCAGGGTGTGCTCCAGCAGGATGCCGTCCGGGCCGACCACGACGGCCCGGTCGAGGCGGGCGAGGACGAGGTACGGCCAGGCGTCCTCGACGATCAGGTCGTTCAGGCCCCGGGGGCGGTGGCCGGGGGCAGTGACCGGGAGGGCGTCGGCGGCGGGCGGGTCGGCGAGCTTGGCGAGCGCGTCCTCCAGGGCGGGCCAGCCGAGTTCGTCGAGGATGCCGGTGGTGAGGGCGCCGGTGAGCAGGCCGGTGACGTCGAGTGCGGCGATCCGCTCGGCGGCGGCCGGGGCGACCGTGCGGATGGCGGTGCGGTGCTGGCCCAGGGCGCGGACCAGGTCGGCGGCGGCGGCCAGGCCGCGGGCGGCGGCGACCTCGTCGGCGCGGGCCTCGGCCCACTCCGCGAACAGCTCGTTCAGCAGCGGCAGCGCGGGGGCCTGGCGCTTGACGGCCGTGTCCCAGGCGCCCGGGGTGGCGCGGCGCAGCAGCGGCCGGAAGCGGTCGTCGGCGGCGACGGCCGCGAGGCCGGGGCTGTCCGCGCCGGTCTGGGCGACCCAGTCGCGCAGGTCGAAGCCGAGGCCGGCGGGCGGGTCGGCGACCGGGACGCCGGCGGCGAGCAGGAGCTCCAGCAGGTCGATGCGGGTGTGGCTGGCGCGGACGCCGGTGAAGAGGTCGACCGGGACGGCGTCGGCGCGCAGCCGCTCGACCATCCGGCGGGCCAGGGCGAGGGTGGCCGGGCAGCTGGGCCGGCTGCGCCAACCGCGGCCGAGGTGGTGGCTCCAGCGCTGGAGCCAGGCGGCGGCGGGTTCGGCGCCCTCGGCGCGCGGGCCGGTGAGCAGTTCCTCGGCGCCGGTGGCGGTGAGGACCTCCAGCCAGGTCGCGTCGTACGGGGAGTCGGAGCCGGAGCCGCCCGGGTCGGGCAGCAGCTCCAGCAACCGGGTGCGGACGGCGGCGTCGCGCCGGCCGAGGTCGAGCAGCGCGCCGTGCCAGGACTTCCAGAACGCGGCGGGTGCCCGGTTGACCGCCGGGGAGTCCAGCAGTTCGGCGAGCAGGGCCTGTTCGTGCTCGGTGCGGTCCAGTCCGGCGGCCCGGATCAGGGCGCGGGCGTCCTCGGCGACCCCGGCGTACGGGGCCATGCCGGCCGCGGAGCGTTCGGTGCACAGCTGGCGGAAGCGCTGCCAGGCGGTCAGCGGGTCGAGCCGCTGGGCGAGCTCCTTGACGTACTGGCGCAGGGACTTGACGGTGAGCGCGCCGGCCAGGGCGAACTCCAGGAAGACGGCGCGCAGCCGCTCCTCGTCCACCGTCAGGCCGTGGGTGCGCTCGGCCTCGCGGGCCTTGCCGAACCAGGCGGCGGCGTAGGTCTGGTTGCCGCAGCCGAGGAAGATCCGGCCGACCTCCTCGCAGAAGGTGGGCAGGAAGTGCGGGACGGCGCGGCCGAGGCGGGTGGCGAGCGCGTCGAAGCCGTCCTTGGCGGCGCCGGGCTTGGAGGTGGCCTGGCGGGCCAGCCGCTCCATCTCCTTGACCAGGGCGAGCGCGTGGTGGCCGTTGGCCGGGTCGTGGACCAGCGCCCAGGCGGGGAAGCCGAGCGCCTCCTGGCGGACCTGGCCGACCTCGACGGGCTCGGCGTCGGGCGTCAGGCCGAGGAAGTCGAGGGCGAGGTCCTCGGCCCCGCCGAGCGCGCCGGGGACGAGCCGGACGATCCGGCGGCCGTCGAGCGCGGGGTGGGCGTAGGTGCGGGCGGTGAGGAGGTCGGCGGCGCTGTCGGGGCGGCCGGCGTCGGCCAGGGTGCCGGTGGGCAGCACGGCCCCGGCGTCGAGCAGGGCCTCGGGCGTGGCGGTCGCCGCCGGGCCGGTGGTGGTGGTGTTCGAGCCGGTGGCGGTCATGCGGCGTCCTCCCCTTCGATGGTGCGGCCGGCGTGCAGGGCGGCGGCCATCCGCATGCCCTCGGACCAGGCGACCGGTCCGACCTCGGTGAGCGGCAGGGCCCGGCCGTCGGGGCCCGCCCAGCTGAGCGCCCCGGTCTCGCAGGCGTCGTACTCGTAGTAGTCGCCGACCCAGACCCGGGCCTCGACGGTGCGTCCGCCCTCGGTGATCGACTGGACGGCGGAGCCGCCGCGCACCCGGCAGCCGAGCCGGTTGCAGCGGCCGACCAGCTCGCGCAGCTCACGGTAGCGGCCGCCGGCGTAGGTGGTGATCTCGGTGCCGCCCGGCAGCTCCGCCGGTCGGTGCCAGACCTCGCGGTAGAGCTGCTGGACGCGCTGGGAGACGCCGAGTTCGACGGCGAACTCGCGCAGTTCGTCGAGGTCCTCCAGGAGGACGGGGTGCGGTATCAGGACCTCGCCGTCGGTGAGGCGGACGGTGTCGCCGTCCAGGTCGACCAGGCCGAGGCCGCGCTCGGCGTCCGCGCCGCGCAGGAAGCCGGCGACCGCGCCGTCCGCCCCGGTGACCACCAGGTCGCGCAGCACGGCCTGCCAGGCCGCGTCGGGCCACACGGCGGTGATCACCGCGGCGGGCACCGGCAGCGAGCGCACCATCCAGCGCTCGACGTCGTCCAGGCAGCTCCGCTCGTGCGCGGACAGCCACTCGGCGAGCTGCTTGAGCTGGGTGACCACCGGGTCGTCACCGAGCTTCGACGGAACGGACTTGAGCTCACGGCCGGCCGCGTTGCGGCACACCACCCGGCCCTCACCGTCGAGTGCGACGCGGTACCCTCCCGCGCCCGTCTCCACCCATGCCACGGCCGTACTCCTCCCACCGGGGAACCACCCGGGAACCACGTCTCGATCGCCTGCTGACCAGCGATGCGAGGAACGTAGCGAGGCCCACTGACAACGCGCCGGGCAGGGTGGAGCCGACCGGGGGAAGGGAAGTCGAAACCGCTCGAACGGGTGATCGAAGCAGTGCCGGGCTCGGGCGGAGGGAGCGGCCGCGCCGGCCCGCCGAAGGGCCCGCGCCCACGGCGAGCACGGCGAAGGCGGCGAGCACGGCGGCTACGGCGAACACGGCGAACACGGCGGAGGCAGCAACCCCGGCGACCACGGCGAAGGCGGCGCCGTCCGGAAGGAACGGCGCCGCCCGACCGGCCGCGCGGGCGTCAGCCCACCGGCGCCCGCGGCACGATGACCGGCGCGCCGTCCCCCGGCGCCGTGAGGACGTGGCTGTCGATGTCGTACAGCGCCCGCACCAGCGGCGCGTCCACCACCTCGCGCGGCGGCCCGCAGGCCACCACCGCGCCGTCGCGCAGGGCGACCAGCAGGTCCGCGTAGCGGGCGGCCGCCGCGAGGTCGTGCAGCACCATGACCACCGTCCGTCCGTCCGCCGCGACCCGGCGGACCAGCTCCAGGACCTCCACCGCGTGCCCGAGGTCGAGCGCGCTGGTCGGCTCGTCGAGCAGGACGACCGGGGTGTCCTGGGCCAGCACCATGGCGAGCCAGCAGCGCTGGCGCTGGCCGCCCGAGAGGCGGTCGAGCCGGCGGTCGGCGAGTTCCTCGACGCCGGTGGCGCGCAGGGCCGCGGCGGTGAGCCGCTCGTCGTCGGGCGACCACTGGCGGAACAGGCCCTGGTGCGGGTGGCGGCCGTAGCGGACGAGTCCGGCGACGGTGACCGCCTCCGGTGCCTGCGGGCTCTGCGGCAGCAGCGCGATCCGGTGGGCGGCCTGACGCGGGCGCAGCCGCCACACGTCCTCGCCGCCGACCAGGACCCGGCCGCCGTCCGGCCGGTGCAGCCGGGCGACGGCCCGCAGCAGGGTGGACTTGCCGCAGCCGTTCGGCCCGACCACGGCCACCACCTGCCCGGCCGGGACGGTGAGGTCGACCCCGCCGAGCACCGGGCGCCCCGGGCCGTAGCCGGCGGTGAGCCCCTCGATCGTCAACTCCATGGCAGCCTCCCCCGGTCCGGCCCCGCTCAGTTCCCGCCGAGCGCCTTGCCGAGGTCGCCGATGACGACGTCGGCCGCGAGCGGGCCGCCCCGGGTGGACCAGACCGAACCGTCCACGGTGACGACGTGGTTGTTCTTCACCGCGTTCAGCTCCTGGTACGCGGGCTTGGACTGGACGTCCTTGAGCGCGGACCTGCCGTCGTCGGTGAGGGTGGACAGGAACAGCCAGTCGCCGTCGATCTCGGAGAGCTTCTCCAGGCTGAGCGCCGGGCTGTGCGCGTTGCCGTCCTTGTCCTGCGCCGCCGGGCGGGTGAGGCCCATGTCGAGGGCGACGCCGGCGGCGAACTGCTTCTTCTCCATCCAGCTCGGGCCGGTGGGGTTCCAGCGGACGATCGAGACGGCGGCGCCCTTGTTCCCGGTGAGTCCGGCGCCGGCCTTGGCGGCCTTGGCCTCGTAGTCGCCGATGACCTTGTTGGCCTGGTCGAGCTTGTTGACGGCGTTGCCGATGCCCCGGAAGGCCAGCTTCCAGTCGTCGGTGGGCGCCATGGTGACCAGGGTGGCGGGGGTGATCTCGCGCAGCTGCTTGAGCACCTGTTCGTCCTGCATGTCACCGGCGAGGATGAGGTCGGGCTTGGCGGCGATCACCTTGTCCATCACCGGCTGCAGCAGGTTGCCGACCACCGGCACGCCCTGGACCTTGTCCTTCAGGTACGCGGGCGGCTCGTTGAGGCCCTGGCCGTTGGTGATGCCGGCCGGCTTGACGCCGAGGGCGAGCACCGCGTCGAGGTCCTCCTGGGTGAGGGTGACGATCCGCTTGGGTTCCGCGGGGACCTCGACGGCCTTGCCGGTGGCGTCCTTGACGGTCCGCTTGCCGCCGCCCGCCGCGTCCGCCGCCGGGGCGGAGGGGGCGGCCGAGGAGGAGCCGGAGGAGCCCGAGGAGCCGCAACCCGTGAGCAGGAGGGCGGCCGCCCCGGTGACGGCCAGCGCCTGGGCCGCGCGGCGGCGGACGGGGCTGAGCGGACGGCGGGCGAACGGCATGGGTGCCTCCGGGCAACGGTGGTACGTGAGTTGGGCGGCGTCCGGGCAGCGCGGTGCGACGGGGTGCCCGGTGCGGGACCCTGCGGGACGGCTCGGCCATTAGGTTAGCCTTACCTTATGACATTGTCGCAAGCGGGCGTGCACGCAGCGTCCCCCGCCACCGCGCCGGACGAACCGCCGCCGCGGAAGGACCCCCGCCGGGCCGGGACCGGCCGGGCCACCTGGCCGGTCGCCGTCGGAGCGGTGGCACTGCTGCTCGCCCTGGCCGCGCTCTCGCTGTCGGTCGGCGCCGGCGAGGTCGGCCCCGGCCGGGTCCTGGACTACGTGCTGGACCGCGGCGGCGCCCGCGCCGACGGCCGGCTCGCCCTCGTCGTCGGCGACCTGCGACTCCCCCGCACCCTGACCGCCCTGCTGGTCGGCGCCGCCCTCGGCGTCGCCGGCGCCCAACTGCAGTCCGTCACCCGGAATCCGCTCGCCGAGACCGGCCTGCTCGGCGTCAACGCCGGCGCCTCGCTCGGCGTCGTCCTCGGCATCGCCGTGCTCGGCGTGCAGACCTCCTACGGGTACCTCGCCTTCGCCTTCGGCGGCGCGGTGCTCGCCAGCACGCTCGTCCTGCTGATCGCGGGCAGCCGGGGCGGCGGATCGCCCATGCGGCTCGTCCTGGGCGGCTCGGCGGTCGGCGCGACCTTCGGCGGACTCACCGGCGTCCTGATCGTCAACTCGCCCGAGGCGTACGACCGCTACCGGGTCTGGGTGCTCGGATCGTTGTCCGGGGTGGAGGGCTGGACCACGCTGCGCCGGCTCGCCCCCGTCCTCGCCGTCGGCTTCCTGCTCGCCCTGCTCACCACCCGGCCGCTCACCGCCCTCGCACTCGGCGACGACCTCGCCCGCGGCCTCGGCCACCGGCCCGGCGCCACCCGCGCGGCGGTCGCCGCCGCCGTCACCCTGCTGACCGCCTCCGCGGTCGCCCTGGCCGGGCCGATCTCGTTCCTCGGTCTGCTCGCCGGATTCCTCGCCCGCGCCGTCGCCGGCCCGCGGGTCGGCCGGCTGACCCTGCTCGCCGGGCTGTTCGGCGCCGCCGTGCTGACCGGCGCCGACGTCCTGGCGCGCGTCGTCGCCCGGCCCTTCGAAGCGCCGGTGTCGGTGATCGTCGCCCTGGTCGGCGCCCCGGCGCTGATCGCCATCGTCCGCTCCCGGCGCTCCGCCGCCCTCGTCCTGACCGACCCGGCCGAATCCGCCGCACCGCCCGGCCGCCGCGCCGAACCGCCCGCCCCCAAACCGGACCTGGCCCTGCGGTACGGCGTCTGGTCGCTGCTGCTCCCCCGCCGGGCGCTCGCCGCCTCGCTCGGCCTCACCGCCGCGCTGCTCGCCGCCGTCGTCGTCTCCGCGCACGCCGGGCAGGGTGAACTCGGCCTCGGCCGCACCTTCCAGGCCGTGTTCGGCTACGGCGACCGCCTCGACGTCCTGCTGGTGCAGAAGTTCCGGCTCGGCCGGATCGTCGCCGGGCTCGCCGCCGGAGCCGCGCTCGGCCTGGCCGGCTGCCTCACCCAGACCCTCGCCCGCAACCGCCTCGCCACCCCCGAGCTCCTCGGCGTCAACGACGGCGCGACCGCCGCCGTCCTGATCTCCGCCACCGCCTCCGGCACCTTCGGCGCCTGGTGGGCCGGACCGCTCGGCGCACTCGCCGCCGTCCTGGTCGTCACCCTGGTCTCCGGCGGGCTCGGCGCGCGCGGCTACCGGGTGCTGGTCGTCGGGCTCGCGATGTCCGCCCTCGCCTCGGCGGTCGTCCAGGTCGCGCTCGCCCGCCGCTCGCTCAACTCGGCCGGCTCGCTGTACGTCTGGACCTCCGGCAGCCTCAACGGGCGGGACTACGCGATCGCCGCGCCCGTCCTGACCGGGCTCGCGGTGCTGGTGCCGCTCGCCCTGGTGGTGGCCCGACGGCTGGCCGTGCTGCGCTTCGACGACAACGTCGCCTCCGCGCTCGGCGTCGATCCCGGCCGGGTCCGGCTCGTCTGCCTGCTGCTGGCCGTCGCCCTGGCCGGGCTCGCGGTCGGCGTCTGCGGACCGGTCGGCTTCGTCGCCCTGGCCGCGCCCGTGATCGCCGGACGCCTCGCCGGGCCCGCCCGCGTCCCGGTCCTCGGCTCGGCGCTGACCGGCGCCCTGCTCGTCGTCCTCGCGGACACCCTCGGACGGGTGCTGATCGGCGGGGTCGAGATCCCCGTCGGCATCGTCACCACCGTCCTCGGCGGTCCGTTCCTGCTCTGGGTGCTGCTCGGCCGCAAGGGCACCCCCGCGTAAGCCCCTCCAGGAGTCCACACCATGGAAACCCCGCCCCTCGTCACCCCCGACCCCGTCGACCCCGCCTACCGCCTGGTCACCCTCACCCACCGGGGCGGACCGTGCGACGGCGTCCTCGCCCTGCTCCACACCGTGACCGACAAGGACCGCCACGCCGGCGACCTCACACCACACCTGATGACACGTCGGGACGACGGCTCGTGGACGATCACCTACCGGCTGCGCGCCGACCACCGCGCCTCCTACCAACTCCACCCCTTCCACGGCGACGCCCCCGGCACCGCCCGCCCCGACTGGCTGCACGTCCTCGACCACGCCCGCCCCGACCCGTACGACACCGAACCCCGGCTGCCCGCCCGCGACGGCCGCCACCCGGCCTCGGTGCTCAGCCTGCCCGACGCTCCCGCACAGCCCTACGTCCGGCGGCGCGAGGACGTGCCGCGCGGCCGGACGGTGCCGCACACGGTCGCCGGCCGGCGGGTCGACGTCCACCTGCCGGCCGGCCACGGGGACGGCCCCCACCCGGCGGCCTTCCCGGTGGCCGTCCTGCTCGACGGCGAGATGTGGGGCGAGGTGCTGTCCGTCGGCGACACCCTCGACAACCTGACGGCGGACGGCGCGATCCCGCCCACCGTCGCCCTGCTCGTGCACACCATGGGCCCAGGCCGGCCCGACGACCTCAGCTGCAACCCGGCCTTCGTCGACCTCCTCGCCGACCGCCTCCTCCCTTGGGCCGCCCAGGAGTTCGGCGCGACCACCGACCCGGCCCGCACCGTGATAGCGGGCCAGAGCGCGGGCGGGCTCACCGCCGTCTACGCCGCCTACCGGCGGCCCGAGCGCTTCGGCAACGCGCTCTCCCAGTCCGGCTCCTTCTGGTGGCCGGACGAGACCGAGTTCGACGAGGGCAGCGAGTGGCTGACCCGGCGGTTCGCGGCCGAGGAACGACGGGCCGCCCGCTTCTACGTCGAGGTCGGACTGCAGGAGTGGATGCTGCTCACCCAGAACCGGCACCTGCGGGACGTCCTCGTGGCGCGCGGCTACGACCTCGCCTACCGGGAGTTCAACGGCGGTCACGACTACGCCTGTTGGCGCGGCGGACTCGCGGACGGGTTGGCGCACCTGCTCGGGTCACCCGAAAGGACGAAGTAGGGCCGGGCCGCCCACCCGCCCGGCGGCCGGGCCCCTAACGTTCGGGGGACCCGCCGTCCGGGGCGGACGGGCGGACGACCTGACGGGAGAAGCCATGACCACCGGTGCGCCGGTCGCCCGCCCGCTGGAGGCGCGGTGGATCCACGGGTCCCCGTCGGCGAAGCACAACACGGACCCCGAACTCCAGGTCCACGCCTACGACGAGCACACCGTCATCCTGCGGCAGAACAAGGCGACCCACTACGAAGCGCCGTTCCTCTATCTGCTGTTCGGGGCGGACCGCGCCCTGCTGCTGGACACCGGCGCTACCGCCGAGCCCGCGTTCCTCCCGCTGCGTGCGGTCGTCGACGGGCTGGTCGACCGGTGGCTCGCCCGCAACCCCCGCGACGGCTACGAACTCCTCGTCCTGCACACCCACGACCACGACGACCACGTCGCGGGCGACCGGCAGTTCGACGGCCGCCCCGCGACGACCGTGGTGGGCGCGCACGTGGACGCCGCCTGGCCGTACTTCGGCTTCGACCGGGACCCGGAGGCGGTCGCCACGGTCGACCTGGGCGGCGGACGCGTCGTGGAGTGCCTGGCCACCCCCGGACACCACGCCTCGGCCGTGACCTACTACGACCCGTGGACCGGCTTCCTGCTCACCGGCGACACCGTCTACCCCGGCCGGCTCTACATCGACGACTGGCCCGCCTTCCGCCGCACCGTCGACCGCCTGATCCGCTTCACCGCCACCCGCCCGGTGACCCACGTCCTCGGCTGCCACATCGAGATGACCCGCCACCCGGGCCTCGACTACCCCGCCGGCACCACCTACCAGCCCCACGAGGCGCCCCTGCAGCTCACCCCCGACCACCTCCACCAGATCCGCGCCGCCCTCGCCCACCTCGGCGACCGGCCGCGCCGGCACCGGCTGCCGGACCTGATCCTCTGGCCCGAGGGCTGAGCCGGGCCCGGAGGGGCGGCACGGAGGGGCAGCGGGGCGAGGCGGCGCGGCGGGATCAGTCCCGGTACGGGACGAGCCGGGACCGGAGGGGCGGCGGGGTCAATCCCGGTACGGGACGAGCCGGGCCAGGTCCAGCTCGAAGCCGAACGGCTCGGGGATCCGGAGGGTCTCGCCGAACTCCCGTTCCGTCCGGGTGTGGTAGCGGTCGCGGTTCGGCTCGGAGAACAGCGTCACGGTCTTCTGCCGGGGGTCCACGATCAGGTAGAGCGGGAATCCCATCCGCGGGTAGTCGCGGACCTTCCCGGTCCAGTCGTTCTCGGGATTGGACGGCGAGACGATCTCGACCGCGACCAGGGCCAGTTCGGCGGGGACCTCACGGCCCAGCTCGATGACCTCCTCGGGCAGGTAGGTGAGGTCGGGGTTCCGCACGGAGCCGACCTCCGGCGAGGAGAGGTCGCTGTTCCCGGACGGGAAGTAGCCGGGCGGGCAGTGCGCCTCGAACCGGCGCTGGACGATCGCCAGGTTCAGCTGGTGGATCGGGGACGGCGAGGCCTGCATGACGATGAGGTCGCCGGACAGTTCGACCTTGTAGCCGTCCGGGAGGCTGCGACGGACCTCTTCCAGCAGGCGGTAGCGCTCAGGGTTCATGCGGGCTCCTCCGGTGCTCCGATCACCGTAACGGCAGCCGGGGCACCGGAGGAGACGGTCCCGCGCCCCGTCAGTCCTCCGGGGGCGGCCCCGGGGCCTCGGCGGGGAGGCGGGTGGCGAGGAGGGCGCCGGCGGCGACCAGAGCGGCCGTCAGCAGGAGGGCGAGCCGGTAGGGCGTGGTGCCGGAGTCGGCGGGCCAGGCGCCGATGAGGGCGGCGGTGGCGGCGATGCCGAGGGCGCCGCCGAGGGTGCGCAGGATGGTGAAGAGGCCCATCGCGCGGCCCATGGCGGGCGGGGGGACGTCGGCGAAGCCCGCGATCTGGACGGTGAGGACGGCGGTGCCGAGGATCAGGCCGACACCGAACATCAGGGCCCGGACGAGCCATGGGTTCTCCGCGTAGCCGAGCGCGGCGAGGACCGCGGCGGCCAGCAGCAGGCCCGGTAGGGCGAGTCGGCGCGGGCCGAGGCGGGGCAGCAGGCGGTCCACCACCTGGGAGGCGGCCATCAGGCCGATCGCCTCCGGGAAGACGCTGAGGCCGGCGTCGAGGGCGGAGGCGCCGAGGGCCGCCTGGTAGAGCAGCGGGAGGGCGAACAGCGCGCCCATCAGTCCGGCCGAGGTGAGCAGCGCCAGCCAGCCGGCCGCGCCGAAGGTCCGGTCGGCGAGCAGTCGGAGGTGCACCAGCGGTTCCCCGGAGCGGAGTTGGTGCCGGACGGCGGCGGCCAGCAGCACCAGGCCCGCGATCCCGCCGAGGGCGACGCCCGGGGAGGACCAGCCGTGGGCCGGGCCGAAGCCCAGCGCGTAGGTCAGCAGGCCGAGGCCGGGGGTGGCGAGCAGGAAGCCGGTGGTGTCGAAGCGGCCGGCCGGGGGCTCTTCGGCGCCGCGCAGGCCGAGCAGGCCGATGGCGACGGCCGCCGCCCCGATCGGCACGTTGACCAGGAACAGCCAGTGCCAGGAGAGGTGTTCGGTGAGGAAGCCGCCGAGCGGCGGCCCGAGGGCGGGCATCAGCGCGGTGGGGACGATCAGGATCCGGCCGAGGCCGGCCCGCTCGTGCGGGGCGAAGGCCCGGAACAGCAGCGTCATCCCGACCGGGGTGAGCAGTCCGCCTGCCACGCCCTGGCCGGCGCGCGCGGCCGCCAGCGATCCGAGGCCGGGGGCGGCGGCGCACAGGGCGGAGGCGAGGGTGAAGGCGGCGAGCGCGCCGAGGAAGACCCGTTTCACGCCGTACCGGTCGCCGAGCCAGCCGGCGACCGGGAGACCGAGGGCGAGGCCGACCAGGAAGGCGGTCTCGACGGCGTTGGCCGCCGACACCGGCCGGCCGAAGTCCTCGGCGATGGTGAACAGCGCGGGGTTGACGATGGTCGAGTCCAGGCCGTTCATGCACATCGCGGCCGTGTAGACGACGACCACCGCGGCGCGCCCCGCAAGCAGGGGGCGCGCCGGGGCCTGGGCCGCGGGGGCCTCGGGAGGGGTCACAGGGCGGTCCAGTGCGCGGTGATCCACTCCAGGGCGGCGGCCCGCTCACACGGGCCGTGGGCGACGTCCCAGCCGGCCGGGACGGCGGCGAAGGCGGGCCAGAGGGAGTGCTGGCCCCCGGGGTTGACGAGGGCGAGGAACTCGCCGTCGGCGTCGAAGGGGTTGGCGGGGGCGTCACTCATCGGAGGCGTTCTCCATCGTCGGTCTTCTCCAGGTGGTCGGCGATCACGCTCGCGATGTGCGCGATCGGGGCGGGCAGGGTCATGTCCTTGTGGGAGCAGGCCACGTCGGTGTTGGCGATCCGGCCGGTCACGTACGGGGTCCACAGCTCGGGCACCAGGGTGTCGTCGATGGTGTCGACGGTGGCGCGGAAGAACAGCACGTCGCCGTCGAAGCGACGGTGGTCGTAGCCGCGCACCAGGTGGTTGGTGTTGAGGTAGATCCGGTTGAGCGCGGCCACGGTCGCGTCGTCGAGTCCGGCGAGGGGGCTGCCCTCGCGGCGCAACAGCTCGGTGACGGCGTCGAGTTCGAGCGGCCGGCCGGCGAGGTCGGCGGGGCCGTAGCCGCCCATGGTGAGCAGTGCCTCGAGTGCCTCGGCCTGGTCGGGGACGGGCAGCTCGCGGAAGCCCTCGGCGGGGTAGGCGTCCAGGATGGCGAGCAACTCGACGTCCTGGCCGACTTCCCGGAGCCGGACGGCCACCGCGTGCGCGATGATCCCGCCGGTGGACCAGCCGAGCAGCCGGTACGGCCCCTCGGGCTGGACCTCGCGCAGCCGGTCGGCGTAGTGCGCGGCCAGGTCCTCCAGGGTGGCGGGCAGCGGTTCGGCGGCGGTGGCGGCGCCGACGCCCTGCGCCTGGAGGCCGTAGATCGGGACGTCGCCGGGCAGGTGGCGGATCAGGCCGGTGTAGCACCAGCCGAGGCCTCCGGCCGGGTGCACGGCGAACAGCGGGCGCTGCCGTCCGGGGGCGACCGGCCGCAGCGGGAGCAGGACGTCCAGGGCGTCGGTGTCGTCGGTGCCGGCCGCGAGTGCGGCGTCGAGGGCGGCCACCGTGGGGGCCTGGAAGAGCGTGCCGATGCCGACGTCCAGTCCGAGCACCTCGCGGATCCGCCCGGCGAGGCGCACGACCAGCAGCGAGTGCCCGCCGAGGGCGAAGAAGTCGTCCTCGACGCCGACCGAGGCCGTGCCGAGCACCTCGGCGAAGAGTTCGCACAGCTGCTGTTCGCGCGGGGTGCGCGGCGGCCGGCCGGCGCCCGCGGCCGGGGCCTCGGGGGCGGGCAGGGCGCGGCGGTCGAGCTTGCCGTTGGCGGTGAGCGGCAGGCGGTCGAGCAGGACGACGGCGGACGGCACCATGTGGACGGGCAGTCCGGCGGCGGCGTGGGCCCGCAGATCGTCGGGCGTCGGGCCGTCGGCCACCGCGTAGGCGACCAGCCGCTTGTCCCCCGGCACGTCCTCGCGCACCACCACGGCGGCGTCGGCGACGGCGGGGTGGGCGGCCAGCACGGCCTCGATCTCGCCGAGTTCGATCCGGAAGCCGCGCAGCTTGACCTGCTGGTCGGCGCGGCCGAAGTACTCCAGGACGCCGTCGGCGCGGCGGCGGGCGAGGTCGCCGGAGCGGTACATCCGGGTGCCGCGTTCACCGAACAGTGCGGCGTACGGGTCGGCGACGAAGCGGGTGGCGGTGAGCTCGGGGCGGCCGAGGTAGCCGCGGGCCAGGCCCGCCCCGGCCACGTACATCTCGCCGGTGACGCCGGGCGGGACGGGCTGCAGGTGCCGGTCGAGGACGTAGACGCGCAGGTCGGGGATGTTGACGCCGATCGTGCTGCTGCTTCCGGCGGCGGCGCTCGCCCGGTCGAGGGCGACGTACGAGACGTGCACGGTGGTCTCGGTGATGCCGTACATGTTGACCAGGGTCGGCGCGTCCTCGGCGTGCCGGGAGTACCAGTCGTCCAGGCGGCCGAGTTCCAGCGCCTCACCGCCGAACACCACGTAGCGCAGGGCGAGTTCGCTGCCGGGGCGGTCCCGGTCGGCGGCGCTGAGCTGGTAGAACGCGGACGGCGTCTGGTTGAGCACGGTGACGCGTTCGCGGGCGAGCAGGTCGAGGAAGGCGGCCGGGTCGCGGCTGACCAGGTGCGGGACGACGACGAGCCGGCCGCCGTGCAGCAGGGCGCCCCACAGCTCCCAGACGGAGAAGTCGAAGGCGTAGGAGTGGAAGAGCGTCCAGACGTCGTCCGCGTCGAAGCCGAACCAGTGGTCGGTGGCGGTGAACAGCCGGACCACGTTGCGGTGGGTGACGGGTACGCCCTTGGGACGGCCGGTGGAGCCCGAGGTGTAGATGACGTACGCGGTGTCGTCGGCGCGCAGCGGGCGGGTGCGCTCGTGCGGGGCGAGCGGCACGGCCGGGTACCGCTCGGCCTCCGGTCCGTCGACGAGGAGTCGGCGCACGTCGTGGGCGGGCAGTCGGGGCGCGGTGTCGCGATCGGTGAGCAGGGCGGCGGGGGCGGCGTCGGCCAGCATGTAGGCGAGCCGGTCGGCCGGGTAGTCGGGGTCGAGGGGCAGGTAGGCGGCGCCGGACTTGGCCACGGCCAGCAGGGCGACGACGAGTTCGAGCGAGCGCGGCAGGGCGAGGGCGACGATGGTGCCGGGGCCGATGCCCTCGGCGGCCAGCAGGCGGGCCAGCCGGTCGGCGCGGGCACCGAGTTCGGTGTAGTCGAGCCGGTCGCCGAGGTGACTCACGGCGATGGCTTCCGGGTTGGCCGCGGCGGCCGCCTCGAACAGCTCGGGCAGGGTGGCGTCGGGCGCGGTGGGTCCGGGAGCGGCGGCGTCGGAAGCGGTGGCGTCGGGAGCGGCGGTTCCGGGAGCAGTGGCGTCGGGCGCGGCGGCGGCCGGGCCCGCCGGGGCCGCCGGGGCCGGGCCGGCGTTCCACTCGACCAGGGCACGCAGCCGCTCCTCCTCGCCGATCAGCGGGAGCCGGCCGATCGGGGTGTCGGGGGCGGTGGCGGCGGCGGTGAGCAGCCGGGTCAGGCGTTCGCCGAGGGCGGCCACGGTGGTGGCGTCGAAGAGGTCGGTGCGGTATTCCAGGAAGCCGCCGATGCCGCCGCCGGGCCGTTCACCCGCGTTGAGGGTGAGGTCGAACTTGGCGGTGCCGCTGGGGACGGCGGTGGTCTCGGCCGCGAGGCCGCCGCCGAGGTCGGTGCGCTCGTCGGGGCGGCTCTGCCAGGCGAGCATCACCTGGAACAGCGGGTGGCGGGCGAGCGAGCGGGCCGGGTTGAGCTCCTCGACCAGGCGGTCGAAGGGCAGGTCGGCGTGCTCGTGGGCGCCGAGGACGGTGGCGCGCACGCGGGCCAGCAACTCGCGGAATGTCGGGTCGCCGGAGGTGTCGGTGCGCAGGACCACGGAGTTGACGAAGTAGCCGACCAGTGCGGCGGTCTCCTCGTCCTCGCGCCCGGCCACCGGGGTGCCGACCGGGATGTCGGTGCCGCAGCCGTGCCGGGTGAGCAGGGCGGCGAGGCCGGCCTGGACGGCCATGAAGACGGTGCTGCCGGCGGACCGGGCCAGCGCGGCGAGGGCGGTGTGCGCCTCGGTGCCGAGGGCGAAGGGGACGGTGGCGCCCCGGTGGCCGGCCACGGCCGGGCGGGGGCGGTCGGTGGGCAGTTCCAGCTGGTCGGGCAGTCCGGCGAGCGCGGTGCGCCAGTACGCGGTCTGCCGGACGGCGAGCGGGCCGGGTGCGTCGGCGGTGCCGAGGCGCTTGCGCTGCCAGGCCGCGTGATCGGCGAACTGGACGGCCAGTGGCGGAAGTTCGGGTTCGCGTCCGGCGAGCCTGGCGGTGTAGGCGGCGGCCAGGTCGCGGACCAGCGGGGTGGTGGAGGCGCCGTCGCCCGCGATGTGGTGCAGCAGGAGGAGCAGGGTGTGCCGGGCGGGTCCGTCGGTGAACAGGGTGGCCCGCAGCGGCGGTTCGGCGGCCAGGTCGAAGGAGTACCGGACGGCTTCGGCCGCCTCGACGGAATCGTCGTGCAGGTCGACGGGCGCGGCGGGCAGGATCCGCTGGTACGGCGTGCCGTCCGGCTCCTCGCCGTAGACGGTGCGCAGGACTTCGTGCCGGGCGACCAGGTCGGCCAGCGCGAGGGTGAGCGCGGGACGGTCCAGCGGGCCGGTGAGGGTGAGCGCGAGCGGGATGTTGTAGGTGGGGCTGGGGCCTTCGAGGCGGTGCAGGAACCAGAGGCCGCGCTGGGCGGGCGAGATCGGCATCCGCTCGGTGCGCGGGACGGGCCCGAGGACGGGGTGCTCGTCCTGCGGCAGACCGGCTGCGGCCCGGTCCCCTTCGGCGCGGTCCCCTTCGGCGTGGTCCCCTTCGACCCGGACCGCGTCGGCCCGGTCCCCTTCGGCCCGCTGCGCCTCGGCCTGCTCCGCTTCGGCCCGGTCGCCGAGCAGGGCGGCGAGGCCGGCCGGGGTCGGGTGGCGGAACACGTCGGCGAAGCCGGCCCGGGTGGCGAAGGTCTCGCGCAGCCGGGCGGCCAGGCGCCCGGCGAGCAGCGAGTGGCCGCCGAGGTCGAAGAAGGAGGCGTTCCGGCCGGGTGCCTGCGACAGGCCGAGGACGTCCGCGAACAGCCCGCAGACCAGTTCCTCCCGGGGCGTCGCCGCCGAGGCGCCCTCGGCCTGCGCGGCCGGCTCCGGCAGGGCCCGGTGGTCCAGCTTGTCGTGGGCGGTGCGCGGCAGTTCGTCCAGCAGCAGGACCGCCGCCGGGACCATGTGCGCGGGCAGCCGGGCGGCGAGTGCGGCGCGCAGCCCGTCCGGGTCCGGGGCGGCGCCCGGCGCGGGGACGGCGTAGCCGAGCAGGCGCTTGCCCTGCGGGCCGGGGCGGGCGATCACCACGGCCTGGGCGACGCCGGGCAGTTCGGCGAGGACGGCGGCGACCTCACCGGGCTCGACCCGGAAGCCGCGGATCTTCACCTGGTCGTCGGCGCGGCCGAGGAACTCCAGGGTGAGGTCCGGTCGGCGGCGGGCGAGGTCGCCGGTGCGGTACATCCGGGCGCCGGGCGGGCCGAAGGGGTCGGCGACGAAGCGTTCGGCGGTGAGGTCGGGGCGGCCGAGGTAGCCGCGGGCCAGGCAGGCGCCGGCGACGTACAGTTCGCCGGTGACGCCGTCGGGTGCGGGGCGCAGCGAACCGTCCAGGACGTAGGCGCGGGAGCCGCGCACCACC
Source organism: Kitasatospora sp. NPDC059577 (assembly GCF_042735475.1). Taxonomy (NCBI): domain Bacteria; kingdom Bacillati; phylum Actinomycetota; class Actinomycetes; order Kitasatosporales; family Streptomycetaceae; genus Kitasatospora; species Kitasatospora sp. NPDC059577. The sequence continues at coordinate 292,725 of NZ_JBHWBZ010000003.1, read as the reverse complement.
CGGCCGACGGGGGCGCCGTCCGGGCCCGGGGTCCAGGCGTAGGCGTCGACGGTGGTCTCGGTCGGGCCGTAGAGGTCGACGGGGTGCAGGCCGGGGACGGCGGTCAGGCGCTGCCAGAGGGCGGGCGGGGTGGCCTCGCCGCCGACCACGAGGACGGACGGGCGGTGCCGTCCTTCGTCCAGGACGCCCTCGGCGACGAGGACTTCGAGGTAGGAGGGGGTGAGGTCGAGGTAGTCGATGCGCTCGCGGTCGAGGTGGTCGGCCAGGGCGGCCGGGTCGCGGTAGGTGGCGTCGTCCAGCAGGTGCAGCTCGTGGCCGTGGACCATCCAGAGCACCGGGTCCCAGGAGGCGTCGAAGGCGAACGAGGCGCTGTGGGCGACGCGCAGGCGCTCGCGGCCGGTGCGGCGCACGGCGGGGGCGATGTGGTCCTCGGCGAGGCCGGCGTGCAGGTTGGCCAGTGAGGCGTGGGTGACCACCACGCCCTTGGGGCGGCCGGTGGAGCCCGAGGTGTGCAGCACGTAGGCGGGGTCGTGGAGCCGGGGCGCGGGCGGGGCGGTGTCCGGCTCGCCGTCGGCCTCGCCGGGCCGGACGGCGGGCAGTCCGGCGGGCAGGTCGAGTCCGGCGAGGGCCTCGGCGGTGCCGACGACCGCGCAGACCGGGCGGGCGTCGGCCAGGACGGCGGTCAGCCGCTGCGCGGGGTGGGTGAGGTCGAGGGAGACGCAGGCGCCGCCGGCCTTGAGGACGGCGAGCATCGCGACGAGCGTGTCCGCGCCGCGCGGCAGGGCGATCGCGACCGGTGCGCCGTCCCGTACGCCGAGGGCGATCAGGCGGTGGGCGAGCCGGTTGGCGGCGGTGTCCAGCTGTCCGTACGTCAGGGCGGCCGTGCCGCAGCGGACGGCGACGGCCTCCGGGGTGCGGGCGGCCCGGGCGGCGAACAGCTCGGGCACGGTCCGCTCGGCCGGGGGTTCGGTGCGCCCCTCGGTGGCCCGGCGCAGTCCGTCGGCGTCCAGCAGGTCGATCCGGGCGATCGGCGTCTGCGGGGCGGTGAGCAGCAGCTCGGCGAGGGCGTCGAGGTAGCGCAGCAGGCCGTCGCGGTGGGCGGCGAGGGAGTCGGCGTCGTGGCGGGCCGGGTCGGCGTCGATGACCAGGCGCAGCGCGCCGTCCGGGCCGGGCGAGACGTTCAGGGCGAGGTCGTCCACGGGGCCGGCGGCGAGGTTGCGGACGGTGCCGGGCAGGCCCGCCAGGTCGAGGTCGCCCTCGAAGGCCTTGATGTTGACCATCGGGCCGAACAGCGCGCGGCGGTCACCGGTGCGGCCGAGGTCGCGGCGCAGGTCCTCCAGCGGGTAGCGCTGGTGGCGGCGGACGGCGCGCAGCTCGCGGACGACCTGGCGCAGGAGCGCCTCCGCGCTGTCGGCGGGCCGGACGGCGAGGCGCAGCGGGAGCACGTTGGCGGTGGCGACGGGGGTGCGCAGGGCGGCCGGGCCGCGGCGGTTGGCGAGCGGCAGGCCGAGGACGACGTCCCGGCTGCCGGACAGGCGGTGCAGGTAGCCGGCGGCGGCCGCGAGGAGCAGTTCGGCCCAGGTGGCGCGGACGGCGGTGGCGGCGTGCTCCAGGCGCCCTCGGGTACCGGCGGGGAGTTCGGCGGTGAGGCGCAGCGGGGACGTTCCGGCGTCCGGGGCGGGCGCGCCGGGCAGGGTCGGCGGGGCGTCGGCGTCGGCCATCCGGGCGGACCAGTGGGCGCGGTCGGCCCGGTACTCCTCGCCGTCGCGGTAGGCGGCCTCCTCGGCGGCGGCCTCGGCGAGGCGCGCGAACGGGGTCGGGGCGGGCTCGGCGCCGGTGACGCGCGCGCGGTACAGCTCGGCGACCCGGTCGCCGAGGAGGGTCAACGCGTAGGCGTCGACGGCGAGGTGGTGGATCCGGCGGTACCAGAGCCGGCGGTCGTCGGCGAGCCGGATCAGGGCGTGGGTGAACAGCGGGCCCTCGGCGAGGTCGGCCGGCCGGGCGAGGTCGGCGCGCATCCAGGCCTCGGCGGCGGCCCGCGGGTCGGCCGGGGCCGCGGCGTCGGAAGCGGACGCGGCGTCGGAAGCGGAGCCCGCCCGCAGGTCGAGGCGGTGCAGCGGCCACGGGCGGCCGGGCCTGAGCCGCTGACGGGGCGTACCGTCCGAGCCGGTGACGACGACGGCGCTCAGCGCCTCCGCCTCCTCCACCGCCTGCCGCAGCGCCTGTTCGAACCGGGCCTCGTCGAGCGGGCCGGTGATCTCGACGGCGTCGCCGGTGTTGTAGACCGGGCTGGCGGGGTCGAGCGCCTGGGCGTACCAGATGGCGGCCTGGGCGGCGAGCAACGGAACGTCGACGGCCTGGGTCTCGACGATCTGGGTGTCACCCGTCCGGGTGTCACCGGTCTGGGTCTCGGCGGCGGGCATGGTTCGGAGAGCTCCTCGGGGATCCGGAACGCCTTACTTAGGTTAGCCTAATCTAACTTCATACGATCTGGTCAACGGCCCGGGGCAGCCCGGGCCCTGACACCGCCGGAGGCGCCACCCATGCCCCTGTCCGCGACCAAGCAGGCCGTCCACGAGCGCGTGCACGCGCACCGGGACGAACTGCTGGCGCTCAGCCGCCGCATCCACGCCCATCCCGAGACCGCCTTCGAGGAGCACCGCGCGGCCGCCTGGTGCGCCGAACTGCTGCGCGGCCACGGCTACACCGTCACCGCGCCCGCGCACGGCCTGGCCACCGCGTTCAGCGCGACCCTCGGCAGCGGGCCGGTCACCGTCGCCCTGGTCTGCGAGTACGACGCGCTGCCCGGCCTCGGCCACGCCTGCGGACACAACCTGATCGCCGCCGCGGGCCTCGGCGCGGCCCTCGGACTCGCCCCGTACGCCGATCGACTCGGGCTCACCGTACGGGTGATCGGCGCGCCGGCCGAGGAGCGCGGAGCCGGCAAGGCCCTGCTGCTGGAGGCGGGAGCCTTCGCCGGGGCCGACGCGGCCATGATGGTGCACCCCTGCCCGGTCGAGGTCGCCGACTTCCGCTCCTTCGCCCTCGGCACGCTGTCCGTCCGCTACACCGGGCGCGCCGCCCACCCCAGCCTCAACCCGCACGACGGACGCAACGCCGCCGACGCGCTCACCGTCGCGCAGGTCGCGATCGGGCTGCTGCGCCAGCAACTCCCGCCGCACTGGCGGGTGCACGGCGTCACCACGGCGGCCGGGACGGCACCGAACCTGATCCCGGACGGTGCCACCGCCGAGTACGAGATCCGGGCCTCGGCGGCCGAGGACCTCGCGGAGCTGCGCGCCCGGGTCGAGGACTGCTTCCGCGCCGGGGCGCTGGCCACCGGGTGCGGGGTGGAGCTGACCCGGCCCGAGCCGGACTACCTGGACATGCGGTCCGACCCGGGCCTGCTGGACCTGTGGCGGTCCAACGCCGCGGCGCTCGGCCGGCCGGAGCCGGTCGAGCGCGGGCCGTTCGCCTGCACCGACATGGGGAACGTGTCGCACGTGGTGCCCTCGATCCATCCGGTCCTGGACATCACGGGCGGCGCCTGCGCCCCGCACGAGGCGGCGTTCGCCGAGGCGGCGCTGGGCGCGGAGGCGGAGCGGGCGGTGCTGGACGGCGCGGTGGCCATGGCCTGGACGGCGGCGGACCTGGCGGCGGCACGACGCCCACCGGCGGGCCGGTGACGGATTTCGGCTGACGACTTCCGGCGAACGGAGATCATCATCCGTTCGCCGGAAGTCGTCGTGCGGGGACCGCCCCCCGGCACCCCCCCCCCGGCGCCCGCGGGGCCCCCCCCCCCCCCCCCCCCCCCCCCCCCCCCCCCCCCCCCCCCCCCCCCCCCCCCCCCCCGCCG
>NZ_JBHWBZ010000003.1:274916-288861 GCF_042735475.1 Kitasatospora sp. NPDC059577 | reverse complement strand
GGGGGGTGGGTGTTGGGGTGTTGGTGGTCGCAGGGGGGGCCCCTCTCCCCCTCCCGCGGGCCGCCGTCGGCCCTCGTCCGGGTACCGCCCGCCGTCACCCGCCCAGCAGCGCCGTCGGCGCCACCCGCACCGCCGTCACGCCCAGCTCCCGGACCAGCGCCCCGACCTCCCCCTCCCGCTGCGGGTCGGCGAGCACCACGGCGGCACCCGTCCGCAGCGGCCAGAGGAACTCCCAGAACGGCAGGCCCAGTTGCAGGACGCGGTCACCCGGCCCGAGCGGATGCTCGGCCTGCAGCTCGCGCACCCGCCGGTCCGCCTCGGCATGGGTGACCCGGACGGCCGTCGGCCGCCCGCCCGGACCGTACCCGACGCAGAGCAGGTGCTGCGGCGTGAGCGCCCGCGGCGGGTCGGTGGGCAGCTCGCCGGCCGTCTCCAGCCCGGTGAGCGCCCCCGGCACGCCCTCCCCCAGCACGCACACCGGCGTGTTCTCCGCGAGCAGCCGCTCCCGCCGCCCGGGCGCGTCCGCCGGGTCCAGCGGCAGGTAGGCCGCACCCGACTTCACCACCGCCAGCAGCGCCGTCAGCAGCTCGGCCGGGCCGCGGGCGCCCGCCAGGCCGACCACCGCGCCGGGGCGGGCCCCCCGGGCGGCCAGGACGCGCGCCAGCCGGTTGGCCGAGGCGTTCAGCTCCCCGTAGCTGACGGTCCCCCCGCCCGCGAGCACCAGCGCCGGCGCGTCCGGCGTCCTGGACGCCTGCGCCTCGACCGGCCCCACCAGCGTGGTCGCCGGGTACGTCACCGCACGGCGGGGCAACGCGGGCACGACGGTCGGCGCCTCCCCCCGGACCGGTGGGCGGGCGTCCTGCGGCACCGCCCCGCGGGCGGCCTCCCGTACGAGCGCCTCCATCAGACCGCGCCCAGCAGCTCGGCCCAGGCCTCGACCGCCGGACGCTCCGCCAGCCGGACGAACGCCACCTCGGCGCCCTCCGCCCGCCAGCGCTCGGCGAGCGTCATCAGCCGGATGGAGTCCAGCCCCCAGTCGACCAGGTTCTCGTCCAGCGGGATGTCCGCCGGGTCCTCGCCGAGCAGGTCGGCGACCTCGGCCCGGATCCGCTCCACCGTGAAACCCACGCCCGTCACTTCCCGTCCACCTCGTCCGACTTCTTCGATCCGGCCGGCTTCTTCGGCTCGGCCGGCTTCTTCGGCTCGGCCTGCTTCCTCGACTCGGCCGTGCCGTCCCGCTCGTCCGCGCCGCCCAGTCGGGCGCGCACGGCCTCCGTCGTGGTGACCACGCCGCAGCGCCCGGCCACCCACTCCAGCGCGGCCCGGTGCTCGGCCGGACCGAAGTCGGCGACCGCGTCGGCCACCACGAACGCCTGGACGTCCCGCATCCAGGCGTCGCAGGCGGTGACCTGCACCCCGATGTGCGCGTACACCCCGACGATCACCAGCTGGTCGCGGCCCTGCTCGCGCAGCATCCGCTCCAACCCGGTGCGCACGAAGGCGCTGTACTTCCACTTGGTCAGCACGGTGTCGCCCGGCGCCGGCGCGACGGCGTCGGCGATCGCGGTGGCCCGCGGGTCGTCCGGGATGCCCGGACCCCAGAAGTCCTGCTGCAGTCCGCGCTCGGCCGGGCTCTGCCCGCCCAGTTGCGCCGAGTACACGACCGGGACGCCCGCGGCACCGGCCGCCCCGGTCAACCCGGCCACGTTGGCCAGGAGTTCGGGCACCGGGGCGGCCCCGGTGTCGTAGGCGCCCAGGAAGTGGTTCTGCAGGTCGTGCACCAGCAGCACCGCGCGCGCCGGGTCCACCGTCCAGGAGACCCGGTCGGCGGGCAGCTCCTCGGCGGTGGGCAGGGGATAGGAGGGAATGCGGGGCAGGCCCACGGTGGTCGTTCCTTAGCAACTAGGGTGAAATCACTTGGCGGTGAGGGAGGCCGCGATGGCCGCGCGCAGGTCCTTCTTGCTGACCTTCCCGATGCCGGTGGCCGGGAAGGCCTCGACGAACTCGACCCGGTCCGGCACCTTGTAGTCGGCCAGCCCGCGCTGCCGCACGAACCGCTTCAACTCGACGCCCTTCGGCGGCTGTTCGCGATGATCGGCGCGGAGCACCACGTACGCGCAGGTGCGCTCGCCCAGGTAGGGGTCGGGCATCGACACCACCGCCGCGTCGTGCACGGCGGGGTGCGCGAGCAGGTGGTTCTCGATCTCCTCGGCGGCGACCTTCTCGCCGCCCCGGTTGATCTGGTCCTTGGCCCGCCCCTCGACCACCAGGTGACCGGTCGGGGTCCGCCGGACCAGGTCGCCGGTGCGGTAGAAGCCTTCCGCCGTGAAGGAGTTCGCGTTGTGCTCGGGCGCGTTCCAGTAGCCGCGGATGGTGTACGGACCGCGCGTCAACAGGTGGCCGGTCGCGCCGTCGGGCAGGTCCCGGTCCTGGTCGTCGACCACGCGGACCTCGTCGTCCGGGGAGATCGGACGGCCCTGGGTGGTGGTGATCAACTCCTCCGGGTCGTCCAGCCGGGTGTAGTTGACCAGCCCCTCGGCCATCCCGAACACCTGCTGGAGCGTGCAGCCCAGCACCGGACGCACCCTGCGGGCGGCCTCCGTGCTGAACTTGGCCCCGCCGACCAGCAGCACCTCCAGGCTCTCGTACCCGCGGGCGCCGCGCTCGGCGGCGTCCAGCCAGAGCAGCGCCAGCGGCGGCACCAGGCCGGTGATGGTCACGCCCTCGCGCTCGATCAGCGGGAAGGCCGTCTCCGGGTTGGGCTGCGGACACAGCACGACCCGGCCGCCGGCGTACAGCGTGCCGAGCGAACCCGGCGAGCTGAGCGGGAAGTTGTGGGCGGCGGGCAGCACGCACAGGTACACGCTGTCCGCGTCCTGCGCGCACAGCTCGACCGATCCGCGCAGCGAGTAGATGTAGTCGTCGTGGGTGCGCGGGATCAGCTTCGGCACGCCGGTGCTGCCGCCGGAGAGCTGCAGGAAGGCGACGTCACCCGGCTCGGGTCCGCTCGCCGGTCCGGGCCCGTCGCAGGGCACGTCCGCCAGCCGGACGTGCTCCCCCGCGTCCTCCCCGGCCACCAGGACCAGTCGCAGCGCGGGGTTCTCCGCCCGGACCCGGGAGGCGAGTTCGCGGTAGTCGAAGCCGCCCTCGACGGCCGGCACGACGTACGCCGCCGCGCCCGTGAAGGAGCAGAAGTACCCGATCTCGGTGTACCGGTGCGCGGGCAGCGCGAAGACCGGCAGCGCGCCGATCCGGAACAGCGCGAAGACCACTTCGAAGAACTCGGCGGCGTTCGGCAGTTGGACCACGACGCGGTCCCCGGCCCGGATCCCCCGGGCGAGCAGCCCGGCGGCCATCCGGTCGGCTCTCAGGTCGAGTTCGGCGTACGTCCAGCGCCGCTCCGCCACGGCCACCGAGTGGCCGCCCGGGTCGACGACGGCGGTCCGCCCGCCGTGTGCGGCGGCGCGTTCGCGCAGCATCCGCCCGAAGGTCTCACCGCGCCAGTACCCGGCGGCCCGGTAGCGCTCGGCGAACTCGGCGGGGTACGGGGTGAACCCGTCCGACGGCGTCACCGGGACACCCCCGCGGCGTCCAGGAAGGTGCGGAACTTGGCGCTGGTCTCCGCGAGTTCGGCCTCCGGTAGGGACCGGTCGACCACCCCCGCGCCGGCGTACACCCGCAGCGTCCGCTCATCGGCCTCCGCGCACCGGATGGTGACCACCCACTCGCCGTCGCCGGCCTCGTCGCCCCAGCCGACCATGCCGGTGTACAGGCCCCGGTCGAACGGCTCGACCTCGCCGATGACCCGGCGCGCGACGTCCGTCGGGGTGCCGCAGACGGCCGGGGTCGGGTGCAGCGCGCAGGCCAGCTCCAGGGCGGAGACCGCCGGGTCGGCCAGCTCGCCGCTGATCGTGGTGGCCAGGTGCCACATCGCGGCCGTCCGTACCAGGGTGGGCCGTTCGGGCACCTCCAGGGTGCGGCAGTACGGCGCCAGCGCCTCGCGGATGGCGTCCACCACCACCGCGTGCTCGTGCAGGTCCTTGGGCGACTCCAGCAACGCGGCGGCGCGCCGGACGTCCTCGCCGAGGTCCTCGCTGCGCGGCACCGAGCCCGCCAGCGGGTTGGCCAGCACGGCCGTTCCCCGCCGGGAGAGCAGGAGTTCGGGGCTGGCGCCGATCAGCGTCCGACCGCCGCCGGCGGGAACGGCGAAGGTGTAGCCGCCCGGGTCACGGCGGCCCAGCCGCTGCAGGATGGCCGGCAGGTCGAGCGGCTCGGCGGCGCTCAGCTCCAGCGTCCTGGCCAGCACCACCTTGCTCAACTCCCCGTCGCGCAGCCGCTCGACGGCCGCCGCGACACCCGCACCGTACGCCTCCGGCTCGGGCACCGGCCGGATCCGCCACTCGACCCGCTCGGCGGGCGGCGCGGGCAGCGCGATCAGCGGGTCGTCCCGCATCGCCCCGGCGGTCCGGACCCGTTCGGGCACGGCGAGCTCGGCCCGGCTGTCCCGGTCGAACGCCACCGCACCGACCACCAGCGGCCGTTCGACCCCGGCACGGGCCGCCTCGGCCAGTGTCCCGGCGACCCGCACGGGCAGTGGCCGCCCGTCCTGCGGCACCCGGGCGCGCACGCCGGAGGCGAGCAGGGTGCGGGTCGGCGAGGCGAAGAACGCCTCGTCGGAGGCGGCCCGGTACTGGCCGAGCAGTCCGCTGGCCGCGCCGATGACGGCGTGGTCGGGGCCGTCGGCGAGGGGGGCCGCCGGGGCGTGGGGCACCGTGGTCACGGTGGGTTCTCCAGTCTGGGACGGGTCTACGGGGGAGGTCGCGGTTCTTCGGGGGAGGTCGCGGTTCTTCGGGGCCGGCGGGAGTCCGGGGGCCGGCGGGCCTTCGAGCAGGCGGCTGGCCTTCGGGGAGCCGGCTGGCCTTCGGGGAGCCGGAGGGCCGGGGCCGGCGAGCCGGGGGAGGTCGCGGAGCCGGGGCGAGCGGCGGTTCGACGCGAACCGCCGGGCGGGCGGGTCAGGCGCGCAGGGTCGCGCCGCCGTCGACGTACAGGTCGTGCATGGTGATGTGCCGCGCCCGGTCGGAGGCCAGGAACACCACGGCCTCCGCGATGTCGGCGGGGGCCGCGATCCGTCCGAGCGGGATGCCGACCCGCCAGGCGGCCAAGTCGCCCTCGATCACCCGCTGTTCGGCCGCTTCGGCGTCCTCGCCCCACAGCGCGCGCTGCATCTCGGTGTCGGTCGAGCCGGGCGAGACGACGTTGCACCGCACGCCGGACCGGGCGAGTTCCAGCCCCAGGCAGCGGGTGAACATGGTGGCCGCCGCCTTGGACGCCGCGTAGGCGGCCATCCCGGCCCGGGGCACCCCGGCGGCGTTGGAGCCGACGGTCACGACGGCCCCGCGCCCGCGCTGCGCCATCCGCCGCCCGACGGCACGGCCGGTGTGGAAGACCCCGGTGGTGTTGACGGCGAAGGTGTCCGCCCAGTCGGCGTCGGTGAGTTCGACGACCGGAGCGGTGCGCAGGATGCCCGCCACGTTGGCGAGCGTGGCGATGGGGCCGAGCCGGCTCTCCACCGACTCGACCACGTCGTCCACGGCCCGGGCGTCGGACACGTCCAGGACGTAGGGTCTGACGGCCGGGAGCTCCGCCGCCAGGGCGTCGAGCGCACCGGCGTTGCGGTCCACCGCCGCGACGACGGCTCCCTCGGCCACCAGCGCCCGGACCACGGCCGCGCCGATGCCCTGCCCGGCTCCGGTGACCATCGCGACGGTACCGGCGAATTCGGACTGTTGCTGCACAGGACATCCCCTCCGACCAGCAAGATTAGGCAAGCCTAACCTAACACAGTTGTTCGCCTACGCCGAGATCCTGTGCGACCGTCAATTCGAACGCCGGCCTGTCCCGGCCGCGGGAGGGGGCCGGACGATCCGCCCCACCGAGCGCGCGCCACCACCCCGGGCTGCACAACCCCGCCCCGCCGACGGACACGGCCGACCGCCCCGCGGACGGACCACCGGCGACCGGCGAGAGCCGGCCACACGACAACCGGCCGCACGGCACCGGGCCGCCGTCCTGATTCCGCCCAAGCCCCCGCCGCCCCGGCCGGGTTCACCCAGCTCCCCGCCGGCGCCCGGACGCTCGGCGGCGCCCGGCGGCGCCGGGACTACCACCCCGCCGGACGGTGATGGATCCGGTCGAAGCCGTCGTAGCCCCCGCCGTCCAGGTGCTCGGCCCGCAGCAGGCCGGCCCGTAGGGCCACCCGTCGGGAGGTGAGGTCGGCGGGGCGGACGCGGGCGATCAGCGGGAGACCGGGCTCGGCGGTGCTCGCCCAGGCCACCACGGCGGTGGCGACCTCGCTCGCCGAATCCCGGCCCCAGGCGGCGGGAGGGAAGCGGTGGAAGAGGTTCAGGACCGGCAGACCGTTCGGCTCCATCGGATTGACGCCGCAGAAGCCCGGCACGGCGGAGTAATCGTGCGCCCGGACGGTCCAGTAGCCGTAGCCGCGGCGCCGCCACACGGCGCCCCGGCTCCGGCGGCGCTCCTCGGCCTCGGCCCGGGCGGCGAGGGCGTCGGAAGGGTTGTGGAGGCAGGCGGCCCGGTCGCCGTGGACGGCGAGGACGGCCTCGACGTCACCCGCGGCCGGCCACCGCGGCGAGAGTCGACGGGTCGTCAGTTTCTCGTGCCCGGTCGCGGGGTGATGCTACGAGGACGTCACGGCGCTGCGGCTGTGGTTGCGGCTGCGACAGCGACAGCGACAGCGACAGCAACTGCGACAGGCGCAGCGGGCCTTCGTCCTACGGCGAGGCGGGGGCGGCCGCGGGGGCCTTCGGCGCCGGGGTGAGGCCCGCGCAGCCGCGGAGGCCGTCGCGGCGCTTGAGGGCGGCCTCCGCGGCGGCGCCGGTGACCGGCTGCGGGACGCCCTTGTCGTCGATGGTGGCCGGGTCGAAGGCCTCGCCGGTCACCTTGCCGTCGGCGGTGAGGGTGAGGGTGGTGACGCCGGTCTCGTTGGAGTTCGGGTAGTTGGAGGTGCCGTACCAGAGGAAGTTGCCGAAGCCGTACCCGACGTAGGTGTTGCCGAGCATGCCCGAGCCGACCATGGTGTGCGCGTGGGTGCCGACCACGGCGGTGGCACCGGCGGTGGCGAGCTTCTTGGCGATGGCGGTCTGCGGGGCGGTCGGGCAGGCCTTGCCCTCCTCGCCCCAGTGCAGGTAGACGAGCACGACCGGGGCCTGCCGCTTCGCCGCCTCGACCGCTTTGACCAGCGCCGGGACGTCCAGCGCGGAGGCGATGCCCGGCTTGTTCGCGCCGGCCCGCCACTTCTGGTTGGTGAGGTCCTCGACCTGGCTCGCGGCGACCACGGCCACCTTCACCCCGCGCACGGTGCTGACGTAGGGGGCGTACGCCTCCTTGGCGTCGCGGCCGACGCCGATCACCGGGATCGGCGAGGAGTCCTTGGCGGCGAGGGTGTCGGTGAGGCCGTCGGCGCCGAAGTCGACGGCGTGGTTGTTGGCCATCGAGACGACGTCGACGCCCGAGTCCTTGAGCGCCGAGAGCGCCTTGGGCGAGGTGCGGAAGGTGTACAGCTTGGGCTCCGGGGCGCCGCGCCCGGTGATCGCCGTCTCCAGGTTGAGGACGGACAGGTCGGCGTCGGCGAGGCTGCGGGATATCGGGCCGAGCGCGGGCTCGGGCGGCTGGACGGCCAGCCGGGCCTCGGTGCGGCCCTCGAAGTGGACGTCCCCGGCGAAGGCGACGGTGATGGTGCCGTCGGGCCGGGGCGCGGCGCTCTTGCTCGGGGCGGCGCCGGAGGACGGGGCGCCCGGGGTCGGGGCCGTGGCCGTCGGGGCGGGAGCCGCGCCCGCGGGCGCCGGGTCGGGGTCGTCCGGGCCGCAGGCGGTGACGGTGGTCAGTCCGACGAGCAGCGCGACGGCAGCCGCGACACGGCGCATGAGTGGTTCCCCCCGAGGACGATGCGAGAGCGGTCAGCCTACGCCACCGAATCACCACCCCTTGAGCCCTCACCCGCAACATTCCGGCCACAAAAGGACACCGGCGGGCCCACCTGTGGCCCACCCGTCCCAATCGCCGCGCCCGTCCCGGCCACGGTGTCCCTGGCGCGGCGGCGGGCGGGCGCGCAGCGTGGTGGTACGGGGGGTCGGCGGGTGCCGGTCCCGCGCCGATGCGGCGGAGGTGTGACGTGATGGGCAGCAACGAGGGCGGCAGCGCGGGCGGCGGACCGGTCGGCAGTCCGGTCGGCGGCGTCCCCGGCAGCCGCGCCCTCCCCGCCCGGGAGTGCCGGATCGTGGTCGGCATCGACGGTTCCGCACCGTCCAAAGCCGCCCTGCGCTGGGCGGTCGGCCAGGCCGTCCTGACCGGGGCGTCGGTGCACGCGGTGGCCGCCTGGGAGTACCCGTCGCTGTACGGCTGGTCCGCGCCGATGGTGGACGACGGCTTCGAACGGACCGCCGGCCGCACGCTGAGCGCCGAGATCGACGAGGTCCTCGGCCCGGAGCGCCCGGTGGCGGTCCGGGAGAGCCTGGTGCTCGGCCACGCCGCCGAGGTGCTGCTGGACGCGGCCGAGGACGCCGACCTCCTGGTGCTGGGCAGCCGCGGCCGGGGCACCTTCGCCCGGACGCTGCTCGGTTCGGTCAGCGCCCGCTGCGCGGTGTACGGCAGCTGTCCGGTGGTGATCGTCCGCTCCGACCGGATGGCCACCGCACCGGCACGGGCCGCGGCGGGGGCGGGCGCCGGGGCAGTCGCGGGGACGGGCGCCGGGGCGGGGACGACGCCGGAGGAGGACGTCCGGTCCACCGGGGCCGGCGGGCCCGCCGTGCGCACCAAGGACTGGCAGCTCACCCTGCACGTGGTCGAGGACCGGGACACCACCCGGGTGCACGCCGCCCTGGACGCCGACGGCCACGTCCTGCACAGCGACGCCCACTCCCGGCGCAACCCCGGCGACGCCCCCGCCCCGCGGATCGGCGACGAGTTCGCGGTCGGCCGCGCCCTCGTGGACCTCGGACACCAGTTGCTGCGCGCGGGCGTCCACGACGCGACCGGGCCCGCGGAGGAGTGACCACCCGCGGCCGGAGCCCGGCCGGGGCGCCGGATCCGCCCCGGCGCAGGAGTGCGCACCGCCCCGCCGGGTACGCCATGCTGAACCGCGACACCCGACCGGAAGACCGGACGACCGGAAGAGCCGCCCCCGCCATGGACACCACCCCCGACCGCCGGGCCGCCCCGGACCCCGACGCGGATCCCGGCCCCGACGCGTCCACCGCCGCGTCCGGGTCCACCGCCGCCCCCGACTCCAGCGCCGCCGACGCCCCCGACTTCACCCCCGCCGAGCGTGCCCGGGGCCGCGCGTTGCGCCGCGCCCAGCTGCCGTGGGCGCTGGGCGGCCGGCTGGCGGGTCTGGCCCTGACCCTGCTGCTCGGCCTCACCCCGGCCGGTGCCGGCCTGGTCACCGCCGTCGGCGGCTGGTTCGGCGGCTCCCGGACGGCCACCGTCCTGGCCGGCGCGGCGGCCCTGGTGGTCCTCGGTCAGGCGCTGCGGCTGCCGTTCGGCGCCGGGGCGCGGACCGTCCGCGCCCGCTACGGGCTGGTGACCCAGGGCTGGGCCGGCTGGGCGCTGGACGCCGTGCGCGGCCTCGCGCTCGCCCTCGCCCTCTTCCTCCCGCTCGCCCTCGGGCTGTTCGCCCTGACCGCCCGGTCGCCGCAGCGCTGGTGGCTGCCGGCGGCGGGCGCGGCGGCGGTGCTGACCGTCGCCCTCTCCTTCCTCCACCCGCTGCTGATCGAGCCGGTGTTCAACCGCTTCGCGCCGATGCCGCCGGGCGGGCAGCGCACCGCGCTGCTGGCGCTGGCCGAGCGGGACGGCGTCCGGGTGCGGGACGTCCTGGTGGCGGACGCCTCCCGCCGCACCACCGCACTCAACGCGTACGTCTCCGGGTTCGGGGCGACCCGTCGGATCGTCGCCTACGACACGCTGCTGGCCGCCGCCGAGCCGCGCGAGGTCGAGCTGGTGGTCGCGCACGAGCTGGGCCACGTCAAGCACCGGGACGTGCCGGTGGGCACCGCGCTGGGCGCGGTCGGGGCGGCGGTCGCGGTGGCCGTCCTCGGCCTGCTGGCGGACTGGCAGCCGCTGTTGGACGCCGCCGGGGTGACGGACGCGGCGGACCCGCGGGCGCTGCCGCTGCTGGCGGCGCTCGCGGCGCTGCTGGGCACGTTGTCGGGGCCGGTGCAGTGCGCGGTGAGCCGCCGGATCGAGGCCCGGGCGGACCGGCACGCGCTGGAACTGACCGGTGACGCCGAGCAGTTCGTGGCGATGCAGCGCAGACTGGCACTGGTGAACGTCTCCGATGTCGACCCGCCCTGGCTGCTTGAGCTACTGTTCGCCACTCACCCGAGTGCGACCCGCCGGATCGCCGCCGCCCGTGCCTGGCAGGCCGCGCCGGGACGGCCCGCACCGGAGCAGCGCGCCACCCCCGGCGAATCCGTTGTATAGTGCAACAAATTTCGAGGAGGTAGGAACGCCGTGCCCGGCCGCCAGTCGTCCATCGACACCATCCAGCGCGAGCTGACCGCCTTCGCCCGCCGCGCCCGGCACAAGGCCTCCCAGCTGCACCCCGACCTCTCCCTGGTCACATACAGCGTCCTCGACCTGATCACCGAGCGCGGCGGCTGCCGGGCCGCCGACGTGGCCACGCACTTCATGCTCGACAAGTCCACCGTCAGCCGCCAGGTCACCGCCCTGGAGAAGCTCGGCCTGCTGGCCCGCGAGGCCGACCCGGACGACCAGCGCGGCCAGATCCTGCGCGCCACCGAGGCCGGGCTGACCCTGCTGCGGGACGCCAACGAGCAACGCCGCCTGGCCTTCACCACCCGCTTCACCGACTGGTCCGACGAGGACGTCGCCCGCTTCGCCGCCTACCTGGCCCGCTACGGCGAAGAGGGCTGACCCGGCACGGCCGGCCACCCGGCAGCGCGGCCCGGCGGGAACGCCCGACGCGAACGCCCGACGGAAACGCCCGGCGGCCCTCCCGGGGTGCGCCCCTCCACCCCCACGGTGTACAGAGGAGAGGTGCCCCTCCGGCAGCGACCCGATGCGCCGCACCCGCCCGACCGCCGCCGCGCCTGGCGGCCGGACCCCCGGGTGCTGACGGCGCTGACGCTCGTGCTGATCGTGCTGATCGCCGTGGTCGACATCCTCTCCCCGCCGGACATCCACCTCGGCCCGCTGCTGATCGTCGCGCCCGCGCTCACCGCCTCCTTCGCCGGCCCCCGGGCCACCTTCTGGGTCGCCGTGCTCGCGCTCGCCGCGCTGACCGTCATCGGTGCCGTCCGCGACAGCCTGACCAGCGCCAACATCGAGACCCAGCTGAGCGCGCAGGTCGCCGTCTCCACCCTGATCGTCGGCCTGCGGGTGCTGCGCGAACGGCACGAGCGCGAACTGGCCCGGGTCCGGTCGGTGTCCGAGGCCGCGCAGCGGGTGCTGCTGCGCCCGCTGCCGGAACGGATCGGACCGCTGCACCTCGCCTCCGTCTACCTCGCCGCCGAGGCCGAGGCCCAGGTCGGCGGCGACCTGTACGCGGCCGCCCGCACCACCACCGGCACCCGGCTGCTGGTCGGGGACGTGCGCGGCAAGGGCCTGTCCTCGCTCGGCGACGCCGCCCTGCTGCTCGGCGCCTTCCGCGCCGCCGCCCACCTGCACGCCGAACTGCCCGACCTGGCCGCCTACCTGGACGGCAGCGTCAGCTGGGACCTCGCCCAGCTCGCCGAACAGTCCCGGCAGACGCGGCAAGCCCAGCAGGACCGGCGCGCCCTGCCCCGGGCGGCCCCCCGGGACGCCCCCGAGGAGGCCGGGGAGTCCGGCGAGTCCTTCATCACCGCCGTGCTGCTCGACATCCCCGACGACGGCTCACCGGTCCGCCTGATCGACTGCGGCCACCCGCCCCCGCTGCTGCTGCGCCCCGAGGGCATCACCACCCTCGCCGCCCGCCAGCCCGCCCCGCCGCTGGGCCTCGGCGAACTCGCCCCGGTGCGGTACGAGGTGGAGACCTTCCCGTTCCGGCCCGGCGACCGGCTGCTGATCTACACCGACGGCGTGATCGAGGCCCGCGACGCCCAGCGGCGCTTCTACCCGCTCACCGAACGCGTCGCCGCCTGGAGCGCCGAGCGCCCCACCGTCCTGCTCCACCGCCTCCGCGGGGACCTGCTCGCCCACGTCGGCGGCCGGCTGGACGACGACGCGGCCATGGTCGTGGTCGAGCGGCTCCCGGACGGCGGTCTGCGCGGGAGCCGCCCCACAGCCGGCCCCACGCCCCCGGACGGGCCCTGAACGCCGGACGGGCCCTGAACGCCGGACGGGCCCTGAACGCCGGCCCGGCTCCGGACGTCGGCCGGGCCAAGGTCCCAGGACGGGCACGGCCCCGGGCGGCGCCCGGGGCCGGTCCGGGACCTACGGCTTGTACGGCAGCTGCGGCACCTCGTAGCAATTGGTCGTCATCGACGGCACCTGGGTGACCCAGCCGCCCCGGCCGCCCTGCGCCGAGTCCTGCCAGCGGGCGGCGTTCAGGCAGGCGCGGGTCAGGCCGGTGGGCGGCGGCTGCGGGACGAAGGAGGCGGGCAGGATCAGGCCGTGCGCGTCGTACGGCTCGGCGCGGTTCATGAACGCCCCGACGCAGGCGCGGGTCGGGGCGGCGCCGCAGGAGTCCACCGCGTCGGTCAGCCACAGCGCGCCCGCCCAGCCCTCCAGTTCCCAGGCGGAGAGCTGCCCGGCCCGGTCCGGGTAGTAGCGGGCCATCGCGGTGCGGAAGTCGTGCACCGCCGGGTACTGCTCGTCCTCGTAGTTCAGGCTCGACGAGGTCGCCCAGAGCACGTTGCGGCAGTTCGGCGAGGCCTGGTAGTCGGTCCGTACCGACTCCGACCAGTTCTGCACGTTGGTGACCTTCGCCGTGACGGTCACCCCGGACTCGTCCAGCGCCCGGCACAGGGCCGCGTTGCCCCGGGTGTCCATGGCGTCGAACAGCAGCTGCGAGCCGTCGGCGCGCACGGCCGCGGCCACCGCCTGGAAGTTCGGCAGCGCGAAGTCCACCGTCTGCAGCAGCACCCGGTAGCCCTCCGCCTCCAGTCCGGCCTTCAGCTGCCCGGCGTAGCGCGCCGAGTCGGCCTGGTTGTACGCGACCACGGCGGCACTGTTCGCCCCCAGGCGCTGCTTGAAGAAACGGAACACCTCGGTGCTCTGGTAGAGCGTGCCGTTCCAGCCGACGGACTGCCCGTCGCGCGGCGCGGCACTGCCGTAGATCTCGTACAGGTGCGGCCAGCGGTCGTACGCCGTGCCGATCGGCTGACCGCCGACGTCCGGCACGGCCTTCCCGCTCACGTACGGGGCGCCCGCGTAGTCGAGGACGCTGCCGCTGACGAAGGCGAACACGTGCTCCTGGTCGATCAGTCGGTGCACGCAGTCCTGGTTGCCGACGCCGCTGCCGCCGTCGTCGCAGGTCACCACCCGGACCGTGCGGCCGTGCAGGCCGCCCCGGTCGTTCAGGGCCCGGAAGAAGGCCAGCGCGCCGTACCGGGGGCCGCTGAAGACCTCGCTGCCGACCGGGCTGGTCAGGGAGGTGACGATGCCGATCCGGATCTCGCCCGCCGTGACCCCGGTGTCGGAGGCCGGATTGCCGCTGGTCGCCCCACCGGTCGCGCCCGGGGTCGGGGCCCGGGTCGCCCGGGCGGTGAAGGCGCCCTCGGGCAACCGGGTGCCGCAGCCGGCCGGCACCGCGGACAGGAGCAGGGCGAGGACCGCCGCCACGACGCGGCCGGGCCCGCGGCCGGCCCACGCCGCGGCGGGCCCGCGCCGCGGGCGGGCTGCCACCGCGGGTCGTGGACCTGCTGCTGTTCGGCTGCGCCACCCGCGACGTCAGCGATACCGCCACCGCCCACATAGTGGAGACCCA
>NZ_JBHWBZ010000003.1:242572-274906 GCF_042735475.1 Kitasatospora sp. NPDC059577 | reverse complement strand
GCGCGCCCCGCGGCGCGCGGGGGCGGGGGGGGGGCGCCCCCGCCCCCCCCGCCGCGGGGGGGGGGGGGGCCGCCCCGGGCGCCCCCCCCCCCCCCCCGCCGCCACGGGCGGGTCGTCAGCTGCATCCGGGAATCGGGGTCCCGCTGGCGCCGCCCGCCTGGGTCAGCAGCCCGCACAGGGTCGAGCGGGACACCTTCCAGGTGCCGTTCTCCAGGACGGCCTGACCGGAGGCGCTGGGCTCGACCACCGTGCCCTGGAGCGACAGCGAGTAGGTCACCGTCGCGTGGGAGGAGTCGGCGAACGAGACGTCGGTGACCTTCGCCTGCACCTGGCCGACCCGCGGGTCCTGCGAGAAGCCCTGCAGCACCGGGAGCAGCTGGTCACCGCCCTGGAGCAGCACGGCCTTGTCCGGGATCGGGGTCGCGGGGTCGAAGAACTTCTCCCAGTTGGTGGTGATCTCCGTCTTGGCGGCGGCCGCGTCGGCGGGGGCACTGCCGGTCGGGCTCGCGGCGGCGGTGCCGGTGGCGGTGCCCGTCGGACTCGCGGCGGCGGTCGAGCCGGCGCTCGCCGGGGAGCTCGCCGAGGACCCGGACGTGCTGCTGCTACTGCACGCGGCCGCCGTGCCCGCCAGCACCAGGGCGAGCAGCACGCTCGCCGTCCGCAGGGCCCGGCCGTCGCCCGTGGGGGCGCCGCTTCGCGTCACGTGCATGGTGTTCCCTCTCGACTGCGCCGCCCGGGCCGGTCTCCCGGTCTCCCGGATGCTGTTCCAGGCCGATCCTGGAAACGTCTCAGGTGACACCATGAAGGCGGATCCATGGACGAATCGCAATCCGACGGAGAAATCACCCGTAACGCCCCAAAGGGTTCCCCCGTCCGGGGTGGCGCGTTCCGGGGCGGGGCGCTCCGGGGCGCGCGCGAGTGGGTGGGCTGGCTGCTCGTCGCGGTGGGGGCCGTGCTGTGCGTGCTCGGCTGGTACGGGGTCTCCGGAGAACCGTTCGTCGAACAGCAGGTCCCCTATCTGGCCTCGTCCACGATCCCGGGCGCGGCACTGATCGTGGCCGGCGCCGTCGTGGTCGCGCTACGGCCGCCGGCCCCGCCGGAACCCGGCAGCCTGACCGACCGCCGGATCGAACGGCTCTACGAGCTGCTCGTCGAACCGTCCGGCACCGGAACCGGTACGGACAGCACCGGACGGGATCCCGCACCGGACCCCGGGCAGGCCACCGGGCAGGACGCCGGACCCGCCGTCGTACCGGACCCCGCCGACCCCACCGACACGGCCGACAGAGCCGACACGGCCGGACCGGACGCCCCGGCGTGGCTGGCCGTCCCCGAGGGCACCCGCTACCACCGTCCGGACTGCCCGCTGGTCACCGGGAAGGCCCGGGCCGCACCGGTCGGCCCGGACGCCGTCCGGGCCCGGGGCCTGACGCCCTGCCCGCTCTGCTCGCCCCGCCCGCCGGACCGCGGCCCCGACACCCGTCCGGGCGGATCCGCCCCGCCGGCCGGGTGAACGCCCATGACCACCGCACTGCTCACCGCGGCCCCCGACTCGCTCGGCCTGACCGTCGACCTCGCCCTCGCCGGCCTCACCGTCGGCAGCGCCGCCGCCCTCAGCGGCATCGGCCTCGTCGTCTGCCACCGCGCCACCGGAGTGCTCAACGTCGCGCAGGGCGCCCAGGCCATGGCCGTC
The DNA here is from genome assembly GCF_042735475.1 of Kitasatospora sp. NPDC059577. Taxonomy (NCBI): domain Bacteria; kingdom Bacillati; phylum Actinomycetota; class Actinomycetes; order Kitasatosporales; family Streptomycetaceae; genus Kitasatospora; species Kitasatospora sp. NPDC059577. Next base: position 273,213 of record NZ_JBHWBZ010000003.1, on the reverse strand, counting down.
GCCTACCTGCTGCGCGACCTCGTCGTGGTGCGGCACTGGCCGGTCTGGCCGGCCGTCGCCTGCTGCCTGCTGGTCGTCGCCCCCGCGCTGGGCGTCCTGCTCGACGTCCTGGTGTACCGCCCGCTGCAGCGGCGCGGCGCCGGACCGGCCGAGACCATGGTCGCCGGACTCGGCGTGTTCGTGCTGCTCATCGGCGTGGCCGTGCTGCTCTGGGGACCGGCACCGCTGGCCGGCGCCCCCTCCCCGCTCGGCGGCGCCGCGATCCGCCTGCCCGGCGGACACGGCCTCCGACCCGACACCGTCGCCCAGCTCGCCGCCATCCTCATCCTCGGCCTCACCGTCTTCGCCACCACCCGGTGGACCCGCTTCGGCCTCCGGCTGCGCGCCGTGGTCGACGACCGCCGCCTCGCCGCCCTCACCGGTGTCGACGCCGACCGAGTGTCCGCCGTCGGCTGGGCCTTCGGCACCTTCACCGCAGGCCTGGTCGGCATCGCCCTCGCGCCGTACCTGCTCCTCGACCCGTACGGGCTGCCGCTCCTGGTGATGGAGACCATGGCGGTCGCGGTCGCCGCCCGGCTGCGCAGCATCCCGGTCGCCGTCGCCACCGGGCTCGCCCTCGGCATCGCCCAGTCCGAGCTCACCCGGCTCCACCCCTCCGGGCAGCTGCTGCCGCTGGTCCAGGCGGTGCAGTCCAACCTGTTCGTGATCGCGCTGCTCGTCACCGCCCTGCTCGCCGGACCCCACCTCGGCGGGGAACGGACCGGGACCACACCACTGCCCGCCCGCCGCCCGGGGAGCGGGCGCGGACGCCAGGCCGGGGCCGTCTGCCTGGTGCTGCTCCTGCTGCCGCTCGGCTTCCGGGGCAACGACCTGCGCAGCGCGCTGCTCGTCCCCGCGCTCGCCCTCGTCCTGCTGTCGATCGTCGTCGTCACCGGATACGGCGGACAGATCTCGCTCGGCCAGGCCGGGTACGCGGGGCTCGGCGCGCTCGGCACCGGACTGCTGATGTCCGGACGCGTCCCCGGCCTCCCACCGCTGCCCGCCGCGCCCGCGCTGCTGATCGCCGTCCTCACCACCGCGCCGCTCGGCGTGCTCACCGGCTGGCCCGCGATCCGACGGCGCGGGCTCGCCCTCGCCCTGGTCACCTTCGCGGTGGGGATGGCCATGAGCCGCTTCGTCTTCCAGCAGCCGTACGCCACCACCGGGCTGGTGCTCGACCGCCCCTCCTTCCTGACCGGCGACCGCGCCTTCTACCTCGCCGAACTCCTGCTCCTCGGCCTCGGACTGCTCGCCGTCCGCGGCCTGCACCGGGGCCGCCTCGGCCGGGCCCTGACCGCCGTACGGGACCACGAACCGGGCGCCGTCGCGGCCGGCGTGGACGTCCCCGGCCTCAAGCTCTTCGCCTTCGTGGTGGGCGCGGCCCTCGCCGCACTCGGCGGCGGCCTGATCGGCCTCGCCGGACGCGCCTTCGACCCCTCCGACTTCGACCCGGTGCGCGGCCTCCTCTGGTTCGCGGCCGTCGTCGTCGCCGGCGCCGACAGCGCCCTCGCCGCAGTCCTGGCCGCCGCCCTCCTCATCGGCCTCGACGCCGGCACCGTCGCCGGTGTCTCCGCCGTCGCCGTCGGCGCCCTCGCCACCGTCATCGGCCGCCTCCCTGGCGGCCTCGCCGCTCTCCCCCTCCCCCGGCACCGCCCACCTCCGGCGCGGCCCCCGACGCTCCCCCCGTCCCGGCTCAGCCCGGCGGGGCGCCGCGTCCGCGCGGCGATCGCCGCGCGGCAGGCGAGAGGGGAACGGACGTCATGAGCAACCCTCATGACACCCCGAGGAACCGCGCGGCGACGCCCCATGAGCAGCGCTCATGCCATGGCACCGGGGCCGGGAGCAGCACCGGCACCCGTGCCCGCACCCACACCTGTGCCCGCACCCGACGAGGGTCCATGAGCAGCGCTCATGCCACCCCCGGCGGCGCGGAACACCGAGCAGCCATGAGCACCGCTCATACCGCTCATACCGCCACACGGCCCGCTGCCCGAGCGGCGGTCTCGGCACACCGATGGGGTCCCCATGAGCACCACTCATGACCGGCCCGCCGCACGCCTCACCGCCCGGGGCATCGTCCGACGCTACGGGGGGATCGAGGCGGTGGCCGGGGTGGACCTGGTGGCGCTGCCGGGGCGGATCACGGCGCTGGTCGGACCGAACGGGGCGGGCAAGAGCACCCTGTTCGACTGCCTCGCCGGCACGGCACGCCCCGACGCCGGACGCGTGCTGCTCGGCGGCCGGGACGTCACCGGGCTGCCCGCGCACCGGCGGGTACGACTCGGATTGGCCCGTACGTTCCAGCAGATCGCCGTCTTCCCCACCCTCTCGGTGGCCGACAACGTCCGGGTGGGTGCCGAGCAGCGGACCGGGCGAACCGCACGGGCCGGGCGAGCTGGGCGAGTCGGGCGAGCTGGGCCGCCCCGACCGGCCGGGTGGCTCGGGCTCCCAGGGCGGACCGCAGCCGTCGAGGCCCGGGCCGTGCCGGAGCGGGCCCTGTCGGAGCGGGCCTCCCTGCCGGAGCAGGCCTCCGTGACGGAGCGGACCGCCGGGGCGCTGCGGCTGTTCGGACTGCAGGACGTCGCCGCTGAGCCGGCCGGGGAGCAACCCACCGGCGTGCTGCGCCTGGTGGAACTGGCCCGGGCCCTGGCGAGCAGGCCCCGGGTGCTGCTGCTGGACGAGCCCGCGGCCGGGCTCGACGCCGCGCAGACCGCCCGGCTGGTGTCCGTGCTGCGGGGCCTCGCCGAACAGGGCATGGCACTGTTGCTGGTCGAGCACGACGCCGAGCTGGTCGCCGAACTCGCCGACGCCGTCTACGTGATGGCCGAGGGCCGGATGATCGCGGGCGGCCCGGCCGCGACGGTCCTCGCCGACCCGCGTGTCACCCGGGCCTGGGGGGCGGTGACCTGATGCCCGTCGAAGCCGCCCTCCGCGCCGCCCGGGTCCGGTACGGCCCGTTGGAGGCCCTGCACGGAGTGGACCTCGCGTTCCCCTCCGCCGCCGTGACCGTCCTGCTCGGCCGCAACGGCGCCGGGCGGACGAGCGTGCTGCACGCCCTCGCCGGGGTCGTTCCGCTGTCGGGCGGACGGGCGGTGTGGCGGGGCCGGGACGTCGGCGGACTGTCGGTGCACCAGCGGGTACGGCGGGGGCTGGCGCTCGTCCCGGCCGAACGCGGGGTCTTCGCGTCGCTGACCGTCGCCGAGAACCTGGGCCTGGGCGGGCCGGGGCAGCAGGACGCGCTGGAACTCTTCCCGGAGTTGACCACGCTGCTGCACCGCCGGGCGGGCAATCTCTCGGGCGGCCAGCAGCAACTGGTGGCCGTCGGCCGGGCCGTGGCGGCGCGGCCGTCCCTCCTCCTGCTCGACGAGCCCGAACGCGGACTGGCCCCGGCCGTCGCCGCCCGGCTGCACGCCCGCCTGCTGGCCGACGCCGCCGCCGGCCGTACGGTCGTGCTCACGGCGCAGTCGCTGCCGCGCACGCTCAGCGGGGCGGCGGTGGTGCACGTGCTGCACCGGGGCGAGGTCGTCTTCTCCGGTGAGCCCGGGGAGACCACCGGCCTGCCGACCGAGATCGGCCGCCACGACCCGACGGACGTCCCATGAGTCGAGGAGTCAGCGGGCGAGTGGGTGGGTCCGGTGCGTTCAGGCACTCCGCTTCTCCCATTCGATCGAGCACTCCCCTCCTCCCGCCGGCTGCCCGTTCCGGCGCGAACGGATGTCCTGACCTCGGCAGATGACGCTCTCCTTCGACCCGGTGGCCGTCCTCGGCGACGACCGCGATGCCTTTCGGGGCCGTTGGGAGGACCGGCTGTGGCTCAACGTCCCCGGGCTCCTCTACGGCGGGGAGACCGACAACTGCTGGACAGGGCGGCTTTCGGCACCCTCCCATGTCCTCTCCGGAGGCGAGTACCTCACCGAGTACGTCTACCGCCGGCCCCGAACGCCTGCGGACACGGCCCTGCTGGTCGAGGCGGCGGACAACGACCCGCTCCTCGGGTACGGCTGTGACGGCGACTCACGGTGGACACCGGAAACCGTCCGGGAGTGGTGGCGTGACCGCGGCCGGGTCCTGCAGTACCTGACCGACCACCGGAGCACATGGGACGAGGGCGATGCCTGGGCGCGCCAGGACACGGCCGCTGCCGTCCGCGAGTTCGAGCGCTACATCGCCGGTGGCCTGGCAACCGACCTGCGGATCTACCTCTACTGGCTGGAGGAGCGGCGGTCCCCCACGCCCGCTGACCGGTTGCCCGAGTTGTAGCCTCGCGCGGCGAGTGCGTGGGCTCGCTGGGACCGAGCCGTGGCCTCGTCGTACGATGTGCCGGTTCTGTCGTCACGGACGTGCCGCGCGGTCACGGCCTTCTTCCTGCCGGACGGGGCCTCGGTGGGTTCTGTCAGGGGGGAACGAGCGGTGAACCACTTCCGCGTCCGAACGGACGCGCTGCCATGGCCGGCGCACGCGCTGCGGCATCCGGACACCCGGATCGACGGCGGCGCCGGGCAGGAGTGCGGGCGCCGGAAGCCGCACCCCGTCGGCGGCGCCCCGGACTGGCACCGGTCGTATGAGTGAAGGACAGCGCCCCCCGCTCCGGCTCCGGGCCGGCGGCCCGCTGCTGCTCGGCGGCCTCGGATGGGCGTTCGGCGTCCCGGCCCTCCTCGCGGACGGCACGATCCAGGGGCTCGTGAGCCGCTGCCACGACAGCCCCGGTGCCCCGGCGCCGGTGCTGCCGCTCGCCTGGGCCGGACTGGCGCTGGGCATCGCCGCGGTGTGCTGGGGCGGTGGGCAACTCGTCGTCGCCGTCCGGCGCAAGGCGCTCCGGATCGGGGCGGGGCACGCCCTGCTCTGCGTGCTGCTGCCGGTGGCGGTGATCGGCGTGCCACTCCAGTACGCCCTGGCGCAGACCGCCGCGCACGACACCGGGGTGCAGCACAGTACCTGCTTCGGGCAGGGCCGCCTCGCGGGCGAGGCCGATCCGGCGGCCGTCCGTCAGGTGCGGTTCCGGGTCTGACCGCTGCCGGGCGGGCACTCACCCGGACGCGACTCCGAGCCCGACACCGAGCCCGACTCCGAGTCCGGCCGCGAGCCCGACACCGACAGCGATCCCGAGAGCGATCCCGAGTTCGGCGGCGTGGCGAAGGAGGAACACGCTGCGGCTCCCTTCCCGGGTGCCCCGACGGCCCCCGTTCGTGATGCCTCGACGATGCCCCCCGTCGCCCCTCCCCCACATGTACCGAACGGCACAACCTGCCCGGCAACACCCCCTGTGCCCCTGCCGATCGGCAGGGGCACAGGAACGTCGAAGGGCCCGGCGCCCCGCGCGCGGGAGGCGGGGCACCGGCCCCTACGGCCGGTACACGTACGGCGTCGTCGTGCTCAGCCGGGCGAAGCCGAGGCGTTGGAGGATGGGGCGACTGTCGTCGCTGGCGTCGACCTGAAGGTAGTGGTAGCCGAGGTCGGCGGCGAGGCGCGCGCGGTACGCGACGAGGGCGCGGTAGATGCCCCGCCCGCGCCAGTCGGGGGCGGTGCCGCCGCCCCACAGGCCGGCGAATCCGGTGCCGGGGTTCAGTTCCATCCGGGCCGCGGACACCGGGCGGTCGCCGGCCAGGGCCACGACCATGCTGACGGTGTCGGTGCCGTGCCGGAGGTGGTCGAGCAGGCGCTGCCGCAGACCCGGCAGGTCCGTGCCGAAGGCCTGCGTGTGGGCCTCCACCACGAGGTCGACCCCGGCCGGGTCGGTCACGGGGTGCAGCCGCACGCCGTCGGGGACGACGACCTCGGTGGGCAGGTCGGCGATCCGGGCGATCATCAGCGCCTCGTCCGGCTCGGGCGTGAACCCGGCCGCGCGCAGCCGGTCCCCGAGGTCGGCGGGGCGGTCGTGGGAGTAGGCCTTCCACTCGAACTCCAGACCCAGCGCGGTGAAGTGGCGCACCTGTCCGGCGATCGCCGCGTCCGCCCCGGCCTCGTCCAGGCCCGACCACACCACGCCGTTCCAGTCGTCCGGTCCGCCCACCTGCCGCACCACCGCCCCGTCGCGCTCGACGCGGACTCCGGGGCCGTCGGACTGCGCGTTGCGCCGGACACGCTCGTCGAACAGGGCGAGCACCTCGTCATGATCCATCCGCTCACTCCAGCACGGCCCGGGACCGCACGCCATCGAGTTTCCGGCCGGTCGCCTCCCCGGGGCCGGCCGACGAGGACGAGGCGGACCCCACCGCGGACCGCGCGGCGGCCGGCCGGGCCGCGAGGATCACCTCGCTCGGCGCGTCCGCGCCCATGATGGTGTCCAGCAGGGCGCGGGCCGCGGCGAGTTCGTCCATCTGCCGGGTGATCCTGGCGCGTTCCCGGGCCAGGCCCTCGCGCAGTTCCGGGCAGGTCGGACCGGGGCGGCGGCGCCCCGGGGGCGGCAGTCCCGGCAGGATCTCGGCGATCACCGCGCTGTTGAGGCCGGCCGCGAGGAGGGTGCGGATGCCGTGGACGGCGTCGACGTCCCCCTCGTCGTACGCGCGGTAGCCGCTGGGTCGGCGCTCGGGGGTGAGCAGGCCCTGTTCCTCGTAGTAGCGCAGGGCGCGCGGGGTGACCCCGGTCCGCCGGGCGAGTTCTCCGATCCGCATCGCGGGCACCTCACGTGGTCGGTCGTCCGCCTTGACTCTGCCGTCGGCGTGAAGGTCTAGCGTAACCGCCGTGCCGAACCGACGATCTTCCTCAACCACCTTTTCCCGTCACGCCGTTGCCGTCCTGGGCCTGGGCCCGATGGGTCGGGCGCTGGCCGGTGCGCTGCTGGCCGCCGGTCACCCGACCACCGTGTGGAACCGCTCCCCGGGGCGGGACGCCGAACTGCTCGCCCTGGGCGCGCGGTCGGCCGCGAGCGCCGCCGAGGCGGTGGCGGACGCCCCGCTCGTCCTGCTCTGCGTCCGCGACCACGCGGCCGCCCGGGCCGTGCTGGACGCCGCCGGGGCGGCCCTGCGCGGCCGGACCGTGGTCAACGCCACCTCGATCGCGCCGGACGAGGCCCGGGCCGATGCCCGCTACGCCGAGGCCCGGGGCTTCCGCCTCCTCGACGCCGCGGTCCTCACCCCCACCCCGACCATCGGCGGCCCCGAGGGCACCGTCCTGCTCAGTGGCGACCCCGAGACCTTCGCCGTGCACGAGGAGACGCTCCGGGCCCTGGGCACCGTGCGTCACGTGGGCGCGGACCCGGGGCGGGCGGCGGCCTACGACGCGGCCCTGCTGGACCTGTTCTGGACCAGCGTGCACGGGTGGGTCCACGCCCTGGCGCTCGCCCGCGCCGAGGGCATCAGCGGCGCCGAACTCGCCCCGTACGCCCAAGGGTTGCCGCGCATCCTGGCCCCGCTGATCGACGACTTCGCCCGGCGCGCGGACGAGCGCCACCACCCGGGCGACCGCAGCAGCCTGGCCTCCGCCGAAGCCGGCCTGACACACGTCGCGCACACCGCCCGGGCACGCGGCCTGGACTCCTCCGTCCTGGACGCCGCGCTCGCCCTCACCCGGCGGGCGGTCGACGCGGGGCACGGGCCCGACGGCGTGTCGGCCCTGGTCGAGTTGCTCTCCGTCCGGTCCTGTGACCGCAGCGGTGCACCGGATCGGCGGTCGTAGCGGTCGGGTGTGCGGCGACGTCCGATCCGATCGCCGGAGGCCCGGTGGAGGACTTCGTCGTCCGGACGGCCACCACCCGCCCCACCAGGCCCGGCCGGCCCTCCACCCGCTGGTCGATCCGCCGACTCGCCGCCTGCCTGCGAAAGTGCACGGCCGCATCGGCCGTGAGGCCTTACGGTGCCTGCCCCGGGGCCGTGGCACCACCTTCCAGCGCACCGGGACCTGGCAGGAGCCGCCCGGCCCCGGGCGCGAGACCAACGCCCGCCGGCTTGACGTCCTCACCGCCCGACACGAGGAACGCGCCCGCGTCCGCAGCGAGAAGGGCATCCGCTGGGGCGGACGCCCCCTCGACACCGCGGCCTGACCAACCGCGAACCGCAGCCCCCGAGCACCGGAGGGGCAGGTCCAGGAGAAGGACCGCGGCAGCAGGACGACTCAGGAGGCGGACGGTTCGATCTCCCCCGCAAAGACGATGACCTGGTCGATGAGGCTCCGCCGCAGATGGACGACGTCCGTTCCCGCCAGGCTGGGACCTCCACCCGGCGTGGTGAAGACCCACCGGTACCGGGCCCACTCGTCAGGCATGTCCACCGCCGAGCAGCGCGTCATCGTCCCGCTCCCCGCCGGGTGGCGCCGGATGTCCAGCACGAACCGCTCGACCGCCGCGATGCCCTCACTGCGACCCAACGGCCCCCAGAAGACCACGTCCGAGGTCAGGGCCTGGGAGAGCAGGGCAGTCACATAGCTGTCGTCCGAGGCGTTGAACGCGGAGATGAACGTGTCGATCGCGGAGCGTGCAATCTCTTCCTGCATACCCCAGTGATACCAGCCGTCGCGTGCACTCGTCCCGCGAGCCGCCTTCCGGTCACGGTGAACCGTCCCGGTCACAGCACCGGGTCGTTCCCGGATCAGCCGGCGTCCGAGGTGACGATGCCGTCCGGGCTGCCCTCGCCGACGGCCTGAGAACGGACCGTCGAGCGGGCCGGAGATCGGGTGTCCCGCCCGGTCCGGGCCCGGGCCCCTCGACGGTCGGTGCGCCGTCCGACGGCGCTGCACCGCTCGCGGGCCTTCCCGTCGGGGTCAGCCGACCGCGGCGGGCCGGTCGGGGTCGAGGGCCGTGGCGGGCCCGGGGTCGAACTCGCAGATCTCCATCCCGGCGAACGACGTGCGGTCCCGGTCGAGTTGCAGCCACACCCGGGGGGCCTCGTCGTCGAGGTGGATCCAGGCGTTGTCGGCACGGGCGGCCGGAGCCGTTCGGAGGTAGGTGCAGGCCGGGGCGCACCGGCACCAGCCGTGGAAGCGCAGCTCCGCCGCGGCCCGGGCCAGGACGGGCTGTCCCCGGGCGGCGAGTTCCGCCTCCAGGAACGACACCAGCGCGGGGTGGACGGCCGCGAGCAGCGGCGGTTCGGTCCCGCTCATCCCGCCGGGCCGTCCGCACGGTCCACGCCCGCCGGGCCGTGCGCGCTGCCCGGGCCGTCCTCGCCTCCCGGGGCCTGCGGCCAGTCGCCGCGCGCCGCCAGGTCCAGGACCAGGGCCGCGATGTTCCACGCGTCGTCGTCGCCCCGGTGGTGGCGGCCCTCCAACGGCAGGCCCGCCAGCGTCAGGGCCTGGGCCATTCCGGGGCGCCGGCGCAGGGTGTGGGAGGCGGTGAAGACGACCTTCGCGTTGGTGTGGCGGTGGCCGAAGGGGTACGGCGTGCCGGTCTGCCGGCACTGACGGGTGAACTGGTTGCGGTCGTAGTCGCCCCAACTGGCCCAGGGCGTCGAGCCGGTGCGGTGCCGGGCCGCCAGCGTCCGGCAGGCTTCGGCGAAGGAGAGTCCGCCGTCCACCTCAGCCTGGGTGAGCCCCGTCAGCTCGGTGCAGAAGGGGCTGACCTTCGATCGGGCCGGGCGCACCAGCAGCCGGTGCTTGGCGAGGCGTTCGCCCGCGCGCAGGTCGACGACGGTGAGCCCGATCTCGATGATCTCGCTGACCTGACCGGGCGGCGGCTGCCCGTCCCAGCACGTGGCTTCGACATCGACCACGTTCAGCAGGTGCTCGTTGACGTCCATGGGGGTGAGCGTAGGGAGGCGCCCCGCACCGGGGCACCCGGTTTTCGGTACCCGCTCCGCCGTGCGTCCGCCCCCGCGTCGGCAGCACGGCCGCACCGGCCGCCACTGCACCGGCCGCCACTGCACCGCCCACCACCGCACCGCCCACCACCGCACCGGCCGCGCCGCGGGTCACTGCGCCAGGTAGCCGCCGTCGACCGGGAGGACGGCGCCGGTGATGAAGGAGGCGTCGTCGGAGGCGAGGAAGAGGACGGCGGCGGCGACTTCGGCCGGGTTGCCGAGGCGGCCCATCGGATGGAGCTTCTCGATCGCCGCGAGGTACTCGGGGCCGCCGGGTTCGTCGCGCAGCCGGGCGACGCGTTCGGTGGTGATGGTGCCGGGGGCGACGGCGTTGACCCGGATGCCGCGGCCGGCCCATTCGACGGCGAGGTGCTTGGTGAGGCCGGAGGCGACGAACTTGGCGGGCCCGTAGACGGCTTGGCCGCGCTGGCCGGCCTCGCCGGAGATGGAGGAGAGGCAGACGACCGAACCGCCGGGCCGTTCCTGGGCGGTCATCGCCTGGATCGCGTACTTGCAGGTCAGGAACATGCCGCGGCCGTCCACGGCCATCACGTGGTCCCAGTCCTCGGCGGTGGCCTCGGTGATCTCCATCAGGGGGAGCACCCCGGCGTTGGCGACCAGGACGTCCAGGCGGCCGTGCCGATCGACGGCGGCCTCGATCATCCGGCGGGCGTCCCCGTCATCGGCCACGTCGCCGACCACCGTACTGACGGCGCCGGGAAGTTGCCCGGCCAACCGGTCCAGCCCCGCGGCGTCGATGTCGGTGGCGACCACCGACGCGCCCTCCAGGACGAACCGCTCGGCGACGGCTCGTCCGATGCCGCTCGCCGCACCCGTCACCACGCAGGAGCGACCGGCCAGCCGACCGGTCGCGGGGCTTCCCGCCGCGTTCTCCGCCACCATGGGCGCGACTCTACCCACCCGAACGGGCGGAATTCGGGCTTCCGTCACCGTCCCGCCCTTTGGCGCGTCGGCCGGGTGACGCACCCGGGGAGACCGATCAGGGAGACCGACCGGGGAGACCGACCGGGCACGCATCACCCGGGACACGCCGCGGCAGGGGACGGACGCCGCCCACCGCGGCCGCCCGCCCGGTCCGCCCGGTGAGCGGTCCGGCCGGTGGGCGGTGCGGCAGGCGGCAGGCGGCACGGCGGAGTGCGGAGTGCCGGGTTCCTGGTGCGGCGTGCCGGGTACGGGCGGCGCCGCCGCCGTCAGACCGTGAGGACGATCTTGCCGCGCAGGTGCCCCTGCTCACTCACCCGCTGCGCCTCGGCGGCCTCCGCCAGCGGGAACACCCGGTGCAGCGGCAGCCGCAGGGTGCCGGCCTCGTGCAGGGCGATCGCGGCCGCGTAGGCGCGCCGGTGGTGGAACTCGACGCCGTCGGCGCCGCCGGTGAAGCGGACGCCGTACTGCTCCGCGCCCACGAAGTCGGCGATGGTCAGGACCCGGTCCGCGCTGCCCGTCAGCTCGACGGACAGCGGCAGCACCCCGCCCTGCCCGGCCGCGTCCAGCGCGCGGTCCACCCCGCCCGGGGCGGCTGCCCGCACCCGCTCGGCCAGGCCCTCGCCGTACGTCACGGGGATCGCACCGAGTTCGCGCAGGTGGTCGTGGTTGGCCTCGCTCGCGGTGCCGATCACGGTGATTCCGCGGGCCCGGGCGAACTGCAGCAGCACGGTGCCGACCCCGCCCGCCGCGCCGTGCACCAGCAGGGTCTCGCCCGCCCGCACGCCGAGGACGTCGAGTGCCCGCTCGGCGGTCTCGGCGGCCACCGGGATCGCCGCCGCCTCCTCCCAGCCGAGCGAGGCCGGCTTGCGGGCCAGCATCGCGGCGGGCACCAGCGCGTGTTCGGCGTAGCCGCCGCCCATCACGGCGCCGAACACCTCGTCGCCGGGGGCGAAGCCGGTCACGCCCTCACCGAGGGCCTCCACCACGCCGGCCAGCTCGTAGCCGTTCACGGCCGGGAAGGCGACCGGGAAGAGCCCGGCCATCGCGCCGCTGCGCACCTTGTGGTCGAGCGGGTTGACGCCCACCGTGCGGACCGCGACCCGGACCTGGCCGGGCCCGGGGGCGGGCAGCTCGATGTCGATCGGGCGCAGCACGTCCGCGCCGCCGTACTCGTGGAAGGCGATCGCCTTGGTCATGGAAGGTCCTTGGGGTTCGGAGGAGTTGCTTCTTGCGACGGTTCCCATCCTGGTCCGGGCCCGATGACCGGGGACCCTGCCGTTCGGCCGGTTCGACCCGTCCGAACGGCCAGGTCGATCCGGTCGCGACCGGACTAGGCTCGGCCCCATGGATCGTGTGGACGGCGTGCGCGGGACGAGCGGCACGGGCAGCGCGGGCAGGACGACCGGCGCGGACGGTGCGGGCGGTACGGACGAGGCCTGGCGGGAGTCCTGGGGCCGCCCGGAGGACGCGCTGGCGCGGGCCGTCGAGGTGCTGCGCACGCCGCGGCCCGACCTCCTGCTCCGTCTCTCCCGGATGCTCGGCACGCTCGTCCCGCACGTGGCGGTCGCCCAGCTCAGCGGCGTCTGCACGCACTCCCCCGCCCACGCCCACGGCCTGCCGGAGCTGACCGAGGGGGTCAGCAGCCTGGAGCTGTCCCGGCTGGCCGAGCGCACCACCGCGACCACCTGGGTCGGCCGCCCCTGGCAGGGCGAGGCCGAACTCGCGGGCCGCACCCGGCCGGTGGTCGTCGTCTCGGCGGCCTCGGGCGGTGCGCAGGGTGACGACGAATCGGACACCGCCGCCGCACCGGGCCACGCCGGCGGCGCCGTCCTGGTGCTCGTCCGGGCCGACACCACCCCCGTGCCGCCGGGGGCACTCGCCGTCCTGCAGCACCTGTGGGAGCTGGTCATCGCCCATTCCGACCACCGCGCCACCGACGCCGGGCCCAAGCACGCGGCGGTCTCCCGTGCCTCCGCCACCGCCCGCGCCCGGGCGATCGCCGAGTTCACCGGCACGCACAGTGCGGCGCTCAGCGCGGTCCTGGCGCCGTTGCGCTCGGCCGACCTGGACGACGCGACCGCGCGCCGCAGCGCCACCGAACTGGCCGTCACCGCCCTGCTCGACCTGCGCCGGGGCGCCGATCTGGACCGCACGCTCAGCGAGGAACCCGCCGACGCCGCCTTCGCCCGGCTCGCCCGGGAGCTGCGCCCGCTGCTGCGGCACACCCGGGTGCGGCTGGACGCGGCGCCGCCGGCCGGGGCGGCCCGCTCGGTGCCGGCCGATGCCGCACGCACCGCCCGGGAGGCCGTCCGGGCGGCCGTCCTGCTGATGCTGGAGCAGGAGAAGCCGACCCGGCTGCACGTCAGCTGGCAGTTCACCCCGGAGGACGCCCTGCGGGCGGTGGTCCGCGGCGACGGCCTGGGCGTGCTGGCCGTCGACGCCCTCGCCGTCCACCGCACCGACGACCGCATCGCGGCCCTCGGCGGCCGCTGCACCGTCGAGGCCGTTCCCGGCTGGGGCACCACGGTGACGGTCGACCTGCCGCTCTCCCTCCCCGAACCGGCCCCCGGCCCCACCACCGATCCCGTGGACGGTCTCCAGCCGAGGGAGTCGGAGGTGCTCGACCAGCTCGCCCAGGGCCGCCGCAACCGCGAGATCGCCGCCGCACTGCACATCAGTGAGTCGACGGTGAAGTTCCACGTCGCCAACATCCTGGCGAAGCTGGGCGTGGCCTCGCGCGGCGAGGCGGCCGCCCTGGCCCACCGCGCCGGGCTCCCCGGCAGGAGGACGGGCCTGCACGTGGCGTCCTGAGCCCGGGCTGCCCGTACCGGGCGGGGCCGCTCCGGCCCGCTCCGCCCACAGAATGGTTCCATGACCGACCCGACCGGCCCGACCGGCCCTGCCGTCCCGAAGACCCCGACCGGCCCCGCCGTCCCGAGCACCCCGACCGGCCCGGTCCCCCCACCGGCCACCTGGCCCGCCGACACCCCCGGCCTCCTGCGGCTGCCCTCCGGCCGCCTGCTGCGCGGCCGCGGCCTGAGCCGCCCGCTGCCGCCGGGGCCGCGGCCCGACTTCGGCCTCTACCTGCTGGGCCGCCCGCCGCAGGGCCTCCCGTGGGAGCGGCGCTGGGTCCGCTGGCCCGACTTCCGGCTGCCGAGCGACCGCGCGGACGCGGCCGACGCCTTCCGCGAGGCCTGGGAGCGTTCCGCCGCCGAACGCGTCGAACTCGCCTGCGCCGGCGGGCGCGGCCGCACCGGCACCGCCCTCGCCTGCATCGCGGTGTTGGACGGCGTCCCGGCCGCCGAGGCGGTCGCGTACGTGCGCGAGCACTACAGCCGGCACGCCGTCGAGACGCCGTGGCAGCGGAAGTTCGTGGAGCGGCTAGCCTAGGCGGCATGGGTGGGGATCCAGAGGTTTCGGCGGTCAACCGGGTCACCGTGGACACGATCGCGGGCCACGTCCTCCAGGCCGGAACGATCAACCTGACCTGCGCGGACGGGCCTCCGGTCACCGCCGGTTCGGTGGTGGCCGCCTGCGCCGCGTACGCGCGCCGGGTGCGGGAGACGTACGGGCGCCTGGACCTGGAGGTGCTCACCCCGCTCTCCGATCAGGGCGAGCACCCGGTGGTCGAGCTCCGCGAGGTGTTCGTCACCCCGCAGGTCCGGGAGGACCCGCCGCCGGTGGAGCTGCCCCGCGAGCTGTACCGACGGCTGCTGGCGGACCGGGAGTTCACCGGCGAGGAACTCCCGCCCGGGCTGGGCCGGTCGGCGCTCGAACAGCTGCGTGACGACTACCTGGACCGCCCGACCGAGGACGCGTTCGCCGCCCTGACCGGGCCGCGCGGCCAACGGGTCGTCCTGCTCGGCGACCCCGGTTCGGGCAAGTCGACGCTCGCCCGCTACCTGGCCCTCACGCTCTCCCAGGACGGCGCCGGGCCGCTCGCCCCGCTGGACGGGCTGGTGCCCCTGGTGGTCGAACTGCGCCAGTACGCCGAGGGGCTGTGGCGCGAGCGCACGTTCGAGGACTTCCTCGACCACCGTCACCGCGTCGCCGGGATGTCGCTCCCCGGGCCGGAGTTGCGCCGTCTCCTCGACGAGGGGCGGGTCGTCATCGTCTTCGACGGACTGGACGAGCTCTTCGACCCGGGGGTCCGCGCCGCCGCGGCCGAGCGGATCGCCGCCTTCGCGGCCCGGTACGACCGGGTGCGCGTCGTCGTCACCTCGCGGGTCATCGGCTACCAGCGCGCGGCCCTCGGCGGCGCCGGCTTCACCCACTTCATGCTGCAGGACCTGGATCCCGGCCGGATCGCCGACTTCGCCCGCCGCTGGTACGCGATCTCCTGCCCGGCGGACCCGGAGCTCGCGGCCCGCCTGGTCGACCGCATCACCGGCGCGGTGAACGCCTCCCGCCCGATCCGCGAACTCGCCGGGAATCCACTGCTGTTGACGATCCTCGCCATCATCGGGCGGCGGCGGACGCTGCCCCGGGACCGGCGGGGCGTCTACGAGCACGCGGTGCGGGTCCTGGTCGCCCACTGGGACCGCGACACCAAGCACCTGAGCACCCCGCTGAAGTCCGGTGCCGCCGAGGCGATCGAGCTCCTCGACGACCGCGAGCGCATGGAGCTGCTGCGCCTCCTGGCCCGCCGCATGCAGGAGGGCACCGGCGGCATCGCCGGGAACCACATCCACGCGGCGGAGCTGGAGGCGGTGTTCCAGGAGTACTTCACCCAGTTCGGCCTGCCGCCGCACCAGTGCCTGGCCGCCGCCCGGGCCCTCAGGGACGAGTTGCGCGAGCGCAACTTCATCCTGGCCCGCTACGGCGGCGAGGTGTACGGCTTCGTGCACCGGGCGTTCCTGGAGCACCTGGCGGCGGAGGACGTCGTCCACCGGTACACGGTGCGACGGGAGTGGACGCCGCAGGGCCTGATCGAGGAGGTCTTCGCGCGCCGGGCGGACGATCCGGCGTGGCACGAGGTGCTGCTGCTCGTCGTCAACCAGCTGAGCGAGCCGGACGCGGCCGCGGTGATCGACCACCTGCTGGACCGGCGCGACGAGTCCTCGCTGGTCCTGGCGATCCGGTCGTTGGCCGAGGTGCGGAAGATCGGGCTGCTGCGTGCGCAGAGCGACCGGGCGGTCGACGACCTCACCGGCTTCCTCGCGGAGTACACCTCCTTCGCGTTCCGGGTGGACGCGCTCCTCGCCGCGCTGTCCGCCCTCAGTGCGGTTCCCTCCTGGACCGGGCGCGACCGCTACCTCCGGTGGTTCCACCTCCGGGGCCAGTTCACCTCGTCGACCAGTGTGAAGATCACGGCGGCGGTCACCTGCCACACCGTCATCGGACGTTCCCTCGCCCTCGCCGCCTTCACCTCCCCGAACAACAAGGGTTCCGCCGTCACCGCGCTGGCCCGCCGGTGGGCCGACCACCCCGACATCGTGCCCTCACTGCTGGCCCTGGCCGCCGAACGGTCCACCACCTCGCTCCGGCACAAGGTGCTGGTCGAACTGGCCGAGGGGTGGCCCGACCACCCGGACGTCAGGCCCCTGCTGCCGGAGATCGAGGCGGCCGCGGCCCGGCCGCTGTTCTCCGGCAGCGCCCTGGAGAACCACCGGCCGGCGGACGTCCCGGTCGAGGCGTTCCGCCCGAGGGAACCGGGTGACCCCGAGGTCCTGATGGACCTCGCCGCCAACGGCCGGACGGGTTCCGTCCGGTGCGACGCCCTCCAGTCCCTCGCGGAGTCCTGGACGCGGCACCCCGGCGTCCTTCCGCTGTTCCTCGACCGGGCCGTCGGCGACGTGCAGAACAACGTGCGGGAGGCCGCGGTCCGCGAACTGGCGCGCTGGCGGACCGACGCCCCGGCCGTCCTGCCGGTGCTGCGCGATCGAGCCCTGCACGACCGCAGCCCCAGCACCCGCCGCCGCGCCCTGGAGGGGCTCGCCCGGCTGGACTCCGACGGCCCCGGGACCGTGCTGCTGCTCACCCGGACCGCGACGGGTTCGGAGAACTCCGGGCTGCGGCTGACGGCCCTGGACCTCCTGGCCCGGTACCGGGGTTCGCACCACGAGACGCTCCCGGTCCTGCTCGACCGCGCCACCGCCGACTCCGACGCCACCGTCCGCGCCGCGGCGCTCAGCCACTACGCGGTGCTCGCCCCGGACGACGCCGAGGCCCTCGTCCTCGCCCGGGCGTCGGGCGACCCCGGCCGGAACGTCCGCGGCCAGGCGCTGACCATGCTGGCCTGGCAGTGGCCGGACCACCCCGGGACCTCCGCCGCTCTGGAGCACGCGGCCGCCTCGGACCCGGAGGCGTACGTCCGCGCCACCGCCCGGGAATGCCTCGAAGCCGTCACCCGCCTCGCCGCCTCCACCTGAGCCCACGGACAGGCATCCGCGACCACCACGGCCGCCGCCGACCTCCGGGTCGACACCCAGGCCGACCACCCTGCCGACGCCTGAGCCGAACCCCGAACCCCGACCGCCGAACCCGGCCCCGGCCGGGCCTCAGGTCCTGCGGAGTCGGCCGGGCCTCAGGTCTTGCGGAGTTCCGGCGCCGGCGCACCGATGAGCAGCCGGCGCACCGCGTCCCAGGCGGACCGCAGCGCGGCCGCGCAGGCGCGGGTGTCGGAGCCGAGCAGGCGCAGCCAGGCGCCGCTGTCCCGGGGGAGCACGCTGACGCCGTACAGCAGGCCGCAGTCGGCCAGGGCCTCGTGCAGGGCGTCCGCGACCCGTCCGGGCGGGGCGAGCGGGCTCAGGACGTAGAGGCTGGACATCACGTCGTGCCCGGCGAGGACGGCCGGACCGGTCACGCCGCTGCCTGCGCCGGCGACTCCACTGCCGCCGGCGCGCCCTCGCGACGGCTCCAGCCGCACCGCGTCCAGGGCCACCGGGCTGCCGTCCGGGCGGCGCACGTCGAGGTCCGAGGCGAACACCCGGTAGGCGTTGCGCTCGCCCCGGGCGAGGCGGCCGGCCAGGACGGTCTCGCTCGCCAGCACGGTGGCGTCCGGGTCGACGGTCAGCACGGTGCGCTGGTAGAGGCGGGAGTCGACGAAGGGGATCACCGGCTCGGGCAGGTACTCGACGTAGGCGCCGGGGCCTGCCGTCAGGTGGACGAGCTGCGTCGCGTAGTCGTGCTCCATCCGGTAGACCTTGGTGGCCGCCTGGGTGGTGAGGTGGACGGCCGTGCCGGCGCCGCAGCGCACGTCCGTCCGCAGCCGGTCGGCCTGCAGGATGCCGCCGCCGGTGGACAGCAGGAAGGTGACGGCGAGGTCGGGGCGGGCCGGGTCGTAGTACAGCGGGCGCATGATCTGCAGCGGCGACTTCTGGTAGTGGCCGGTGAGTTCGGTGCGTCCGCCGATCCGCTCGAAGGCGAGTTCCAGCAGTCCGACCTTGCCGGGGCGCCCGACCGCGAGGGTGTCGGGCGTCCCGGCGTGGCGGCGGACCTCGTGCGGGACGCGGGCCGGCTCGTAGTGCCGGGGGTCGAGCCGGGGCACCGCCGGTGGTACGGGGTCCTCCTCGGCCGCGGTCGCGGTCACGGTCACGCGGGCACCTTCCGGAAGGTCTCCAGGAACGCCGCGATCTCCTCCAGCCCCTCCCCCGTCAGGCAGTTGGTGAGGGCGACCGGGCCGCCCTCGCGCACCCGGCGGGCGTCGGACTCCATGATGCCGAGGTCGGTGCGGACGTACTGGGCGATGTCGATCTTGTTGATGACCAGCAGCTCCGACTCGGTGATGCCCGGGCCGCGCTTGCGGGGCATCTTCTCGCCCTCGGCGGTGTCGAGGACGAAGAGGAACAGGTCGACCAGCACGGGGCTGAAGGTCAGTGTGAGGTTGTCGCCGCCGGACTCGAACAGCAGGGTGTCGACGTCCGGGAAGCGTTCCAGGAGTTCGGCCCCGGCCGCGAGGTTCATCGTCGGGTCGTCCCGGACGGCGGTGTGCGGGCAGGCGCCGGTCTCCACGCCGACGACCCGCTCCGGGTCCAGCACTCCGGCCAGGGCGCGGCGCACGTGCTGGGCGTCCTCCTGGGTGTAGATGTCGTTGGTGATGACCGCGGGGCGGTGGCCGCGCGCGATCAGTACCGGGACGAGCGCCTCGATCAGCGCCGTCTTGCCGGAGCCCACCGGTCCGCCGATGCCCACGCGGAGCACGTTCTCGGTCAACTCTCCTCCTCTGGTGCGAAATTGCCGGCTCGAAGGTGCTGTGTGAGGCACGGAGCCGCGGGTTCAGGTCGCGAACAGCCGGGCCTCGGCCCGTTCGTGCCGTCCGGACATCGCGTCGGCGACGGGCACGCAGCCGCCGAGGTCGGCCGATTCCCTTTCCAGCGCGGCCGCCACGACCTCCCGGATGACCGGCGCGGCAGCCCGTAGCACCACCTGCGCCCGGCGGTGGTCGGTCAGCCGCAGGCGCAGCGCCGCGCCGACGAAGCTGGTGCAGAACGCGAACAGATCGCCGGTGACGGCCTGTTCGACGGGGACGCGGGCCGCGGCGTAGGCCACCCCGGCGGCCACCGCCTGGCAGCCGGGGGCGCGCTTGTCCGCGACCAGTGCCGCGTACCGCTCCAGCGGTTCTCCGCCGACCGACTCCCGGGCGATGTCCAGGAGTTGGCGTCCGGTCCGGGTGGCGGCCAGGCGTAGCTCACGGTTGAGCTTGGTGGCGTGCAGCCGCTGGTCGGTCTCGGCGAGCAGGTCCCAGTCGCCCGCCGAGGCGGCGCGGTGGGCCAGCGCGAGCGCGGTGGCGTCCGACGGTCCGACGCCGTGCCGCAGCAGGTCGGCGAGCAGGTCGGGGAGGGTGTCGGGGGTGACGGCCCTGGCCTGGGCGTAGCCCTCCAGGCCGTGCGACAGGGTGTAGAAGCCGCTGGGGAAGGCGGAGTCGGTGAGTTGGAGGCAGACCAGCAGGGCGTCCAGCCGGTCCTCGGCGGCGCTGCCCGCGCCCGGGGCGGTGGGGGCGGACCCACCGACACGGACGGGTCCGTCCGCCCGGGAGGCCGCGCTCGCGCGAGGCGTGCCGTCCGCCGGGGAGGCCGCGCTCACGCGAGGTAGAACAGGTGGTTGAGCGGCAGTTCACGGGCCGGCTCGATGGTCGCGGGCTCGCCGTCCAGGGTGACCTTGTACGTCTCCGGGTCGACCGCGATCTTCGGCAGCGCGTCGTTGCGCACCATGTGCTGCTTGCCGACCGACCGGCACCGCCGCACCGGGAGGACCCGGCTGTCCAGCCCGAGCCGCTCCGGGACGCCGAGGTCGACCGCGGCCTGTGACATGAAGGAGACCCGGGTGGCCTGCCTGGCCCGTCCGTACGCGCCGAACATCGGCCGGTAGTAGACCGGTTGGGGCGTGGGCAGCGAGGCGTTCGGGTCGCCCATCAGCGCCCAGTTGATCACCCCGCCCTTGATCACCATCTTGGGCTTGGCGGCGAAGGAGTTGATCGGCCAGAGCACGATGTCGGCGAGCTTGCCGGGCTCCAGCGAGCCGATGTGGTCCGCGGTGCCGGAGGCGACGGCCGGGTTGATGGTGAGCTTCGCGAGGTAGCGCAGCACCCGGACGTTGTCGTGGCGTTCGCTGTCGCCGGCCAGTTTGCCGCGCTGGTCCTTGCAGTGGTGGGCGGTCTGGAAGGCGCGGGTGAAGGTCTCGCCGATCCGGCCCATCGCCTGCGAGTCGGAGGAGAAGATCGAGATGACGCCCTCGTCGTGCAGGACGGTCTCGGCGGCGATGGTCTCGGCGCGGACCCGGGAGTCGGCGAAGGAGACGTCCTCGGGGATGTCGTGGCTGAGGTGGTGGCAGACCATCACCATGTCGAGCAGTTCGTCGACCGAGTTGACGGTGTAGGGCAGTGTCGGGTTGGTGGAGGACGGCAGGACGTTGGGCTCGCCGGCGATCCGCATGATGTCGGGGGCGTGGCCGCCGCCCGCGCCCTCGGTGTGGAAGGTGTGGATGGTGCGGCCGTCGATCGCGGACAGGGTGTCCTCGAAGTAGCCGGACTCGTTGAGGGTGTCCGTGTGGATGGCCACTTGGACGTCGTACTCGTCGGCGACGCCCAGCGCGCTGTCGATCGCGGCCGGGGTGCTGCCCCAGTCCTCGTGCACCTTGAGGCCGCACACGCCCGCCTCGACCTGCTCGCGCAGCGCGCCGGGCAGCGAGCCGTTGCCCTTGCCGAGCAGCCCGACGTTGACCGGGAGGTCCTCGACGGCCTGGTACATCCGGCCGATGTTCCACGGGCCGGGGGTGCAGGTGGTGCCGTTGGTGCCGTCGGACGGGCCGGTGCCGCCGCCGATGAGGGTGGTGATGCCGTTGCTGAGCGCCTCCTGCACCTGCTGCGGGGCGATGAAGTGGATGTGGGTGTCGATGCCGCCGGTGGTGGCGATCAGGTGCTCGCCGGAGATCACCTCGGTGCCGGGGCCGATCACCAGCCGCGGGTGCACGCCGCTCTGGGTGTGCGGGTTGCCGGCCTTGCCGACGGCGGTGATGAATCCGTCCTTGATGCCGATGTCGCCCTTGACGACGCCGAGCACCGGGTCCAGCACGACCACGTTGGTGATGACCAGGTCGAGCGCGCCCTGGGCGGAGGTCGCGGCCGGGTCCTGCGCCATGCCGTCGCGGATGCCCTTGCCGCCGCCGTAGACGGCCTCGTCGCCGTAGTGGCCCTGGTTGAAGTCCCGTTCGACCTCGACCACCAGGTTGGTGTCGGCGAGGTGGAAGCGGTCGCCGACGGTGGGGCCGAACAGGTCGGTGTACTGCTTGCGGGAGAGGATGGCCATCAGCGGACGCCTTCCTGGTGGATCTCGGTGGGGAAGTCCCGGGGCCGGTCTTCCTTGAGGTCGAGGTTGGTGCCCTTGAAGCCGAGGGCGATCGCCCGGTCGATGGCCCGGGCCCGGGTGGCGGGCGCGGTGGTGCCGCCGTCGACCAGGTTACTGAAGCCGACCAGGCGGCGGTGGCCGCCGAACTCGGCGAGCGTGACGTCCTTGGTGTCGCCCGGCTCGAAGCGGACGGCGGTGCCGGCCGGGATGTCCAGGTGCTTGCCGAAGGCGGCGTTGCGGTCGAAGTCGAGGGCGCGGTTGGCCTCGAAGAAGTGGTAGTGGGAACCGATCTGGATCGCCCGGTCGCCGGTGTTGCTGACCGTGACGGTGACCTTGGCGCGGCCGGCGTTGATCTCCACCGGGTCGTCGCCGTACAGGTACGCGGCGCCACCAGACATGGCTGGCCTTCCTCTCTGCCGGTTCAGTGGGGGGTGGGTGCGGGTGCGTGGGGGTGGTGCTGGTGGGCTTGGTGGGGGTGCGGGTGGCCGTGGTGGTGTGCCTCGCCCGGCCCGTGGATGTGGCCATGGGCGTGGGTGTGGGCGTGGGTGTGGGCGTAGCCGTGCCCGTGCTCCGCGTCGAGGCCGGCCGCGATGCCGTCCTCCCCGTGCCCGAGCAGGTGCAGCGCCGCCGCCGTCCGGGCGGCGACCACGCCGGCGAGCGCGGCCGGCCGCAGCAGCGGACCGCCGTCGCGGGCCCCGGACGGTGCCGGGTGCGGGGCCGGGCCGAAGGAGGCCGGAACGGCCGTCACCTCGCGGGCTCCGAGCAGGCGGCAGCGTTCGGCTCCCTCGACCGGGTCGGGGTCGCCGCCCTCGAAGGCGACTTCCACCCAGCGGTGCCGCCCGTACTGGCGGACCAGCCGGGCGATCCGGAACAGCTCGGCGTCCTCGAAGGGGCCGGCCGCCGGGGCGGTGACCAGCAGCGCGCCGTCGGGGGCGGGGCCGGCCGCGGCGCGCAGCCAGCCGACCAGGTGCTCGGCGGCGGCGAAGGGCGCGGTCAGGGCGAGCCGGCCGCGGCCCTCCCCGGCGGCGAGCCAGCGCAGGGCCCGGGCGGCGTCGGCCACCAGCCGGGGGTCGCGGCCGAGCGTCATCGGCACGACGCACACCGGACCTTCGCCGTCGGCCAGCGCCGACCGCACCGCCTCGGTGAGGGGGCGTCCGGCGGGGGCGGCGGCGTGCACGGCGGGGTCGGCCGCCACCAGCGCGGCCAGGTCCCGTCCGCCGTGGCTCTCGTGGCCGCCGGCCAGCACCACGGTGGCGGGCTGCGGTCGTGCCATGGTTCAGGCACCCACCGGGTCGTGGCAGGAGACGAGTTTGGTGCCGTCCAGGAACGCGGCCTCGACCTGGAGCAGCGGCAGCATCTCGCGCACGCCGGGCATGACGTCCGCGTTGCCGACGACGTGTTTGCCGATCTCCATGCACTCGGCGACGGTGCGGCCGTCCCGGGCGCCTTCCATGATGGCCTCGCTGATCAGTGCGCAGGCCTCGCTGTAGTTCAGTTTGACGCCTCGGTCGCGGCGTTTGCGGGCCAGGTCGGCCACGACGTAGATGTACAGCTTGTCCATCTCACGCGGCGAGAGATTCACGGGAATCACTCTTCCTTTCCGAGGATCCGATGAAATGCAGGGGAGTTGGACGGAGAATCAGACCCGGCGCAGACGGGGAACGGCCGGCACGGCCGCCAGGAACAGCATCGTGGTCAGCACGAACGGCCAGGTGAAGGCGTGGCCGCCGAAGGGCGCGCAGATCGCGGCGAGCGCCGGGGTCAGGACCGTCGCCACGGCCGCGCCCAGCAGGGCGTAGGCCGCGCTCCAGCCGCTGGGGGCGACGAACACGCCGCACAGCGCGAGCGCCACCAGGACGCCGCTGTAGCCGAGCAGCCCCTGCCCGACGGCGTCGGCGGGCGCGCCCAGCCCCCAGGCGGCGAGCAGTCCGGTGGCGCTGCCCGCGCAGGCCATCAGGCCCGCCAGGCTGCTCGCGGCGAACAGGCCGGCCAGGAACAGCAGGCCGACGTACCACTGGGGCATGAAGAAGACCTGGCCGATGTTCGCGAAGAACCCGCGCCAGAGTTCGCCCCAGCCCGGTCCGCTCTCCCCGCCCGCCGCCACGGGCAGGGCACCGGACGTCCCGGAGCCGTGCCACAGCCGCCGGAATCCGGGGGCGGCGGCCGTGACGGCCGTCGCGACCAGGCAGAACGGCGCGGTCAGCGCCGGGATCCGCCACGTCGACAGGACCGCCCCGAGCCCCGCCGTGGCCACCACGGCGGCGGCCGATCCGAGCACCGCCAGCACGACCGTGGCCGGCTGCCCGGCCCCGAGGAGGACCGCGCAACCCAGCGCCACCAGGCACCCGTTGTACCCGTGCAGCCCCGCCCCGACCGCACTCCGGTCGAGCCCCAGCGCGTACGCGACGGCGGTGGAGACGGCGCTGCCGAGCAGACCGTAGAGCCCGTACGGCGGGCCGGCCGCGAACAGTGCGGCAACGAAGAGGAGTCCGCAGACGACGGACGGCATGAAGTCGACCTGTGCGACACCGCGCAGGACTTCCGCGACCACCCTGACGGACGCCGTCCCGACGGATTCCGTCCCAACGGATGCCGTCCCGACGGATGCCGTCCCGCCGGATGCCGGACGAGCCGCCCCGACCGCGCCCTCCCCACCCTTGCCCTGACCCATGCTTCGCACCAATTCCCGGTACGGCCGGTGGATTCGGAAGCAACCCCCGGCGATTCCTCCGGAACCGTACTCCGACGGATTGCGAACCAGAATGCGCACGGGGAGCTACGTCAAGTCGACGAAGCGTGACGATCAGGGCGCTGAGCTGCAACAATTTGTTGAAATGACGGCCGGTGAGGTCGCTGAAGAGGGAAATTCTTTGCGAAGTTTTACTCGGTGATTCCCAAGTGCCGGACCAGGAACCGCTCCGAGGCCGCCACCTGGAACTCCGGCACCTCCAGGTGCCCGCCCGGATTGGCGTGCAGCGTCTTCTCCCGCGAGCCGAACGCGTCGAACAGCGCCAGCGCCGTCCCGCGCGGGACCAGCTCGTCGTCCCACTGCAGGACGAACTCCGTCGGCACACCCACCCGGCCCGCCGCCTCCACCTGAGCGGCGGCCCCCGTCAGCCCGAACACCGCGGCGGCGATCCGCGGTTCGGCTGCCGCGAGCGGGATGCCGACCACGCTCCCCAGCGACAACCCCCAGAACCCGACCGGCCCGAAGCCCTCCCCCGCCCCGCCGAGCGCGTCCAGCACCGCTACCCACTCCGGCACCGCCCGCTCCGCGAGGGCCGCCGTGTGCCGCGCCACCCAGGCGCTGATCGGCCGCCGCGCGGCCAGCAACTCCCCGATCTCCGTGACGAACCGCTC
Source organism: Kitasatospora sp. NPDC059577 (assembly GCF_042735475.1). Taxonomy (NCBI): domain Bacteria; kingdom Bacillati; phylum Actinomycetota; class Actinomycetes; order Kitasatosporales; family Streptomycetaceae; genus Kitasatospora; species Kitasatospora sp. NPDC059577. The sequence continues at coordinate 248,360 of NZ_JBHWBZ010000003.1, read as the reverse complement.
GTCCTGCGCACTGCGCGGCCGCTCCCCGTGCCCCGGGGCGTCCAGCGCCACCGCCGCGAAGCCGTACCGCGCGGCGCACCGCCGGGCCCGCTCCGCCATGCCCAACTTGTCGCCGCCACCACCGTGCCCGAGCAGCACCAGCGGCCGGCCGCCGAGCGGCGGCCCCTCCGGCTGCCACAGCACACCGGGCACGCCGTCGACCGTGAAACCGCGCTGCGAGACGCCGTCCGAGCTGATCTCCGAGATGAAGTGCACCCGGCCATGATGGCGCCCGACACACGTTCGAGTCCCGGGTTTCGCCGCCGTGGCCGATAGTCGCCGGGCCCGCACCCCTCCGCGCGCGCCCGCGGCCCCGCGACCCCGCTCCGCGCGCGCCCGCGGCCCCGCGACCCCGCTCCGCCGTGACCGGGCCCGGGGCGCCGGTCCCGGCCGCCGCCCCACGCCCCGCCCGCTAGACCTGCGCCGTCTCCCGCAGGAAGTCCAGCAGCAGCGCCGTCGTCTCCTCCGGCCGCTCCAGGTTCGGCAGGTGGCCGGCCCACGGCAGTTCCAGGTGCCGGGCGTTCGGCAGGACGGTCGGCAGGTGCGCCGCGATCCCCCGGAAGTCCGGCACGTCGTGGGCGCCGCCGACGACCAGGGTCGGGGCCGTGATCAGCGCGAGGTCGACCTCCTCCCGGTCCGGGCCGACCGTGGCGTCCGCCTGCACGTCGAAGGCGTGCCGCTGCATCCGCCGCACGCTTGCGCGGGTTGCCTCGTCCGCCTCCGGCCCCAGCCAGGTCTCGACGTTGAGCTCGACCGCCCCGTCGATGTCACCGGCCTCGATCAGCTCGTCCTCGCGCCCGCCGAAGGCCCGCAGTTCCTCACTGGGCAGGTGCCCGGGCATGCCCGGTGCGAGCAGGGCCAGCGCGGTCACCGCCGCCGGTCGCAGCCCGGCCACCGTCAGGGCGATCCGCCCGCCGTGCGAGGCGCCGACCAGCGTCGCGGACCCGATGCCCAGGTGGTCCAGCAGGGCCAGCACGTCACCGGCGTCGCTGTACGGCGCCTGCGCGAGCGGCGATTCGCCGAACCCTCGGAAGTCGCCCCGCACCACCCGGTACCCGGCGTCGGCCAGCCGCTGCCACTGCGCGTCCCACATCCGCCGGTCGCACACCGAGGAGTGCAGCAGCACCACGGCGGGTCCGCTGCCCGCCACGTCATGAGAAATGATCATTCGGCGGATGCTAACGGCCCCTTCCGCGATCGCCAAGCGATTTCGGGCGCACCGCGGTTCACCGGCCCGCCGCACCTCACCCCCTCCCGGCGCGGTCCGCCGTTCCCGCCGCACCTCACCGAGCCCCGGCGGCCCGCCCGGCCGTAGCACCGGATGAACGAACCCGGGACGGAAGTAAGCGCTTCCGGCCGCGCACGGGCTCTGAGCGGGTGAGGAGGTGCTCATGGGAGACACGAAGAGCGGGCGGGACGAGGAGTTCCAGGCGTTCGTCGTCGCGGTCTGGCCACGTCTGGTGCGAACGGCGTACCTGCTGGCCGGGGAGCAGTACGCGGCGGAGGACCTCGTGCAGTCCGCAGCGGAGAAGGCCTGCGCGGCCTGGTCGAAGGTCCGCCGCGCGGACGATCCGTACGCCTACGTGCGGCGGATCCTGGTCAACCAGCACGCCCGCCGCTGGCGGCGCCGGCCGCCGGAGCTGCTGGTGGACACGGTGCCGGACGCCGCGGCGGTGGAGGACGGGTACGCCCGGTCCGACCAGCGCGGGGCGCTGCTGGCCGCGCTCGCCACCCTGCCGCCGCGCCAGCGGGAGGCCGTGGTGCTGCGGCACTGGGAGGACCTGAGCGACAGCCAGACCGCGGCGGCCATGGGCTGCTCGGCGGGTGCGGTGCGCAGCCACGCGGCGAAGGGCATCGCGCGGCTGCGGCAGGTCACCGAACTGGTGGGACTCAAGGACACGACACACATCGGAGGAACGGTATGAGCGCGCACGTGGACGGCGACAAGGACCTGTGGGTCGGGCTCGGCCTCGCGGAGGCGGCGGCCGGCGCGAAGGTCGGTCCGGCGCCGGTCGCGGACATCGTGGCGGGCGGCCGCCGGCTGCGGAACCGCCGCCGCACGGTGGTCGGCGCGGTGGCGCTGGCCTCGGTGGTGGCCCTGTCGGGCGGGGCGCTGACCCAGCTGCGCCCGGACCCGGCGGCCACGGGCGCCGCCGTCGCCGCCGGCAGCGGTCCGGTCGCCGTCGGACCGGCCGCCGCTCCGGCGACCACCGCCGCCCCCGGGGCGCGCGACCCGTTCACCCCGGTCCGGGTGCGGCTGGGGCAGGGCGTCGCCAACGGCAAGACCTGGGAGATCTGGCAGGCGCTCTGGCCGCTGGCGCCGAAGGACCGGGCGTACGAGCAGGCGCTGGCGGTGTGGCAGGAGCGCGCTCCCTTCGACTCGAACATCGCCAAGCCGACCCCGGAGTACGTCGCCCAGTACTGGCAGGCCGACTCGGATGTCATCGACACGTACTTCGTCGTGGACGGGGTCCGCCTCGGCCACGACTCGGCGGGTGACACCCCGGCCCCGGGCCGACTGGACCCGCGCAGCGCGGCCGACTTCAGCGGCGGCCTGTTCGGCCGCAGCAGCAAGGACGGCATCGTGCCCCCGGTGGACGTGGTCGTCATCTCCCTGGGCCCCGACGTCGGCCGGGTGGTGGTGCACTGGGCGAACGGCACGAGCACCGAGCCCGAGGCCGTCACCGTCGGGGACTCCCCCACCCGCCGCATGGTGGTGGCGCGCCCGGGGACCGTACGGGCGACGTCCTGGGAGTTCTACGACAAGGCCGGCAACCGGCTGCAGGACCGCGACGCCAAGTTCCTGACCGAGCCGGCTTCCTGACCGGGCCGGGTTTCGTCACCGGGTCGGCTTCCTGACCGGGCCGACTTCGTGACCGGGCAGGTCCCTTGACCGCCGGGCCCGGTGACCGGATCCTCGGGGCGCCCGGCGTGCGAGCCCTTCCGCGTGGTCTCCTGGACGGATGACGGTTCAGGGGGATGCGGGTTCCGGCGCGGACGCGGATGCGGTCGCGGTGTCGACGAGGACGGTGGCGGGCCGGTGGGGGTGGGGCTCGCTGGGGCTCTTCCTGCTCGCCTTCGCGGGGTTCGAGGCGGTGAAGCACGGCGGTCCCACCGTCCCGCTCGCGGTGGCCGGGCTGCTCATCCCGTTCGCGGCGGGGCTCGTTCCGCAGGCGGGGAGCGCGCTCGCCCGGCACCTGCTGCTCCGGCCGTGGGTGCCGCTGCTGGTCACCGCGGTCTGCACCGCGGTCCCGGGCCCGCCCGAGGACACCGCCGCGCCCTTCGCCCTCGGGCTGGCCTGGCTGGCCCACCTCGCCCTGCGCGCGGCCCTTCGCGACGACCGGCGCGGCGTGCCTCACGGCGTGCTGCGCAGAATGCCTCGCGGGGTGCCTCGCGGGGACCGGACGACGGCGGGACCGGCGGGCCGGTAGCAGTCCGGCAGCGAGCCTTCGGGAGTGGGAAGTCGGCAGGACCGACGTCCCACTCCCGCGGTGGTCCACCGGTGGCCGTCAGCCGGCGGCGGCCTCCAGCAGCAGCTTCGCCGCCACCGCCGCCCCGTCGTCACGGATCCCGCCCGCGACGGCCGCGGCCCGCTCGGCGATGCCGGGCGTCAGGGCCTGCCGGAGGGCGGCGGACAGGGAGTCGGCCGTCGGGGTCGGGCCGTCGTGGGCGACGCCGATGCCCAACGCGGCGACCCGGCCGGCCCAGTACGGCTGGTCGACGATCTGCGGCACCAGGACCTGGGGCACGCCGGCCCGGGCGGCCGTGGTGGTGGTGCCCGCGCCGCCGTGGTGGACGACGGCGGCGACCCGGGGGAACAGCGCCTGCTGGTTGACCTCGTCGACGGCGAAGCAGTCGGCCGCGCCGTCGGCCTCGGCCAGCCGGGCCCAGCCGCGTCCGAGCAGGACCCGGCGGCCCTGTGCGCGGACGGCGTCGACGGCCGCCCGGGCGGTGGCCGCCGCGTCGTGCAGCGGCATGCTGCCGAAGCCGACGTACACCGGTGCCTCACCGGCCGTCAGGAAGGCCTCCAGGTCGGCGGGCAACGGGCGGTCGTCCGGCAGGATCCACGCGCCGGTGTGCACGACCTCGCGGTCGGCCGGGAGCAGCCAGGGGCCGAGGGTCGGGTCGGTGGCCAGCCACGGCCGGTCGGTGAAGACGTGGTCGCGGACGTTCTCGGCCACCGGCAGCCCGACGGCCGCCCGGTGGCCGTTGACCGCTTCGCCGAACAGCGCGTTCATGGCCTCGACGTTCAGCGCCCACAGCTCCCGGTTGTCGGTCACCTCCGCCGGGTAGGGCCGCATCGGGTACTCGAACGGCGGGTGGTGCGGGGAGGGCAGCATGGTCGGCTGCAGGGCGACGTACGCGAAGTGCGCGCCCAGCTTCTCGGCTGCCGCCTGCGCGCCGGCGACGGCCGGGAACAGTCCGGTCGCCACCACCGCGCCGCCGGGTTCGGCCGCCACGAGGACCGCCTCGTGGAACTGCTCGACCAGCGCGGCGGCCCGCCGGGGGAAGTCCGTCGGCGCCGGGCGCGACCCGGTCACCAGTGAGCGCACCGACTGCCCGACCGGCACCACCTCCACACCCGCCTCGGCCAGCCGGGCCGCGAACTCCTCGTCCGGCGGCGCGCACACCCGCACCCGCGCACCGAGCGCGCGCAGGTGCACCGCCAGCCCGGCCAGCGGCTCGACATCCCCGCGCGACCCGTACGTCGACAACACCACTCGCACGTCGTGACTCTCCCATATATCCCTGGTCCTGGCTTCGAGTCGGTGATTCTGCGGCACGACCGGGGCCTTGCGGCAAGTCCCCCCGTGCGTTGTAGGTTGAGGGTGGCGGGGAGTGGGTGCACCTCCCCGGCCGCCCCGGGGCCCGCTCCGGACGGTCTGTCAGACTCCTTCCATGCGGGCGATCATCGAGGACATGGCCGGGCAACTGACCGCGGTACCGGGCGTGGTGGGAGTGATGCTCGGGGGAAGCCGGGCAAGGGGCGAGCACGGTCCGGCGTCGGACTGGGACCTCGGGGTGTACTACCGGGGCGACGGCCTCGACCTGGCGGCGCTGCGGGCGCTCGCCGGGCCCGGGGTGGAGGTGGCCGGACCGGGCGGGTGGGGACCGTGGGTGAACGGCGGTGCGTGGCTGCGGGTCGACGGGGTCGCCGTGGACTGGATCCTGCGCGACCTGGACCGCGTCGAACGGGTGTGGGCGGACTGCCGCGTGGGCCGCTACGAGGTGGGCGTGCAGCCCGGCCACCCGCTGGGGTTCTGGTCGCCCTGCTACGCCGGCGAGGTGGCCTGCGGGCAGGTGCTGGCCGACCCGACGGGCAGGCTGGCGGAACTGAAGCGGCGGACCGCCGACTACCCCGAGCCGCTGCGCGCGGCCCTGACGGCCGCGGCGTGGGAGGCGGGGTTCCTGCTCGACGTCGCCGCGAAGGGCGCGGCCCGCGCGGACGGCCTGTACGTGTCGCTGTGCCTGTCCCGGGCGTTCGGGGTCCTGGTGCAGGCGCTCCACGCCCACGACCGCCGCTGGTGCCTGAACGAGAAGGGCGCCCTGGCCGTCGCCGAGCGGCTCCCCGCCGCGCCGGCGGACTTCGGCCCGCGCGTGCGGGCCCTGCTGGCCGCGCCGGGCGGCACGGCCGGGGAGCTGTGGGGGGGGGGGGGGGCGGGCGCGGGGCGGGGGGGGGGGCGGGGGCCCGCGCCCCCCCCCGCCTGTCGGGGGCGCCGCGGCGCGGCCGCGAGGTGGGACTGTATCT